>CAZDEJ010000127.1:0-6117 GCA_964504395.1 uncultured Halobellus sp. | reverse complement strand
GCGACCGCGAACCGTCCGCGACGGATCGAGCGTCGAACGGACCGGGGACCCAGCCTCGAGCGACCCTCAGCGACGAAGGGAGGGTAACGACGGACCGTCAGGCGAACAGCTGTCGAGCGTCGTCGACCGCCTCGACCAGGGCGTCGACCTCCTCTCTGGTGTTGTAGACGTAGAACGACGCCCGCGTCGACGCCGGGACACCCAGTTTGTCGTGTAACGGCTGGGTACAGTGGTCGCCCGCGCGGATCGCGACTCCGTGGTCGTTGAGGATGCTCGAGAGGTCGTGTGCGTGGACGCCGTCGAGGTTGAACGCGACGAGGCCGCCGCGCTCGTCGCCCGGCGGGCCGTAGATCTCAACGTCGTCGAACGTCGACAGCCGATCGTAGGCGTACTCCGCCAACAGGTCCTCGTGGGCCTGGACGTTCCGCATCCCGATGCTCTCGAGGTAGTCGATCGCGGCGTGGAGCGCGATCCCCTGTGCGATCACGGGTGTGCCCGCCTCGAACTTCCAGGGGAGGTCCTCCCACGTCGAGTCCTCGTAGGTGACACTCCGGATCATCTCCCCGCCGTAGAGGTAGGGGTCCATCTCCTCCAAGATGTGCTCTTTCCCGTAGAGCACGCCGATCCCGGTCGGCCCGAGCATCTTGTGCCCCGAGAAGCAGAAGAAGTCGGCGTCGATGGCCTCGACGTCGACCGGCCGGGTCGGCGCCGACTGCGCGCCGTCGACGAAGATGTACGCGTCGTGGTCGTGTGCCATGTCGGCGAGGTCGGCGGCGGGCACGATCGTCCCGAGCGTGTTGGAGACGTGGACAACGGACACCATGGCGGTGGAGTCGTCGATCAGCTCCGCGGCGTGGTCCATGTCCAGGTAGCCCGCCTCGTCGACGCGGATGAACTCGATGTCGGCGCCGGTCCGCTTTGCAATCTGCTGCCAGGTAACGAGCGAGGCGTGGTGTTCCATCTCGGTCAGGACGACCGTGTCGCCGGGGCCGAGTTCGGCGAGTCCCCACGCGTAGGCGACGAGGTTCATCGACTCGGTGGTGTTCTTCGTGAACACGATCTCCTCGCGACCCGCAGCCCCGATGAACTCCGCAACGCGGTCGTGGGCCCTCTCGTAGGCCACCGACGCCTCCTGGCTCAGGTGGTGGATTCCGCGGTGGACGTTGGAGTTGTAGCCGTGGTAGTAGTCGACGATGCTGTCGACGACCGGTTCCGGACTGTGGCTGGTGGCCGCGTTGTCGAGATACACCAGCGGCTTGGTGTCTTCGGCTCCTTCACCGGGCGTCTCGATGTCGCCGCCGACCATCCGGTCGAGGATCGGAAAGTCCGCCCGGATGGCGCCGACGTCGATCGGATACGTTTCCTGTGTTCCCATTACGTCACAGTACGGGCCCCAGGACTAACACGGCTTCGGTCGACCAGGTCTCCCGCGCGGCGACTCCGGGTCCTGGCTCCTCCGTTTCACGTCCGGTCCCGACGCGCCGCTCACATCCGGACCAACTGCGCGTGGAGCGTCCCGTCGACCGAGAGCACGTTCGCCTCCTCGATAATCCCGGCGTCGACCGCGACGGAGACCGATCGTTCGCCGACGATATTGGCGACGCTGGCCCGAGCGAGGCTGTTGACGACGCTGTCGGCACCGACCTCCTCGGCGTCGTCGCCGCCGTAGAACGCCTCGGTCACGTCCAGTGACACCGCCCCTTCCTCGTACGTTTCGCCGAGACACGCCGCGTCGCAGACCGACACGAGCAGTCCCTCCCCGGTCTGTCGCTCGCGGAGGAGCATCCGCGTCACCTCACTGATCCCGCTGTTCGAGCAGCTCCTGCTCGCGTTCCTGCTGGAGCTCCTCGGCCCGCGCTGCGACCGCTTCGGCCTGCTCGTCCTCGCCGAGTTCCTCCAACGCCTCCGCCTTCTCCTGGAGGACGTCGGCGGTCTGCATCCCCAGCCGGATCGCGTTGTCGAAGGCGTTGACCGCGTCCTCGTTCAGCCCGCGCTCCCGGAGAAAGAAGCCACGATTGTACCACGCCTGGGCGAACCGCGGGTCGATCTCGACGGCGCGTTCGGCGTGCCGCAGCGCCGACTCGGTCTCGCCGGCGTTCCACAGCGCGTAGGCCAGGTTCGTCTCGGCTGAGGCGGCGTGTTCGGAGTCGTCGTCGATCCGGAGCGCCTCCCGGTAGGAGCCGATCGCCTCGTCCCACTCTTCGAGTTCGGCGTGTGCTGCGCCCTTGTTGACCCACGCTTCCTGGGCCGCGACGGACCCGTCCTCCGCGAACCGTGCAGCGCGCTCGAAGGAACCGGTCGCCTCCTCGAAGCGGTTGATCTTCATATACGAGAGCCCTACGTCGATGAGTTCGTCGACGTCGACCTGGTCGGAGGCGATGTTCCGACGGTCGAGTTCGTCGGCGAGAACCCGGGTGTCGACGGGGTCGACTTTCGCCGGATCCACCTTCAGCTCCGGCGGATCGAGGGTGAACTCCTCGTACTCCTCGTCGAACCCCTGACCCGACGAGAACTCGTGGTTGTCGGCGTCGCCGTCTGTCATGCAATACTATTCGATGCCGGAACGGTTAAGCACTGCGTCACGGGGGTATTTACTGAATCCAGCGGTAAGACGTGCCCATGCGACTCTTCGTGAGTATCGACCTCCCGGACCGCCTCGCCGACGCCGTCGCCGACGCGCAGGACCGCTTCGCCGACGCCGACGGACTCCGCGCCGTCGACCCGGCGAACGCCCACCTGACGCTGTTCTTCCTCGGCGAGGTCGCCCCCGAGCGAGTGGCCGAGGTCGGGTCGGCGCTGGAGCACGCGGTTGACGACGCCGACGTGGAACCTTTCGAGCTACGGGTGGGTGGCTTCGGGGTGTTTCCCGCGCTCGACTACATCAGCGTGGTCTGGGCCGGCGTTCGCGAGGGCGCGGGTGTCGTCGAGACAACACGGCTCAACGCCGCCATCGAGCGCGAACTCGAAGCGCTGGGGTTTGCGGGTGACGACCACGCGTTCACGCCGCACGTCACGCTCGCCCGAATGGACGACGCCCGCGGGACGGATCCGGTCCGGCGCGTCGTCCGCGAGGCCGACCCGGATCTCGGGGGGTTTCGGGTCGAGGAGGTTCGGCTCACGGAGAGCACGCTGACGGGCGAGGGCCCGGAGTACGGGACGGTTCGGACCGTCGAGCTGTGAGGGGGCGGGGCGGCCCGGCCGCGCGAACCGTTTCGGCTGCTCTCACACAACCCGCCCGAGGAGCTGCCGAATCGTCGTCCGGCCACCCGTACTGTCGGCTCCCGTCGCCGTCGTGTACGGGGACAACACTCGGTGGCCTTACGAGCGCGAGCCGTCCACGTCGATCGCGTCCACCGGACAGATGTCCACGCACAGCATACAGTCGATGCACTGGTCCTCGTATGTGGGTTCGACTTTGCGATCCGACTCGGGGTGGCCGGGCGTGTCGACCCACGTGAACACGTCGACCGGGCAGCTCTCCAAGCACGCACCGTCGGCGACACACAGATCGTAGTCGACCGCGACGTGGACGCCGTGGATCCCGAGTTGGTCCGGCGGCTCCACGGGGCCCCACACGTCGACATCCTCGCCGAACTCCGCGTCGGGCTCCGAGGCGCGCAGTTCCTCCATCCCCGCGTCGTCGAGGCGCTCGCGGTTCCTGTCGAAGTTCGGATCGATTCCCATTGTGACTTCGTAACGGTCACCGGCTGAAAATCCCGTCGGTCGACCGCCCCGTCGACGGCCACGCCCGACCGTCACGAGGGATGCACCCTGCAAGCGTCGACGACCCTCCCATGGAACCCGCCACCCAAGCCGACTCGGAGTGGACCGAGGCCGAACGCGAGACGACACACGTCCGCCGGAAGAAACTGGCCACCGCGGCCGGCGCAAGCGACGTGGACTACCGGACCGACGAAACGCGAGCGGTGCCTCGGGTCGCGCCGACTGCGGAGACGCTATGCGGTCGCGTCCGACCGCACCCGGCGGACGTAGTCGGTGAAGTTGTCGAAGAGCCGCTTCGTCCGGCACGCGGCGTCGTAGTTTTCGTCGGTAATACCGTCGAGAACGGACTGGATGTACTCCTCGCCGAGGTCCTTCTGTTCCGTCAGCGCGGTGGCGGTTTCGCGGTCGTACTCCGGGTGGAACTGGACGCCCCAGGCGCGGTCGCGACGGAAGGCGTGGACGCCGAAGTCGTTCTCCGCGAGCAACTCCGCGCCCGGCGGGAGGTCGGCGACGACGTCGGAGTGGGTGGTGAACGCGGTGAACGTCTCCGGGATCCCGGCAAAGAGGTCGTCATCGGCGGTCCGGGTGATCTCCCGATATCCGATCTCGTACTCGCCCATCGACTCGACGCGGCCGCCGAGCGCCGCCGCGAGGACCTGGTGGCCGTAGCAGACCCCGAGGATGGGTACCCCACGGTCGTGCGCCGCACCGACGTAGTCGATCAACTGTCCGATCCACGACTCGTCCCAGTAGACTGAGGCGCGCGACCCGGTGACCACGATCGCGTCGAAGCCGAAGCCGTTCGGGCAGTCGCCCTCGGTTACGTCGAATTCGACGAGGTCCGCGTCGAGTTCCCGTCGGAAGTTCCGGCGGGTGTGTGTGTCGCCGTGGGAGGCGTCGAGCATCGCCACCCGGAGCCGATCGTCTCGATCCATTACCGACGCAACGACGGCGGCGATCAAGTGCCTTACGACCCCCGTACCGGCTGCCGTCGTCGATGCGACCACGAGCAAGCGCGCGGTGCACGTCACACGCCGGCGAGGAACCCGAGCAAGTCGTCGTTGACGCGGCGCGACGCCTCGGCGTGAACCAGGTGGCCCGCACCGTCGATTTCCCGGAACTTCGCGCGCGGGAGCCCCGCGGCCAGTTCGGCGCCGCGGGCGGGCGGCCAGACGCAGTCGTCGTCGCCGTGGACAACCATGGCGGGCCGGGTGATCTCGTAGAGTCGGTCGGAGACGTCGAACGCCGTCGCCGCGGCGGCGTGGGCGTCGAAAACCGGCCGTGGGGCGTCCTCCGCGGCCCGCCACGCTACCATCCGCTCGACGGCGTCGGGATGGGTATCGACGAACGACTCGGACGTCACCGCCGCCACGGACCGCTCGAGCGCGTCGTGGTCGTTGGGGTCGGCCCACGTTGGGCCGAGCTCGAGACCGCCGCCGCGGGCGGCGGTGCCGATCAGGACCAGACTCTCCACCCGCGAGGTCGACAGGGCGGCCCGGAGCGCCACCATCCCGCCGAGCCCTGCGCCGACGACGTGTGCGGTGTCGGCACCGGCGTCGGCGAGCACCGCCGCGAGGTCCGCGGCCAAGATGCCGACGCCGTCGATCCCGGTGCCGCCGCCGGAGCGGCCGACACCCCGGAGGTCGGTCACCAGGCTCTCGTAGGGGCCCGCGACCGCAGCGTGCTGCCAACCCCACTGCCACGCGCCGTACCCGGCGTCGCCGACGAACGCCACGGTCTCGCCGCTTCCCTCGGTCTCGTAGTAGAGTTCCGCGCCGTCGGCGGAGACGGTTGGCATACCGGATGGAGGCCGCCCACCGAGTTATATCACCCGCCCGCGTCACGAGCGCCGGCGGCGGACCGTCCACTCGCTCCCGTCGTCCCTCCCGGCGTCGTACTCGACCACCGCGTCGAACAGCCCCTTGAGGCGCTCGACAGTCCGGTCGTCCTCGAGTGTCGGGTCCAAGTAGACCTGTGCGTCCCCACCGCTCGCCCGGAGTTGCGTCGTCAACACGTGGAGGAACTTGTAGATGTCACGGGCGTCGGCGTACTGAAACAGTACGGAGAGACGCTCGACGACCACGGTCGGACCGTCCCACCGGCTTAGAAACGTGGTCGCTTTGACTCCGATTCTCGTGAGGTTCGACGGCGCTGCGACCGTCTCGACGATGACGTCGTTCTCGCCGGCCTCACCGGTCAACTCGGGAGTGGTGATCACCGCTGCGGCGTCGGGGTCACACCCGAGCGTGCTGCACCACTCGTCGTACCACGCCGACGGCGGTTCGGACAGCGAGACCCCGACCAGGCTGGCCGACGCCGGGTCGTCGATCAACGTCCGCTTCAAATCGGCGTCGTCGACCGTGTCCGACTGCGGTCGGAGCACCAACACGGATG
>CAZDEJ010000126.1:0-6141 GCA_964504395.1 uncultured Halobellus sp. | reverse complement strand
TGGAGGTCCATCTCCCGGCGCGGGTTCGGCGTCACCGTCCAGGGACCGTAGTTGTCGATCTGAACGAGCGTAAGCTGTGAATTCGTCACAGTTTCGCTCACGGACCTAGTGTATATCCGTCTTTCCGTTCCAGATCAGTTCACTGTCTCGGAACTGGACCGAACCCGCAGCACGACCGCCCTCCTCACGACGCCCCGCTTGCCCGTGTTTCCCTCACACCCCCCGATGCTGGCCTGGCGGATACGGTTCGACGAAGCACCGACCACGCCCGAACGGAGCCGGCGCAACACCCCGTTCCCGGTCGGAGCCGCGTAGCGAACAGCCGGCACACCGATCTCCCCGCGCCGGCGTGCCGGGCACCCGCTCCCCGGCGCGGGGTAGCTCTCAGCTCACACGGACAGTGGTCGCGCACTCCGAGATAAACCTCCGGTCCCGACCACGCTGGGGTCGACACGCCGGGGCCGCTACGTTCAACACCGTACTCCCCGTACCACCCGCAATGAGTGTTCGCGGCGTGATCTTCGACGTGGACGGGACCCTCGTGCGTGGGGATACCCCCCTTCCGGGGGCGGCCGCCGGACTCGCGGCGGTCGACGACGCCGGCCTCCGGCGGTTGTTCGTCTCGAACAACCCGACGAAGCCGCCGGGGGCCTACGAGGAACGGCTCGGACGGGCGGGGTTCGACGTCGAGGCCGCGGAAGTGATCACCGCCGGTAGCGTCTCCGCCCGTTACCTCGCGACGCACCACGCCGACGACCGGATCGCCGTTGTCGGCGAGTCCGGCTTCGTCGACCTGCTCAGGGACGTCGGCCTGTCGGTGGTCACGGTCGGTGCCGACCCGGACGAGGAGTCGACGCTATCACGGGATCGGAACCCCGCGCCGGACGTCTTAGTCGCGTCGATCGATAGGGAGTTTCATTACCGGACGCTGTGCAGGTGTCTTCAGCTACTGGACGACGCCGACGTCACGTTTCTCGGGACGGACCCGGACGTCGTCATCCCGGCGCCGGCGGGCGACGTACCGGGGTCCGGCGCAATGATCGACGCGATCGCGAACGTCGTCGGCCGCGACCCGGCGGCCATCCTGGGCAAACCCAGCCGGATCACGCGTGACACCGCCCTGGATCGGCTCGGCCTGGCTCCCGGGGAGGTCCTCGTCGTCGGCGACCGCCTCGATACCGACGTCGCTCTGGCGGAGGGGTCGGGAATGCGGACCGCCCTCGTCCGGACCGGCGTGACCGACGACGCCGACCTCGAGGCGTCGCCGATCCGGCCGGACCACGTTCTCGACTCGTTGTCGTCGCTCGGGGCGATCCTCCCCGGCGGGTCGGACACTGCAGGATCAGTATAGACTCGGCCGTGAGAGACGACGATGAGTCAACAGATACCGGTGATCGTCGGCGACTCCGGCGAGGACTACGGACTGATGGCCCCGCACCGGACGCTCGAAGCCGCCGCCCACGACGTCGACACGGTCTGCCCGGACACGGAGGCCGGCGAGACGATCGAGACCGCGATTCACGACTTCCGGCGGCATCGAACATATCTGGGAGGGGCGCGGCCACAGCCTCGAGGTCACCACCACCCTCGACGAGGTCGACCCCGCCGACTACGACGCGCTCGTCGTCCCGGGGAACGCGCACCGGAGTGCCTCCGCACGTACGACATCGTGCCCGAGTGGCTGGCGGCGTTCATACACCTGCTCGATGCCGGGAGCGAGACCCGAGAGCCCGCGGCCGACGACTGATACCGTCGGCTATACGTACGTGACGGGTTTCGATACCCCGGGGTGTCGAACTCCGCCACGTGACGATAGCCAACAGTATGAGCACGCATCCTCCCGGCCCGATCACGGTTCTGTCGACGGCATCGGAGCCACAGCCGTGTGAGACTCGTCTCCGAGGTGTGTGATAACGTCTGACAAGGATTTATGTACGCCGGTCACGTCCGGTCGTGTATGGAGCAACAACCGAACAGTCCGTACGTCTACTCCGAGGACGCACCCGAACCGGCCGACCCGTACGTCTCACACGACGCGGTGGAGGAACAGCCGGTTCCCGACCCCGAAGGGCGGGATATCGTCATCGCCCGGGGCGAGGCCATGAGTTTCCGGGCGTACGCCCGGGGCTGACGGGCGGAACCGACGGGCTCCCGAAGCCCTCGCTTCGGACTAGAACGCGTTTCCGTGGACCGTTACCTCGGCTTGCAGTTCCGGACGGAGTGCCGAGTGGACGTGGCAGATGCCGTCCGCGCGGTCGACGACCTCCGAGAGCGTCCCGTCGTCGAGATCGGCCTCGACGTGGATCTCGAACCGGACGGCTTCGAGGTCACCGTCGCCGTCGAGGTCCGCGTCGGCGTCGATCTGTACCGTTCCGAGATCGTCGTGGCCGCGTTGTTGAGCACCGACCCGAAACGCCGGAAGGTAACACGCCGCGTAGTCCGCCACGAGCACCGCGTTGGGGTTCGGCCCCGTCTCGTCGGTGGCGTCGATCGTGAACTCGAACTCCCCGACCTGGCTCGTACTCGCAAACCCGTCGTCGCTGACTGTCGACGTCCGAATGTCGCTCATTGCGTCCGGGGGGACGCGCCGGCGCGTCGTAAAGTTACCTGTGACGCGACGCCGGGCGGCTGGCGGCCGTCGGCGGATTCCGTCGGGCGGACCGGTGCCACCCGCGCACTACACGGAGCGTCGTCGACTCCCGGCCAGCGCCAACACGGGCCGACGGTGGTCGGAACTGTCAACGGTAGCCGTCCCGGGCGACGGGCGTCACTCGAGTGTGAACGACTCGTCGCCCTCGAGGACGTGGACGTCGGCGTCCGAACCGGTCGCGGCCACCTCGCTGACGAAGTCGTCGGTGTCGATCTCGATCGGCGGAAAGGAGTCGTAATGCATCGGGAAGACGTGGTCGACATCCAACCAGTCGGCCGCGATCGCCGCCTGCGTCGGCCCCATCGTGAAGTGGTCGCCGGCCGGGAGGGCGGCGGCGTCGGGCTCCAGATACGGCCCGATGACGTCTCTCATCTCCGACATCAGCCCGGTGTCGCCGGCGTGATAGAACGCCGTCGAATCGGGGTCGGGCTCCCGGGTCGGTCTCGTGTCGCTGATGATGAACCCGGTGGGGGTACCGAGGCTGGTCTCGTAGCCCGTGTTGAGCCCGTTGGTGTGGTCGGCGCGGTGCATCGTCACGAACGCGTCGCCGCACTCGACGGTGCCGCCGATGTTCATCCCGATGGTGCCGTCGAAGCCGACGTCGGATTCGAGGTACGCCGTCAGCTCCGGGACGCCCACGGCGGTCGCGTCGGCGAACGCGTCGACATCCGCGATGTGATCGGCGTGGCCGTGCGTCAAGAGGAGGTAGTCCGGCGTCCCGACATCGGCGGCCGCGAGGTCGGTGTTGGGGTTGTCGAAGAAGGGGTCGATCAGGAAGCTTGTGCCGTCGACGTCGACGTGCCACGTGGAGTGGCCGTGCCAGGTGAGTTCGATCGTCATGCTACGCCCCGTGGTTCGCCCGGATCGATAATAAACCGTGTTATCGGATCTGCCCCGGCCAGTACCTCGTCGAGTTCGCGCTACCGGGTGCGACTACGGGGTTCCGGACACTGCCGCATATAGTGCTCCATACCGCTCCGGACTCGACAGTTTCTCACCCCCTCGGACTTACCGAGACACAAGTCACAGCCGCACGCCAGGTCCGTATGCTCGATGGCCGGCCGAACGTGCTGCTCGTGGTACTGGACTCCGTCCGCGCCCGGAACTGCTCGTGCTACGGGCATCGACACGACACGACCCCCTTCTTGGAGTCACTCGCGGCGGACGCGACACTCTACACGCAGGCCCGAGCGCCGTCGAACTGGAGTCTGCCCAGCCACGTTAGCCTGTTTACCGGAGTCGAAGCCCACGCTCACAGGGTCACGACCCACGACCGGCTCAAGCCCGGTAACACGGTCTTTGACACCCTGACCGACCGGGGGTACCGGACGGGGTTGTTCACCGAGAACGGGTTTCTCGCCAGCCACGAGGCGGGGCTCCACCGCGCGTTCGGGACGGTCCGGACCGTCCCCGACGGCTACGACCCGGTGTACGACACGACCGACCACAACCCCGGACCCGACGGGTTCTACTACGCCGACGCGTTCGAAGCGTGGCGCGTCAGCGGAACGGAGCCATGGGCGGCGTGTCTGAACCTGATGGACGCCCACCGGCCGTTCGAGCCCCGAGCACGGTTCGATCGGTGGGGCGACAGCCGGGCCCGCGGCCTCCAGGCCGACCTCCCTACCCGGTGGGAGTGGGAGTTTCACGGTGGGGACCGGTCGTACGACCGGCTTTCGGCGCTCGAACGACTGTACGACGGGGGGATCCGGCAGGCCGACGCCATCGTAGCGCGGGTCGTCGATCGCCTCCGCGCGTCGGGCGCGCTCGACAACACCCTGCTCGTGGTCTGTGGCGATCACGGCGACGGGTTCGGCGAACCCGGACTCCTGGACGGCGAGCCGCCGGCGGTCTCCCACATCGTCCCGATGCACGAGTCCCTGCTCCGGGTGCCCCTCCTGGTCCGGCCGCCCGGCGGCACCGACGGGCGGACGTGTCACGACCCCGCGGCGCTGACGGCGTTTCCGGAGGTCGTCGCTGACACCGTCGACGACGGCCCCGTCACCGACGGGTTCGCACGCGACCGGGTTTACACGGCCAAACAGCCCGTCACCGCGGAGTTGCGCGAGCGGTTCGAGAGCGCCTGCGACGACTCCGAGCGCTTTCTGGCGCCGAGCCGCGCCGTCTACCGGCCGGATCCCGACGATCCCCGGGCGGTCCGGAAACGCTACTACTGGGGAGACAGAGCGGTCGAGTGCCGGCTCCGCACGCCCGGGGAGTCCGTGATCGTCACGCGGATCACACCCGACCGCGTCGACACCGCCTTCGACGACGCCGACGCCGGGATCCGGGCCCCGCTCGACGGACGCCAGGTCACCGACGCGACCCGGGAGCAACTGTCGGCACTCGGCTACTACTGATACTGTCGGAGCGGCGGGTGCGGTGTTCGGTTCCCCCCTGTCCCCGTCGGCATCGGGTCTCGGGCTAACGGCGCGGTCCGGCAGTCGGCCTCCAAAGACCAGCCGCGGCCCCGGTCCCGATCGCAGGACCCGGGAGGATCACGACGTGGTCGGGGCGGAATCGGGGTCACGCACGGGCCGTTCCGATAGGTTCCTCCGTCCGCCCGTGGGCGGCGACCGCAACACGGCATCAGGTCGGAGAACGGAACCTCCGGTTTCTTACCACGAGCAGTTGATGCGGTAGGCATGGGTACGGAAGGATCGGTGGAGCCGCCGGACGCCGACTTCGTCATTCAGAACCGAACCGGGGGCATACAACACGCGACCGTCCGGTGTCAGACGAGTACGTCGACGATCTTCTCGGAGATGGTCGAACTCGGATCCGGGGAACCCGCCACGTACGAGAGCCTCCCGCAGGAACTCATCGAACTCCAAGTCAGCGTCGCGGAGGGTCCGAAGAGGAGCAAGATGTACGACGCCGAAACCGTTTCGGGATCGGTGGTCGTGGGCCTCACCGGGTCCGACGTCGTGTTCGAGACGGTCGATACCGTCGGGAGTGCGTCCGAACTCGATGACGTCTTCGACGGCGGGGTCGGGGCGCGGTCGGCCGGGACCCCGTCCGGCCGGTCGGCCGACGATCCGGAGGAACACGGGGACGACGCAGTCGAACCCACCGGGGACACGGCCGAAGCCGATACGTCCGGTCGTACGGGGGAACCCGCGCGGGATCCGGACACCGCGGACTCAGCAGGTCGGGACCCGCCGAGCGACGGCTCCGCCCGGACGGCGAACACCGACGCTACGGGGGCGGATCGAACGAACACGTCGGGCGCCGGGGACCGCCGACCGACCGGCTCGGAACTCGACGGCGCGGCCGGCACCGACGCCGACGGTCGGACCGGGGTGGACGCGTCGGGCGGCGGGGCCCGGCAGGAGTCCGGCGGGGGCGCCGGCCGGACGTCGGCTCCGACATCCGACACGAAGCCCGCCGACGGGACGACGTCGGACCCCTCCGCGGCCACGCCGTCGACGGACGCGGAGGGCCCGGGGCCGGACGAGATACACTGTCGGAACTGCGGGGAGATCATCAGG
>CAZDEJ010000125.1:0-6178 GCA_964504395.1 uncultured Halobellus sp. | reverse complement strand
CTCGGGGAATCTCTCGAAACGCCACGTATTCCCCGCGAACGACCGACTTGCCGGAGTGCCTGGCGCGATTTCCAGTCGAAATTGGGGGGATACGAATGGACGAGGACACACAGACCGACGCCAGCGACGACCGAACGGAGGCCACACAGCGGGAGACATCCCTCGGATCGGACACCCGGGATACCGACGACGAACGTGCCGACGGCGGGATCGACGACCCGTCGGCCGATGGCCTCGACGCGGACCCGGAAGCTACGCCGGCGGACTCCCAAGAGCCCACCGACGGGCCGGCTGCCAACGTCGATCTCGACACGTACAGCGACGGTAGCCCGCGTTCCGCGAACGACGCAACCGGTACCGACACGGAACCTGACTCCCGGACCGACACGGGACCTGACTCCAGCGTGTCTCCCGGCGAAGACCCCGACGCAACGGCCGACAAATCCGCCGTCGACACCGCGGACCCTGACGGCGCCACGGCCGGGGAGTCGTCGGGCGATCGACCGAACGCGCCGGCGGAACCGGGGCGACCGGACGTCTCCGACCGTGATCCGACAACCGCCGAGGATATCGACATCGAGGAGACCGTCGGCGTCGACATCGACACTCCGCCCGGTTCCGGCGGCTCCGGGGAGTTGGGATTCGACGAGGTCGTCCTCGACGACGACGATGAGGACAGCAAGGGGCTCTTCGACGACCTGTTGTCCGGCGAGCCAATTTTCGAGAACAAGGAGGTTCTCCGGCCCTCATACACCCCCCACGAACTCCCGCACCGCGCCGAGCAGATCAACCAGATGGCGACGATCCTCGTGTCGGCGCTCCGTGGGGACACCCCGTCGAACATCCTGATCTACGGCAAGACCGGAACCGGGAAGACCGCGAGCGCGAAGTTCGTCAGCCAGGAACTCGAGTCGACCTCGAAGAAGTACGACGTCCCCTGCGAGGTCGAGTACATCAACTGCGAGGTGACCGACACCCAGTACCGCGTGCTCGCCCAGCTCGCGAACAAGTTCATCGAGGCGAACCGCGGGAGTATCGGATCGAAACTCGAGGCCCTACAGGCCCTCCGATCGCGCGTCCGCGAGGACGAAACGGCGCTAGCGGACACCGACTTCGACACGGGCGCGGAGATTGAAGCGCGGATCGAGACGCTCGAAGCCGACCGCGAGGACATGGACCCGGTGCCGATGACCGGGTGGCCGACCGACCGGGTCTACTCGACGTTCTTCGACGCGGTCGACTACGAGGAGCGGGTTGTGGTGATCATGCTCGACGAGATCGACAAGCTCGTGGAGAAATCCGGCGACGACACCCTGTATAACCTCTCACGGATGAACTCCGAGCTGACGAACTCCCGGATCTCGATCATGGGGATCTCGAACGACCTGAAGTTCACCGACTTCCTCGACCCGCGGGTCAAATCCAGCCTCGGCGAGGAGGAGATCGTCTTCCCGCCGTACGACGCCAACCAACTCCGCGACATCCTTCAGCACCGCGCGAACGTCGCGTTCAAACCCGACGCGCTCACCGACGACGTGATTCCGCTGTGTGCCGCCTTCGCCGCCCAGGAACACGGCGACGCCCGCCGCGCCTTGGATCTCCTCCGGACTGCCGGCGAACTCGCCGAGCGCGGCCAAGCCGACACTGTCGGGGAGGCCCACGTCCGGAAGGCACAGGACAAGATCGAACTCGACCGCGTGGTGGAGGTCGTTCGAACCCTCCCCACCCAATCGAAGATCGTGCTCTTTTCGACCATCCTTCTCGAGAAGAACGGCGTCCACAACGTCAACACCGGCGAGGTGTTCAACATCTACAAGCGGCTGTGTGAGGAGATCGACGCCGACGTCCTCACCCAGCGCCGGGTCACGGACCTGATCTCCGAACTCGATATGCTCGGGATCGTCAACGCGGTCGTCGTCTCGAAGGGCCGGTACGGCCGCACAAAGGAGATTTCGCTGTCGGTGCCGATCGAGGAGACCGAGGCGGTACTGCTCTCGGATTCCCGGCTCGGCGACATCGAAACCGCTCAACCGTTCGTCCAGGCGCGGTTCGACAACTGACTCCCGACCGCACTCGAAAAGCCGGACTCACCACCACACCGCCATGTTCGACGAAATAATGGGGAAGTTCGAGGGCAGCCCGAGCCAGCAGGCGGTCATCCGACTCCTCCTGGAGCGCGGCTTCTCGGTGAACGACGACGGCCGGGTCGTCTCCGGCGGCATCGAGATCCCGAACACCGGGATCGCCCGCGAGGTCGACGTCGACCGCCGGGTGGTCGACTCGACGACAACCGCGATCCTCGACGACGACGAACTCAGGCGGATCTTCCAGAACATCTCCTCGATCCCCAGCCTGATGGACCTCGCGCCCGTGCTCAACCTCTCCGTGCTGACGATCGAACCCACCGACGCCGGGCGCTCCGGGATCGTCGCGGAGGTCACCGGACTCCTCGCCGACCGTGGGATCTCCATCCGCCAGACGGTTACCGAGGACCCCGAGTTCACCGACGACCCGAAACTGTACGTCGTCACCGACAGCCCCGTTCCGGGACCGCTCCTCAACGAACTCGCGGCTCTCGATTTCGTCCGACGCATCAGCATTGCGTGACGCAGGTGGCCCGGTACAGTCGCACGAAGCTTTTGACCGCTCCAGGGAGTATTCTCGCTCGTGACTGACCCACCTACTGCTCCCGACGCCCCGGAGTCGTTCCGAACCGTCGACGGCCGGGGCGAGGCGGCCTTCGAGATCCGCGGGTCGGAGTTCGTCGGATACGTCGCACCCGCCGCCGACGTCGACGACGCCGAATCGCTCCGCGAGTCGATGCGCGCGCGACACCCAGATGCGACCCACCACGTCCCCGCGTACCGCGTCCCCGCGGAGGGAAGCGGCGGGAGCGCTGGCGGACCGGGGAGTGCGAACGGACGCGAGGCCGGGTCCGGGACCCCGATGCTCCGGGCGTATCAGTCCGACGACGGCGAACCGACGGGATCGGCGGGCAAACCCGCGCTCAACGTCCTGATCCGGCGCGACCTCCGAAACGTCGCAAGCGTCGTGGTCCGATACTACGGCGGGACCAACCTCGGGGTCGGCGGCTTAGCTCGCGCGTACGCCCGCAGCGTCTCCGACGCGGTCGACGACGCAGGTGTGGTCGAGGCAGTCCCGCACGAGCGGTTCGGCGTCACCGTCGCGTACGACGACTCCGGCACCGTCCGGGGGCTCCTCGAGAGCGCCGGCGTCGAGTTCGACGCGGCGTACGAAGCCGACGTCTCGTTTTCGATCCGGGCCCCGGTCGGGGAGGCGGCGGGGCTCCGGGATCGGATCCGCAGCGCCACCAGCGGTCGGGCGACGATCGACCGGTGACGGCGTCGGGTATCCGCGTTCCGTGCTCCCCTGTTTTTGCACCTGATCCGCATTGTTGGAGTCGATCACCGGCTACCACCGACCCGTGCGGGTGGTGGCTGGGAATCCGTTAGAACAGCGCGCATGACACCCACGTTGCACAACTGCCCGGGCAGTCACTCGGTGACGGACTGAATCGTCCGCTCGAAGCGGGTGACCGCCTCGTCGGAGCCGATGACGACGAGTACGTCCCCGGACCGGATCGTCGTGTCCGGCCCGATGTCGCTGACGGTCTCCTCGCCGCGCTCGATCGCGATCACCGTACAGCTGGTTCGTTCCCGGATGTTCGCCTCCCGGATCGTCACGCCCGCAAGCCCCGGCACCTCCTTCCGAAGGATGTTGATCGGTTGCTCCGACGACACCACGTTACGGTGATCCAGCAGCTGCGAGGCCGACATCCGGCCGGTCACCCGCGTCAGCGAGAGCACGTAGTCGGCTCCGGCGCGGTACGTCTTCGAGACGTCCACCTGTTGCTCGACCCGGGCAAGGATCTGTGTCTCTGGTGCCAGGTCACGGACAACGAGCGTGACGAACTCGGTCGTGGTGTCGTCCGGCAACGCGAGGACGACCGTATCGGCCTCCTCGACGCCGGCGGTCACGAGCGTCTCCGGATCGGTCGCGTCGCCGACCACGTCGGCACCGTCGACATCGTCCCGATCGATGACCGTGTACGGGAGCCCGGCCTCGTCGAGCTCGGCGGCGACGGACTTGCCGACCTCCCCGTACCCGATGACGACCGTCCGCCCGGTGGTGAACCCACGAACCGACGCCTGCGTCATCTCGGCGAGCCGCTCCAACTGGTCGGTCCGGCCGGAGACGAGCAGGATACTCCCGTCGACCAGCTCCGCGTCGGGCGACGGCGCAGGAATGAACTCGCCGCGGGCCCATATCCCGACGACGTTGGCGCCGGACGTCTCGCCAATACCGCTTTCGGCCAGCGACATCCCCGCAAAACGGCTGTCGCGCCGGATCGGAACCTCCGCGAGTTGGAGCCGATCCCCGATTTCGACCGCATCGATCACGCCCGTTCGCCCGGCCGCAGTGATCTTCGCAGCGAGGCTGTTGCCCAGCAGCGACCGGGGTGTGAGCACGGTGTCGGCCCCCGCTAAGCGGTGGTACCGCTTCGCCGCCGGGCTCTCGACGACACTGATGACGGGAACGTCGTCGGCGACCTCCTTCGCGGTCAACACGATACTCGTGTCGACCTGATCCGACTGGTCGGCAAACAGGGCACGGGCCGAGGGCAGGCGGGCCGCAGTCAGCCCTTCCACCGACTCGGGATCCCCCCGAATGACACGCTCCCCGGTCCCGTGCAACTCGTCGGCCCGCTCGAAGTCGGATTCGACGACGACGTACGGAATGTCGTTCGTTTTGAGCTCCTCGATGAGCGCATCCGCGCGCGTCGTGTCCGAGCAGATCACGACGTGGTCGGTGAGATCCGTCTCCGGCTTCGACGGGGCCGTCGTGGACAGGGTGCTTTCCACGGCCGGGCCGACAAACACCGGCAGGGCACCGACGAGCAGCGCCATTCCGATCAGGTCGGCTACCGTAATGAACGCCTGCATCTCCGGGCTCTGCCAGGGGGCGTCCCCGCCGAAGCCGGTCGTGGTGAACATCTCGACCGCAAACTGGACCGAATCCAGAAACGTCCGTGGTCGGCCCTCGTACACCCGCATCCCGAACTGGTACCCGGCCGCGGTCAGGATGATCGCGAGAGTCAAGAGTAACAGGTATCCGAGGGCACGTCGCCTCCAAGTGCGAATGGCCATGCGGTAAGGTTCCCCGTGAGTGGTGTTGGATTGTTACGCTCGCTTGTAAAGCTCGGCGTTACCCGTCGACATCGGAGCCGCGTGTCGACAGCTCCCCGCGGTTTCGGAAAGAACGTAGCCGGTGCACCGCCGAGTCCGGGCGTGGGAACGTAATAACCCTTGTGGGGGCGTGACGTCCCAGGGCGGCGACGCTCACCACCGCCGCCGTGCTGGTGTTCGTGTTCGACGTCGACCTCTCGTCTCCCCGGTCACGACGGTCGCGGCCGTGATCCTCGCTGTCGACGTGGCTACCGGCGGCCTCGCATACGAACTCCAGCCTGAGCCCCGGGTCGAGATCGACGGCGACACCCGCGGGAACCCGTCGCGGCCACGGTGACGGTGACGAACCCGACGCCACTCCCCGAGCGGGCCGACACCCCGCAGTACGCCGTCTGCGCCGCCGGCGACTGGAGCGAGCACCGGCCGTTCGGCGACCTCGAGCGCACGGACGGCCCGCCGGTCGGGGCCAACCTGAACGTCGGCGACGGCTACAACGACCACGTGCTGGGGTTGTCATCGCGGACGTACCGCGCGCACCTCTTCGTCGATGCGGCCAACGTCACCGGCGAGCGCCTCCCCGTCGAGCGGACGTCGGCGTGCCCCGACGACGATACCGGGGAGCCATACATCGCGATCTACAGCCGCGGGGATCACCGGCGGCCGTATCCGGTGTGACTGTGCCACCGACCCGCCGGGAGACAGCAGCGGGATCAGTCGACGATGATGTCCGCGTCGGTGTCGACGGTCGGCTCCTGGCTTTCGGGTTGCATCTGCGCTCGGTACCGCTTGATCCAGTCGGCGAAACACGTCGGGCACAGTCGCTGGCTGTCGACCTCCGAGCGGTCGACCCGAAGTTGGACCGTCCGCGCGAGGGGGTCTTCGATCGGCGTGCCGCAGCCGTCGCAGGGCTCGGTTCCGGCCATACGTTCCCGTGTGCGACCCGTCATCAAAGGTGTTCGTGTCCGGGGGGC
>CAZDEJ010000124.1:0-6309 GCA_964504395.1 uncultured Halobellus sp. | reverse complement strand
TCGTCTGTAGTGAGCGATTCCTGTGTAGGTGTGGGAAGTCTTCTATGACACCCTCATTGCGTTGATACTGACCGACAGGGCCGTCTCCCGGTAGCGTGTTCCCGTCGAGTGTCCGGGAGAGACGCGCAGTTGGCACGGAGTCGGGGCGGATGATACTGTTGGTTATGCTCACCTGCGTGGTTTCGATACCCCGGGGTGCCGAAAATCTTCACGTAGGTATACTCAACAGTATGAGGACGAGCGCTGTGGTACACCGTTCGCTGCTCACGTGTGTTCACAGCAGAGTGCATGGGTCCCGTGGGGTTCGCACCACGGTCGTTCCGCTCGCCGCGCTCGCTTCACTCCCTGCTTCGAACCCCACTGCGGTACGTACTCGGCCCTCGCTGTCGCTCGGGCACTCAACTGGGCCCTGTGGGGTTCGAACCCACGACCACCCGGTTATGAGCCGAGCGCTCTGACCGGACTGAGCTAAGGGCCCGTCGGAGGACGGTTCCGCCGACGGCCTCTTAGACGTTGCCGTTGTTGCCGGGACATCTCAAAACCGGCCGTCACGGCATCGTGACTCGTCGGTCGGGGCCGAAGAACCGACGCCGTCGCCAGGGCTCGAACCTGGGACCACCTCGTTAACAGCGAGGTGCTCTACCACCTGAGCTACGACGGCCGATCTACACACGAATGTAGACCCAGACGGAATGATAGGGCTTTCGTTTTCCCACCGCGTGCCCGGAATCGACCGACAGAGGCCGGCTCCGGATCCGACCGACGCCCGGGTGTCGGCGCGGACCGACACCCTTTCGCCGCCGCCCTGCGAACCTCCAGTAACAATGGCCGACGCCGAGGAGCACAGGCGAGTGATCGCGGCGGTCCGTCGGCGTATCACCCCCGACGAAGCCGAACGAGCGGCGATGCGCGATGTCGTGTCGCGGCTCTCGGAGCGGATCCGATCGGAGGTGTCGGACCTGCCGGTCGACGCCGACGTCGTCCAGGTAGGATCAACCGCACGCGCGACGTGGCTCGCCGGCGACCGCGACATCGATCTCTTCGTCCGGTTCCCCCCGGACCTCGACCGGGAACGCCTGGAGCGGTACGGGCTCGCGGTCGGAAACGCAGTGTTGCCGGCGGGGCACGAGGAGTACGCCGAACACCCCTACGTGACCGGGGCGTTCGAGGGGTTCGACATCGACCTCGTGCCGTGTTACGACGTCGCAGACGCCGCGACCCCGCAGTCGGCGGTCGACCGGACCCCCCATCACAACGCCTACCTCACCGAGCGGCTCGACAGCGACGCTGCGGGTGAAGTCCGGGTGTTCAAGCAGTTCCTCAAGGGAATCGGCGTCTACGGTAGCGACCTCCGGACCCGGGGGTTCTCGGGGTATCTCTCGGAGTTGCTCGTACTCGAATACGGCGACGTCGAATCGCTACTCGAGGCGGTCGCGGAGTGGCATCCGCCGGTCGTCGTCGACCCCGAAGCCCACGCGACGGCGTCCCACGACGACCCGCTCGTGATGGTCGATCCCACGGATCCGGCGCGGAACGTCGCGGCTGTCTGCTCGGCGACGAACGTCGCGCGGCTCCAGCACTACGCTCGGGAGTTCCACGACGACCCGCGGGAGGGGCTGTTCGAACCCGACGAGGCGGAACCGCTGGACGCGGCGGCGGTCCGGACCCACATCGAGCGTCGAGGGACCGCGCCGGTCGCGGTCGTCTTCGACGCCCCCGACATCGTCGACGACCAACTGTACCCCCAGTTAGTCAAGTCGCTGTCGGGCGTCCGCGACGAACTCGACCGGCGGGGGTTCGAGCCCATCCGCGTTACGACGTTCGCCGACGACCGGGCGGTGCTGTTCGTCGAACTCGCCCACCGGCGACTCCCGCGGATCGAGCGCCACGCGGGCCCGCCGGTCCACGTCCGGGAGCACGCCGAAGGGTTCTACGGGACGTACGCCGGCAGCAGCCCTGCGGGCGACGATGGCACGGCTCCCGACGACGGCACCGAACGGGGTGATGACACCGGTCACGGCGCCGTCTACGGCCCGTTCGTCGACGGCGACCGGTACGTGGTCGAGCGTGACCGGTCGTTCGCCGACGCCGCCGCGTTCCTCCGGTCGTCGGAGCTGTTCGGTGTCGGACTGGGGGCGCGGGTCGAAACCCGGCTTCGGGAAGGGTACGAGGTTCTCGTCGGCCCGGCAGTCGCGGAACTCTGCCCCGAGTTCGGCCGGGAGTTGGCCGATTACTTCCACCCGGAGCCCTGATCGGGGTGGTCACTCGAGGTCGTGAACGTCGCGAAGCTCCGAGGTCAACGTTCGGGCGCCCTTGTCGGCGTCGCCGTCGGGGTCCATCGGCGGGCGGCCATCGAACGTCTCGTGAACCATCGCGACGCCCTCCGAGAGCGTGTCGAGCCCGTAGCCCCCCTCGAGAACGAACGCCAGCCCGGCGTCGACGTCGGTCGCGAGCGAGCGGACCCGATCGGTCAACAGGGCGTACCCTTCGGTGGAGACGCGCATCCGGGAGATCGGGTCGTGGCGGTGGGCGTCGAACCCGGCGCTGACGACGACGAGATCCGGGTCGTACCGCTCGACCGCCGGTCGGAGGAGTTCGTCGGCCACGAGAAGGAACTCCGGGTCCCCCGCACCTGCGGAAAGGGGGACGTTCAGCGTGGTACCCGCCCCCGCGCCGGTGCCCGTCTCCTCGGCCGCGCCGGTGCCGGGGTAGAGCCCCTGCTCGTGGATCGACGCGTAGAACACGTCGCCGTCGTCGTAGAAGATGTCCTGGGTCCCGTTGCCGTGGTGGACGTCCCAGTCGAAGATGACCGCCCGGTCGACGTCGATCCCGGGGTCGTCGAGTACGGACCGGACCGCCACGGCAGCGTTGTTCACGAAGCAGAACCCCATCGCGTCGTCGGCGACGGCGTGGTGACCCGGCGGTCGCCCGACCGCAAAGGGCGTGTCCCGACCGTCGGCGCCGATTGCGGCCTCGCGGGCGGCCCACTCCGCAAGGCCCGCGGAGGCGCGCGCGGCGTCCCAGGTATCCGCGGACGCGACCGTGTCGGGATCCCAGTTTCCGCCGCCGTCCGCACAGAACGACCGGATCTCATCGACGTAGTCGGAGGCGTGAACGGCCGCCACGGTCGATTCCGTTGCCGGGTCGGCCTCGACGTAGGAGGCGCCGTGACGCTTCGCGAGCGCACGCCGGATCGCGCGGATCCGGTCTGCGGTCTCGGGGTGGCGGTCGCCGGTGTCGTGTGCGAGGCAGGCCTCGCTGTGGCCGAACCGCATCCTACTCGAAGAGGGCGAAGTACGTCTCGATGTCCTCGGCCTGGATCGTCCGGCGGTCGGCGTGCCGCGCCAACGTCGCGGCCGCGCTGGCGACGTTATCGGCGTAGTCCTCGAGGATGTCCGCGAGCGCGATCCGGGCATCCATCGAGACGCGGTACCGGTCGTCGATCCGGAGGCGGGCGATACGGTCGATCGGCGCGATCGGGAGTTCGAGGTCGCGACGACTCACGACCTGCTGCACGCCGAAGTCCTGCGCCATCAACGTCTTCCGCCCGTCGTCACCGGCGTGGTCGGCAGCGTCGACGGCGAGTGTCGCCCCGTGGGTCTGTACCTGGCGGGCGAGTTCCTCTGCTGCGCCGGAGCTAACCCGGAGGTCGCCGGCCTGCCGTCGGATGATGGTGTCTACAGGCGCGAACGGCAGCTCGACACTCATTACCTACATCAACCGTTCGACCGTCGTATAACCCTTTCCGTGCGCGAAAGTGGCGGTCCCGATGAGCGAGGACAGTCACGCGACCGGGGACACGACCGTGCCACCCGTTCCGGGGCGGCACCCGGGTCCGACGGTCACTCCACCCGCTCGATCTCGACCGCGGTGATGGTGCCGTCAGCAACGGGGCCGGTGACGCGCACCCTCTCGCCGAGCCGGAGCGAGTCGTCGGTCTCGACGCTTCGGGTGTCGGTACCGTCGTCGAGCACGACCGGGCTCCCGGCCTGCACGACGGTCCCCGTGAACGTCTCGGTGTCTCCCCCGGTAGCCCCGTCCGGCCGCTCCGCCACTGCGGCGGCCGCCGAACCGCCCGAGCCGTCGGAGCCGGTGTCGCCACCCGGCGGCGAGGACGCGCCGGATCCCGCATCGGTGTCGCTACCGCCGTCGCCGCTGAACGCGCCGAGTCCGGTCGACTGGCCGGCACCGTCCCGGGGTGTCGACTGCGCGGCCATGGCTCCCCCGTCGGCGGCGTCCTCGGGCGCGTCGTCCATCACGTTGACTGTCGACTGCCACCCCGCTGAGGCTTCGAGGTCGTCCTGCCAGCCCTCTTCGATCTCCACGTCGGTGAACGCGACGTAGTCCGCGAGGTCGATGTCGCGGTCGGCCTTCTCGCCCCACAGCGCCACCCGGATGTCGCCCGTCTCGTCTTTGACCCTGACGTTTCGGACCTGCCCCTCGGAGCCGTCGTCGCGGTCGAACGTTCGCTTGGGGTCGGTCTCGATCACGCCACCCGCGATATCGGCCGTCGCACCCAGCTCTAAGGCGCCGATGTCGGTGGCGTTTGGGACGTATTCGACGGCTTCGTCGACTGCCTCGACAGTGCCACGGTCGCCGACGTGGAGTTCGAGGGTGCCGTCCCGCTCCCGGACGTAGCCGTCGACGATCTCGACGGTCTCGCCCGCCACGAACTCGGGTGCCAGGTCGGCTTTCCCGTCCCAGAGCGTCACCCGGATCCGGCCGGTGGGGTCGCCGAGCATGAGGTTGGAGACGCGGCCCTCGGAGCCGTCGTCGCGGTCGAAGGTGCGCACGCTGTCGGTACTGAGCACGCGTCCGGTGAGGTTCACGTCCGAGAGTCCCAACGAGAGGTCCTCGACCCGGTGGGTGTCGGTCGCTTCGACGTCGACCTCGGCGTCGGACGCGGGTTCGGCCTTGTCGACGTCGACCTCGAGGCCGTTGTAGCCGTCCTTCGGGCGGCCGGCGACGCGGAGAGTGTCGCCGGGTTCGAGCCGGTCGACAGCATCGTCAGCCATGCCGTCCCACATCGTGATCGTGATCCGGCCGGTTTCGTCGGCGACGTCCACGTTGGCGACCTGTCCGTCCTCGTCCTCGTCGTCACGCTCGAAGGTCCGGAGATCGCCGACCCGCATCACTTTCGCGAGGAACTTCACGTCGTCCATGCCGGGGGTGATGTCGGCGATCCCTTCGACCTCCTGGTCGCGGAGTTCGTGGGCGATCAGCATCGCAGCGGTTTCGTCGTCCGCCAACCCCCCCATCTGTTCGACTTTGTCCTCGACGGCGGCTTCGAACTCCTCGAAGTCGACGTCGGTGTCGAGATCGTCGTAGACGTCCTCGATCACGCCCATTCGGACGACACCTCCGTCGGTGCGGCAGGCGACCATCCGAACCCGGTGGGTCGAGCGATTACGGCCTCAGGCATACCCACAGCCAGGGTAGGACGCCGCTTAAGCGTTGTCTTGTCGCCGGTGTCGCGTCGCGGTGGTGTGGTTTCGCCCCGGTGCTCGGGACCGGCGCCGGACGGTGGCCGCCCGGCCGGCGGATCGGGTCGCAGCATACGCGGGGTGGCCGCCTTCTGATATAAGAACGTTCGCGGGTCGGCCGCCCGCGTCACCCGGCCCTATCCTCACCGTGTGACGTCCGCGACCGTCCGGCGGCCGTCGACGTCGTCGTGGACAACCGTCACGCTCGTCGGCGGGTCGTCGTAGTCGATCCGGGCCTCGTACCCGAGGTTCACCAGCGCCGCCGTACACACCTCGTCGTCCGCGCGCTCTTCGGCGGCGGCGACGACGACTGTGACTCCCCCGGCGTCACGGTCGCGGTCGACGGACACCAGTCGCGGCCGCGTACACCCGCTCTTTCCGACCACGCAGCCGACGACCGAGACCGGATCCGAATCGAGGGCGACCGTCGCGCCGCCGGGGTTCGGACACGACTCCTGGGGTGTAAGCGTGGCCGCGGCCGGTCCCGTGGTGGTGGGTGTCGCGGTCGCCGTCGAATCCGTGGACTCGTCGCCGTCCGTCGCGGTCCCCGCGCCGCGGCCACTAGTGCAACCGGCGATCGTAACCGCGACGATCGTCCCGGCCCCGGAGAGCACTCGCCTACGGTGCATACGCGGCCGTAGCGCACCGGGCACGAAAGCGATTCCGGAGGGACAAACGAGTCGTTGTGCCATGCGGCGGTCCGCGTGCCCCCGAAGCATCGTAACTCTCATAAGCGAACCCGGGGTACATCTTAGTGAGTCCTGGTAGGGTAGTGGACTATCCTCCTGGCTTGCGGAGCCAGGGACCGGAGTTCAAATCTCCGTCA
>CAZDEJ010000123.1:0-6324 GCA_964504395.1 uncultured Halobellus sp. | reverse complement strand
CGCCCGCGTCCTTCGTCCGGATCCGCTCCTGCCACTTCCGGAGCCGGTGCATCTGTGAGCGCTTCCGCGACGAGATCGACCGGCCGTAGGCGTCCTTGTCCTTCCAGTCGATCGTCGTCGTCAGCCCCTTGTCGTGCATCGTCTGCGTCGTGGGCGCGCCCACGCGGGATTTCTCCTGCCGCTCGGAGTGGTTGAACGCCCGCCACTCCGGCCCGGGGTCGATCTGTTCCTCCTCGACGACGATCCCGGTCGGCTCGTGGATGAGCTCCCCGTCACCCGTCCGGACGAGGTCCTCCTCGTCCATCTCTTCGACGTCGATGTCGTCCGTTTCCTCCGTTGTGTCCTCCTCCCGGGCGCCCTGCCATCGCGTCCTGTCGGCGTCCTGTTCCCGCTGGCGGGTGGGCCGTGTCATCGCATTTTTATATTCGATATCTGGACAGTATTAAACGCTTCGGCCGCAGAAACTCGTGCGCGACCAGTGTCCCGGAACCGAACCCTTCTTTCCTCCGGTGACACTCCCACACGTATGCCGAGCGTGGAGTGTGATCCCGACGCCGCCCGCGACCGACTCGAGGACGCAGGGGTTGTGGTCACCGCGGGGAACACGGAGTACGAGCGGTGGCGGGCCGAGCACGGCGACGCCACGGCCGTCGCCTACGACGACACGGTCGTCGTTCAGGGATCGAACCCGCCCGACCTGCTGCCGTTGCTTCGCTCCGAGACGGGGGGTCGAGCGCACGTTTACTTCGACGGGGCGAGTCGCCGCAACCCCGGGCCCGCGGCGATCGGGTGGGTGCTCGTCACCGACGAGGGGATCGTCGACGAGGGCGGCGACCGGATCGGCGAGACCACGAACAACCGCGCGGAGTACGCCGCACTGATCCGGGCGCTCGAAGCCGCGGCGGGTCACGGGTTCGACGCGGTCGACGTTCGCGGCGACTCCCAACTGGTCGTCAGGCAGGTTCGCGGGGAGTACGACACCAACAACCCCGACCTCCGTGAGCGGCGGGTTCGGGTCCGGGAGCTTCTGGAGCGGTTCGACCGGTGGTCGATCGAGCACGTTCCGAGAGAGGTAAACGACCGCGCCGACACACTAGCCAACGAGGCGTTCGACGATGTGTGAGAAGCCACACGAGACGTCCGACCGGGCAACCGACGCGGATCACGTCGAGGACGCGGGTGACGACCCCGAGGTTCCCGAGCGGGTCGTCTCCGAGGCCGAGCGACTGACCCGACTCGCCGCCGACGCCGCTGTCGAGGCCGAAGCCGAAGTGTACCGCGAGCGCCGGGCGGCGATCACCGACGCCCACGACGTCACCGCGCGCGTCCGCGACGAGGACGACACGCTCGTGCTCTACCCGACCGAGTGGGTCGCGGACGGAACCATCCGGGTCGACCGGATCGAGGACACCGACCGCGCGGTGGAAGTGTCGCTGTCGGGCCCCGACCACGACGCCGAGTGGGCGGACGTCGAGGCCGACAACGCGGCGATCGTATCCGCGGTGGCCGACGCCCACGGCCAAACCCACGCCGCGAACGTCCGGGCGTTCGCGGACTTCATGGGGAACCACTACCTGAAACGCGTCGACGACGCGACAACGGACGAGACAACGGAGTTCCTGACGGAGTATTACCCGCGGAACGCGTGGCCGTCGGCCGAACAGGCCGCAGTCGTGGAGGAGAGTCTCGAACTGGCGGCGGAGATTGCCGGCGACGAAGAATAGCGGGTCGGTTACGGGCGCTACTGGCTGGCGTCGATCAGGTCCTCGAGTTCGCCGGCGCGCTCGTCGTCGGCGACGAACTTCGAGAACATCCAGTCGAACTGATCCAGAAGGGCGGCGTGGCCGTCGTCAGTGAGTTCGTACTGGTTGGTACGCTTGTCGAGTTCGCTCTTCTCGACGAGCCCCATCTCCACGAGGTCGTCGAGATTGGGGTAGAGCCGACCGTGGTTCACCTCGGTACCGTAGTACGTCTCGAGGTGGCTTTTGATGGCGAGGCCGTACATCGGCTCCTCCGCAAGGATGACCAGAATGTTCTGCTGGAACGCGGTGAGATCACGGACGACGCTGTTGGTCTCAACTACCGTCTGCGCTTCTGTCATATCTCGGATCAAGGTGTCGGTTGTCTTAAGACTTCGTAACTACTCCCGAGGGATCGGCCTGGTTCCGGCGTAACACCATCGTACAACAATCACGGTAAAGTGATAGTATATACCGTACTGGTCGGCTGAGGAGTGAACGCGTGTCGAACACGCGGCGTCCGTAGGGAGTGTTCGGAGACGATCGACGGCATCTCTCGGGAGTATCACGCCGAGATCACTCCCCGACTCCGGGGTGGTAGGGACACAAGCGCATACCTCCGTCTTCGGGCGTGGGGAGCGGTCGAACTGTCCCGCTGCCCGATGTCGATGCGAAAGGACTTTTTGTTCGTTCGGAGTCGCATCAGGTATGACGAACCTCTGGGAGGACCTCGAAACCGGACCGGACGCGCCCGACGTCGTCTACGCAGTCGTGGAGTGTCTGAAGGGCGAGCGGAACAAGTACGAGTACGACAAGGACGTGCCGGGTATCGTGCTCGATCGCGTGCTCCACTCGAACGTTCATTACCCCTCCGATTACGGTTTCCTGCCGCAAACCTACTACGACGACGGGGACCCGTTCGACGTTCTCGTGCTCGTTGAAGACCGGACGTTCCCCGGGTGTGTCGTCGAGGCACGCCCCGTCGCGATGATGGAGATGGACGACGACGGCGAGACGGACGACAAGGTGATCGCCGTCCCCGCCGAGGACCCCCGCTACGACCACGTCACGGACGTCGACGACCTCACCGACCAGCAGAAAGCGGAGATCTCGGAGTTCTTCGAGACGTACAAGAACCTCGAAGCGGGCAAGGAGACCGAGACGCTCGGGTGGGCCGACGCCGACGCGGCGAAAGACGCCGTCGAACACGCGATGGACCTCTACGACGAGAACTTCGCGTAGTCCCCGACGAACCCGACCCGCCTACCGCGTTTCGACCCGCTCGAATCGCGTCAGCCGCCGGCATACACCCGTCTTAGGTGCATTGCTCGCCGATGTGCTATCCGCACGTACCGTTTCTTCCCGAGTGCAGGCCGAGGTCGACACAGCCCCGATCGACTCCGCCGCCCGCGTCGGCGCTGCCCGCCCGGCGGTTGCCCCCGTCACCCACCGACGGCACACCCGAAACGGGAACCTGACGGTCGCTCCCGCGTCGGCGCCCCTCGGCTCCCGTGTGGTCGAAGTGCGCCGAAGGGAACCGCTTTTACTCCCGCCGCTATTACGTAGGGTGATGGCTACCTGCGACGAGTGCGGGGAGCACGAGAACCTCCCATATCAGTGCCGTCGGTGCGGGGACACGTTCTGTGGGGAACACCGGTTGCCGGAGAACCACGACTGTCCGGGGCTGAACGAGTGGGACGACCCCTCGGGGGTTTTCGACAGCGGCTTCGACGACTCCGTCCGGGACCGCGGCGGTGCGTCGAGCGCCGGCTACCTCGACAGACTCACCGGAACCGGGGGCGTGCTCGGCTACTTCCGCGGGAACGTGAGCTACACGCTCTTGGGCGTGATGTGGATCACCTTCGCGCTCCAGTATCTGGTGTTTCCGTTTCTGCTGGGAGCGGGCCCCCGGAGCGGCCTCTGGCAGGCCGTGTTCGTGCTCTCACCGGGGAGTATCGGGTACGTCTGGACGTGGCTCACCTCCGTTTTCGCCCACGGGGGGTTCACACACATCGCGTTCAACAGCATCGCGCTGTACTTCTTCGGCCCGGTGGTCGAGCGGTATCTCGACACCCGGCGGTTCACCGCGCTCTTCTTCGGCGCCGGGATCGTCGCGGGGCTGGCGCAGGTCGGATCGACCCTCCTGACGGTCGGGCCGCTCGGCCAGGGTGTCGTCGGCGCCTCGGGCGCGATCATGGGTGTTCTGGGTGTGCTCACCGTCCTGAATCCCGGACTCAGGGTGTATCTCTACTTCATTATCCCGATGCCGCTGTGGGTGCTGACCTTCGGGTTCGCCGGGTTCAGCATCGTCGCGGGGTTCGGCGCCTTCGGCGGCGGGCTCGCCGGCGGCAACGTCGCCCACCTCGCACACCTCGCTGGGCTCGTGATCGGGCTAGCGTACGGCACCCGGGTGAAGGGTCGGGTTGGCGTCCCCAACTCCCTGGAGTTCGGCCGCGGCGGCGGGGGGATGGGCGGTCCCGGCGGCCCAGGTGGCCCCGGCGGTCCCGGCCGGCCCTGACCCGATGCGCCCCGTCCGCCCGGAGTTCGTTCCCGACCCGGACGCGACCCGCGAGGCCATGGAGTCGATGCAGTCCGACGTCGCCGCGGCGGCGACCTGGACCGACGCGTTCGGCTTCCCCGTCGACGCCGTCGGCGTGTCCGACAGCCCCGCGCCATCCGACGCCGACCTCCCGCTCGTCGCCGGAGTCGACCAGGCGTTCCTCGACGACCGTGCGGTGAGTGTCGTTGTGGTCTTCCGCGGGCAAACCGTCGTCGATCGGGCGTACGCCGTGACTGACCTTGCGATCCCCTACATCCCCGGACTGCTCGCGTTCCGCGAGGGCGGGCCGATCCTTTCGGCGTTCGCGGCGCTCGAGTCCGACCCGGACCTCGCGGTCTTCGACGGCAGCGGTCGGATCCACTTCCGGCAGGCGGGGCTCGCGACCCACATCGGCGTGACCCTCGGTATCCCCAGTGTCGGCGTCGCAAAGGGGCTGCTGTGCGGGACGCCGGACGAGGCTGTCGACGAACGGGAGGAGGGGTGGCGGACGCCGATCCGGGCCGGCGCCGACGTGGACAACGCCGCGGCGGGCACCCAAATCGGCGCTGCCTTCCAGTCCCGGCAGTACGACGCCAGCCAGGTGATCAACCCCCTCTACGTCAGCCCCGGCCACCGCGTCGGCGTCGGGACCGCAACCGACCTGATCGAGCGGCTCTGTACGGGCTACAAGCTCCCGGAACCGACACGTCGCGCGGACGCGTACGCCGAGGACGTGAAATCGGAGTACGCGTAGCAGCCGGGCTACCCCGTTGGCTCACACGATCCACTACGCTCGAATCCGGGTCACGAGTGGGTCCGTCACCGACTCGAAAACACTTATTCGTGCGGTCACGTTCTCCAATCATATGAGCGAAATCGTTGTCAGCCTCCCCGACGGATCGGAACTCTCCGTCGACAGGGGGTCGACGGTCGAGGACGTCGCCTACGAGATCGGCCCGGGACTCGGCAGCGACACGGTCGCCGGCGTCGTCGACGGCGAGCTCGTCGACAAGGCCGATCCAGTCTACGACGGCGCGGAGATCGTGATCGTCACCGCGGGCAGCGACGAGTACCTCCGGATACTGCGGCACTCCGCGGCACACGTCTTCGCACAGGCGCTGACGCGCCAGTATCCGGACGCCAAACTCGCGATCGGGCCGCCGACCGACGACGGCTTCTACTACGACGTCGCGAACGTCGACCTCGACGCCGACGACCTCACCGACATCGAAGCCGAGATGGAGTCGATCCTCGAGGCTGACCTCCCGATCGAGCGCGAGACCCGTTCCCGGGACGCCGCGTTCGACACCTACCCCGACAACCGGTTCAAGCGGGAGATCCTCCGGGAGGAAGCCGCCGGCGAGGACCCGATCTCCTTCTACGCTCAGGGCGACTTCGAGGACCTGTGTCAGGGCCCACACGTCGAGTCGACCGGCGACATCGGCGCGGTGACGCTCCTGAACATCTCCTCGGCGTACTGGCGCGGCGACGAGGACAACGAGACCCTCACCCGGGTGTACGGTACCGCCTTCGAGTCCGAGGCCGACCTCGAGCAGTATCTCGACCGCCGTGAACAGGCCAAAGAGCGCGACCACCGGAAACTCGGCCAGGAACTCGACCTCTTTTCGATCCCCGACGTAACGGGGCCCGGCCTCCCACTGTACCACCCGAACGGCAAGCGGATCCTGGACGAACTCTCGTCGTACGCCCGCTCTCTGAACCTCGACGCCGGCTACGACCCCGTCGAGACCCCACACCTGTTTCGGACGGAGCTGTGGAAGCAATCGGGCCACTACGACAACTACGTCGACGACATGTTCCTCCAGGACGTCAACGACGAGGAATACGGATTAAAGCCGATGAACTGCCCGGGACACGCCACCATCTTCGACCAGAAGTCGTGGTCGTACCGCGACCTCCCGGTTCGGTACTTCGAGGACGGCAAGGTGTACCGGAAGGAACAGCGCGGCGAACTCTCGGGGCTCTCCCGAGTGTGGTCGTTCACCATCGACGACGGCCACCTGTTCTGCCGGCCCGAGCAGATCG
>CAZDEJ010000122.1:0-6560 GCA_964504395.1 uncultured Halobellus sp. | reverse complement strand
CCTGCTGCGCCCCGTAGGGCCCGGAATCTTGTCTCAGATTCCGTCTCCGGGCTCTCGCTCTCACGACCCGTACCGATTATGGGCACGGTGGGCCGTTACCCCACCGTCTACCTAATCGGCCGCAGCCTCATCCTTCAGCGCGGTGAAGCGTTTCGGCCTCCCGGCGTTCCAGCGTGGGAGGTGTATGGCGGATTAGCCTCAGTTTCCCGAGGGTATCCGCGGCTGAAGGGTAGGTTGGCCACGTGTTACTGAGCTATACGCCACGAGTGTGAACTCGTACGACTAGCATGGCTAAATCGGACTCCAATAGCAATGGCCTCCGGCAGGATCAACCGGAATGGGTTCCCAGCACGAGGCTGGGAGGGTTGGCGGGATTTCTCTCCGAGATGGAGAGGAATCACCAAGTTGTGGATTGCACTGATGCATCCATTGCATCATCTGTCGCGTTGCATTGCATTGGTTGCGTGGTCCGTTGTCGTGGTTCGGCGGACACCGGACAGGTGTCACCGAACCACCAAGGCTAACATCAGATTCCATCGTGTACGGCGGACCGCAGGGGTGGAATCCTCATTCCGTGTCCAACCACATCGAATCGGCGGACGGGTATAAACCCGTTGAACCGATCCGACAGGGTCGGAAGGCGAGTGCGGACGGGGTTGAACCGCCCCCAGTCGCGTTGTGTTCTTCGCATTACTGTCGGAAGTGTGGTTCACACTTAACCCCGTTGATTCGGCGCCGTCCCCGAACGACCGTGACTGATTCCGTGTGAACGACCACCGTGCGTCCCCTGAGACGGGGCCGGTCGGCTTCCGGTGCGTTCCTGTGGTACCGGTCGGGTCACCGTGCGTTCGACCCCTCACCGGCCGGCGAGCACCGATCCGACGTCCGCGATCGAGTCGACGACGTAGTCGGGGTCGGCCACGGCGTCCGGGATCGTCCCGCGGTCGGTCACACCGGAGAGCACCAACACGGTGGTCATCCCCGCGCGCTCGCCCATCAGAACGTCCGTCTCGATCCGGTCGCCGATCATCAGACACGACGCTGGGTCGACCCCCACCGATTCGAGCGTGAGCTCGACCATCCGCGGCGAGGGCTTCCCGAGCACCTCGTCGACGGTCCGGCCGGTCACCCCCTCGATCGCGCCGATCATCCCCGCGGCGTCGGGGACCGCACCCGACTCCGTGGGACACGTCCGGTCGGGGTTGGTCGCCAGAAACGGCACCGCGTCGTCGTCGAGCGTCCGAAGCGCGAGCGACAGGTCGTCGTAGTCGAACCCCCGGTCCATCGACGCCACCACGAGGTCGCCGGGGGTGTCGGTGGTGACGTCGACGCCGGCGTCGCGGAACTCCTCGACGAGCGGGGGCTCGCCGACCACGAACGCCTCCGCGTCGGGGTGCCGGTCGGCGACGTACCGGGCGGTCACCCACCCCGAGTTGACCACGTGCCGGCGGTCGGTGTCGATCCCGAGCCGGGTGAGCTTCTCGCTGTAATCGCGGCGGCGCGCGACCGCCTTGTTCGTGAGGAACCGGACCGGACCGACCGCCTCCCGTAACGCCTCGACCGCGGCGGCCGCACCCGGGACGAGGCCGTCGCCGAGGTACACCGTCCCGTCGAGGTCGAGGACCGCAGCCTCGTAGTCGCCCGGACTCATCGTCCGTCACGACGCGATCCCGTCGACCCGAAACCGCGATCCGGTGCCACGGCGATCGATCCGACCGGGGACGGCCCGCGACCACGAAAGCTTATTCGCGCCACGTGTTCCATCGGTAAACCACTCGTCGGGATCACAATTAATCCTTGTGACGGATTCGCCGCCCGGGGTCGCGGCCGCCCCGAGGCCCGCCGGCACCGTGGCTGCCGTGCCGACGTCACCCGTCGAGGTCGACGTACGGGTTCGGGGCGACGGTCGCGGTGACCGCCGTTTGGACGTGGTCCTCGACCTTCGGGTTGGGCGCGGAGCCGCCGGGTTCGCCCCACACGAGCGTCACCTCGGTACCCGGGTCGGCGTACTCGGGGTCGACGACCGCGAGCGAGAGCACGGACCGCTCGTTGTAGGTGTACCCGAAGTACTTCGAGAGCCCCACCGTCTCGTCGCCGCTTTTGACCTCGTCGTAGTGGAACACCGCCCAATACGGCATCGAAAGGTCGAGATACTTGTACGTCTCCCCGTCGCGGAACAGCGACGCGAGGATGTCGACGACGTCGTCGTCGTCCCACACGAGCGTCACCTTCTCGCGCTGTGGCTCCTCGGCCATCTCCGCGACCGCGTCCCGACCCACGAAGTCGTGGTCGAAGTCGACGAACCGCTCGTAGCCGAGTTCGATCGGGTTCAGGTAGTACGCCGAGACGTCGTCGGGGTCGAAGCTCCCCCCGAGCGTGCTCGTGGCCTCGTAGCCGTCGGCGTCCAGCCACTCGCGGTACTCCGCCATCGACTCGCCGAAGATCGCGGGCAGCGGCCGGGCGATCCACCCTTTCTCCGACCCCTGGGCCTTGTAGCTCTTCTCGCCGAGTTGCCGGATGCCGTAGGGGTCGCCGGCGTCGAGGATCGCCCCGCGGACCGCGTCGCGCTCGTCCCACGGCCCCCAGATCTCGAACCCCGCGTTCGACGCCATCGCGTGGCGAAGCGCCCGAACCTCGACGCCGCCGATCGTGACCGCGTCGAAGTTGAAGAAAGGGATCTCCGGCAGCGACCCCGCCACCGCGTCGCGCATCGTCGCCAGGGCGTCGGGCCCCTGGAGCTGGTACCGGAACGTCCGGTGGGGCTCGTCCTTGTCGTGGTACCGCTCGTCGGCCTCCGCGACGGCGTCGTAGTCGCCCGTCTCGAGGTTGTACTCGACCCAGTTCGGGGCCACCGGCGTCCCGGTGAGCTTCAGCCGCTGGTCGTCGAGGTAAAACAGGATCGCGTCGCCGATCACGTAGCCGTCGGGGTTGCACGCGACGAACTGCTTGGCCTGCCCGGGTGCGAACCCCCCGAAATCGTTGATCCCGAGGTCCTCGAACGCCGACAGGGCGTCGGGACCCTCGACGTAGAGGTCCTTCTGGTGGTGTGAGAGGTCCGAGAGGCTGCACGTCTCCCGCCAGCTCCGCTCCTCTTCGATCCAGTTCGTGAACTCGCGTTCCACCGGATACGGGTGTCGACCGGGGTTGTTGCGGAGGAGGTCGGTCGGACTGTCGGCGGCGGCGACGGCGTCAGCGAGGCTTCGGTCGGTCATACTCCGCCGGAAATGGTCGGCAACCCGACTTAAAAATTATTACTAATAACCAGGGTAGAAGTAAACCTACGGCCGGACGGCGCCGACGGTCGGGCCGTACGTTTTAGCCCCGCGGGCGAGAACTGCGGGTATGGACGTCGTCGCACACCGGGGGTACGCCGCGGAGTTCCCGGAGAACACGGTGAGCGCGTTCCACGGGGCCGCGGCGGACGCGGACTGGATCGAGTTCGACGTGCGCCGGTGCGGGTCGGGGGAGATCGTGGTGTTTCACGACGGTACCGTAGAGCGGGTCACCGACGCCGAGGGCGCCGTCGGCTGCACCCCGTGGCGGACCCTCCGCGACCTCGACGTGCTCGGGTCCGGCGAGGGGGTACCGCGCCTCGGCGACGCCCTCGACGCCATCCCCCCGGGCGTCGGGGTCCAGATCGAGCTCAAGGAGCTGGGGCTCGTCCCCGACGTCCTGGACGCCCTCGCGGACCACGACAACCCGTCGATCCTGATCTCGTTCGATCCGCTGGCGCTCCAGGAGGCGCGAGAGGCGGATCCGGACGTGTCGCTGGGGCACGTACTTCACGACGGTATCTACGGCGACGATCCGGAACTCGGGATCGACACGGCTGCCCACCTGGGCTGTGACGCGGTCCACATGTACTACGCGATGGGGTCGGATCCGGACGTCGTCGCGTACGCACACGACCGCGGGCTGGTGGTCCAGACCGCTGTGCCCGAGGCGGGCCCGACCGACCGGGTGCTCGACAGTTGTCGAAGCGCGGGCGTCGACCGGCTCAGCACCGACGAACCACCGCGTCGGTGAGCCGGGACTGAGGCCGACGTCGGACTCCGGACCGCGGCCCCACACGGCGTCAGGAGCGGTCGATGAAGTGGATGTCCTCGGGGTCGACCGTGAGCGAGATCGTATCGCCCGGGGTGTACTCCAGCCGGGGGTCGAGGTGGAGCGTGAGCGACTCCCCGTCCGGGAGGGTCGCGAGCACCTGGACGTGCTCGCCCAGGTAGAACGACTCCTGGATGGTCGCCTCGAACGCCCCCGACTCCGAGACCTCGAACGCCTCCGGCCTGATCGTGGCCGTGACCTTCCCCTGGTGGGCGGCGCGTCGGACCTCGGCGTCGAGGGTCGTGAAACCCAGATCCAGCCGTCGGTCGTCGAGCGTCCCCGACAGCAGGTTCGAGGTGCCGATGAAGTCGGCGACGAACGCGTTCGCGGGCTCGGCGTACACCTCCTCGGGGTCGCCGACCTGTTCGAGCACGCCCTCGTTCATGACCGCGATCCGGTCGCACATGACCATCGCCTCCTCCTGGTCGTGGGTGACATACAGCGCCGTGACGTCGAGTTCCTCGAGCAGGCTCCCGATCTCGCGTTGGAGCCGGTTCTTCAACTGGGCGTCGAGCCCGGTCATCGGCTCGTCGAGCAACAGGATCCGGGGCTCGATCGCGAGCGCCCGGGCGAGCCCGACCCGCTGCTGCTGGCCGCCCGAGAGCGTTGTCGGGTCGCGGTCGCCGAGGTCGCCGATGTCGAGCATGTCGAGGAGCTCTTGGGAGCGCTCGTGGCGCTCGGCGGCGGGCACGTCCCGCATCTTGAGCCCGAACTCCACGTTCCCCTGGACGGTCATGTTGTCGAACAGCGCGTACGACTGGAAGACCAGCCCCACGTCGCGCCGCTCGGGGGGGACGTTCGTGACCGGCTCCTGGCCGAACAGCACCTCCCCGTCGGTCGGCGTCTCGAAGCCGGCGACGGTCCGGAGGGTCGTCGTCTTCCCGCACCCCGAGGGACCGACGACCCCGAGCGTCTCGCCGGGTTCGACGGTCAACGAGACGTCGTCGACCGCGGTCGTCTCGTCGAACCGCTTCGTGATCCCCTTGAGCTGGACGGTTTCGGCCATTCAGCGCCCACCTCCCACGGAGAACCCGCGCTGGCCGGTGGCTTGCAGCAGCACCGTGACCCCGGCCACGATCAGGAAGTAGATCGAGACCGCGGCGGCGGTCTGGAGGATCGGGCTGTTGGTGATGTTGTTGTACAGGAAGATCGAGAACGGCCGCGGCCCGCGGGAGTAGACCATGTAGGTGAAGTTGAACTCCGCGGCCGCGAGCGTCCAGCAGACGATCGATCCCGCGATCACGCCGGTCTTCGCGTTCGGGATGATCACGGTGAAGAACGTCCGCGGCCACGACGCCCCCAGCGAGCGGGCCGACTCCTCCAACTGCCGGAGGTCCATCGCCTCGAACGACGACTGGACCGCGAGCACCATGTACGGCACCTTCAGGAGCGAGTACCCGATCACGAGCGCGATCGCGCTCGGGAGGTTGGGGTAGGTCCGGAGGAACGCGATCCCCAGGATCACGCCGGGCACGATCGGCAGCACCGCGAAGGTGTTGACCCACCCGCGGCCGAAGAAGTCGTACCGGGTCACCGCGTACGCGATCGGCACCCCCACGAGGAGGTTGATGAACACCCCGCCGAGCGCGATCACGAGGCTGAAAAACAGCGACCGGAACGGGATGGTGACCGTGTAGGTGCCGACCTGGAACTGGAAGGTTCCCAAGGCGCGCTCGGCGCCCGCGACGTCCGCGAACCCGAGGACGTGCCGCCAGTGTTCGAGGGTGAAGAAGCCGGTGGGGAACACGCCGGTCCACTCCCCCGCGAAGGAGGCGCCGACCGTGACCAACACGGGCGTGATGAGGAACAGCACCGTCACCGCGATCAGCGCGGTCACGATCCGCCGGCCGAACGCCGTCGAGAGCCGGCCGAGCCGACCGGGATCCCGCTCCGGAACGCCACCGGTCCGGGTGTCGGTGCTCATCCCGTCACCTCCGCGCTGGTGTACCGGAGCCCGAGGAAGGTGAAAAGCAGGGTGAACACGAAGAACACCGTCGCGAGCGCGGCGGCGTTCGCGAGGTTGAACCCGACCTGGATCTCCTGGTCGAACCGGAACGTGATCACCGACAGCGCCTTCAACACCAGCACCGTGCCGAAGATGGCGAGTGCGGTCCGGAACGTGAGGATCAACGCGCCCACGATCCCGGGCCGGACCTGCGGGAGGGTGACGTACCGGAACGTCTGCAGCGGCGTCGCCCCCAGCGACCGGGCCGCCTCCTCGGCGTCGGTGTTGACTTCGGCGTAGCTCCCCCGGAGGAGGAACGTGGCCCGCGGGATCATCGAGTAGAGGTAGCCGAGAAACAGGCCAGCGATCGCCAGCAACGTCCCCGACGGCTGGCCCGTGAGCGCGATTGTGACCGCGCTGGAGCCGGTGAGCCACGCGAAGAAGTTGGTGAGGATGCCGGTCTGGCTGAACCAGACGATGATCATGAACGCCGCGACGATCCCCGGGAGGC
>CAZDEJ010000121.1:2556-6663 GCA_964504395.1 uncultured Halobellus sp. | reverse complement strand
GGCCGGGGAGGAGGTCCTCGTCGAGCGCGCGGCGGTAGATCACGGAGGCGGTCTCACGGACGTTCTCGGGAAGACCGAGCGCCGACGCCATCCGGTCGATCTCGCCGAGGGCCTGCTTGAGGTTGCGCTCCTTCGAATCGCGCGTCCGGAACCGTTCGTTCCACTTCCGGAGGCGCTGCATCTTCTGGCGCTGGTTCGACGATAGGGAGTTGCCGTAGGCGTCGCGATCGCGCCAGTCGATATTGGTCGACAACCCCTTGTCGTGCATCGTGTTCGTGGTGGGGGCGCCGACCCGGGACTTCTGGTCTTTCTCCTTCGCGTCGAACGCGCGCCACTCCGGGCCGCGATCGACGGAATCCTCGGTGATGACCAGTCCGCAGTCCGCACAGATGGTCTCGCCGTGCTCGTCGTCGGTGACGACGTTGCCGCCGCACTCCGGACAGACCAACTCCTCGTCTTTGGTCCGTTCGTCCGTTTCGGTCTCCTCGCCGGGGCGAACCCAGCGCTGGCCGGCCGAGTCGCCGCTTCGACTGTCGTCTCTCTGCGATTCGTCTCTCGTTCTCGCGTTTACGCGAGTGTACGTGCTCTTCTCGCTCATCAGTATGCGACGAATGCGCCAGCCCGGGGACGGGACGTGCGGGACCGGCGCGGTCCGTACATTTTTCACCGACGGAGAATATAAAAACGGTTCGGAATCGGTCTCCCGAACTCAACACACAGCCCGTATATCGCCGTCTATGTGAGTCGACTGTACTGGATTATATACGTACTCCGGACCGTCCACCGCGTCCCGTTCCGGCGCCGTCCGCAACGCACTTGTCGACGCCACCGGTGAGTACGGGTATGAACTCCGTCGCCGACCCCGCCCACGCCGTCGACCGGGTGGTTTCGCTCGCACCGAGCGCCACGGCGATCCTGTCGGCGATGGGGGCTGGCGGAACGGTCGTCGGCGTCACGGTTCACTGTGGACTGGACCGCCCGCGGGTCGGTGGGTGGCTGAACCCCGACTACGACCGGCTGGCCGACCTCGATCCCGACTTGGTCTGCACCGCCGACCCGCTCCAGGCCGACGTCCGTGACGAGCTCCGCGACCGCGGCTACGACGTCTGCCACGTCGAACCCGCCACGCTCGACGCCGTGATCGGCTCCTTCGAGACGCTAGGGCGGGCGGCCGGACGGCCCGAGGCGGGCGAGCGTCTCGCTGCCGACGCGCGCGACCGGGTGGCCGCAGTCCGGGAGCGGGTGCCGGACGGGCCGACCGGAGCGAACGCGGCGGACGGCATCGACACAGCGGACGGGGCCGACGAGGCGGACACCGACCCTCGGCCCGTCGTCTACTGCGAGGAGTGGGGCGATCCGCCGATGGCGGCGGGTAACTGGGTGCCCGACGCGATTGCGGCGGCCGGCGGCCGGGATCCGTTCTGTGACCCCGGCGATCGATCCCGCGAGGTCTCACAGGAGCGGGTCGAGGCCGTGAACCCGGATCATATCGTGATCCACCACTGCGGCCACGGCGACCGTGTGGACCCGGACCTCATCGACGACCGCGGGTGGGACGTCGACGCGCCGGTCTCCGTCCTCGACGACGACTTCCTGAATCAACCCGGCCCGACGCTCCTCGACGGGATCGAAACGCTTGCCGAACTGTTCCACGGCGAGGCGTAGCGGTCCACGGCGGACCGCAACGGGCCGAGTGCAGCCGACATCGAAAGCGGTTCCCCGCCGACGCACCCGACCCGGAGTATGCGAGTCGCAGTCGGCAGCGGTAATCCGGTGAAACGCGACGCAACGGACCGAGTATTCCCCGACGCCGACGTCGTCGCCGAGCCGGTCCCCTCAGGCGTGTCCGCACAGCCGATCGGGCGGGCGGAGACGACGCGCGGCGCCCGACTTCGCGCCGAGCGGGCGCTCGCGGCGGGGTACGACCTCGGGGTCGGACTCGAGGGCGGTGTCGCGGGCGTGGACACGGACTCGGACCCGGACGCCGGAGGTGGGGACCCAGAAGCCACCGGCCGGTACCTGATCATGTGGGCGGCAGTAACCGACGGCGACCGATGTGGTGTCGGTGGCGGCCCCAGCTACCCGCTCCCGGAGTCGATCGCGGCCCGGATCCGGGGTGGCGAGGAGTTGGGCCCGGTGATGGACGACGTCCTCGGCGCGTCGAACGTCGCCGAAAACCGGGGCGCAGCGGGCGCACTCACCGCCGGCCGGACCACCCGGACGGACGCCCTGACGACGGCAGTCGCGGCGGCCGCGGGGCCGTTCCTGACCGACCTGTACTGATCGGGATCACTCGACGCCCGGCGCCTCCTCGCCACGCTCGCGGACCTCGCGGCCCTCCTCGACTGCAGTCGTCAGCGAGACGTTGAGCCCAACCATCGAGGCGTACCCACCGACGACCGTCACGAGGTTTTTGACCGCGTGGTCCAACACCGCCGCGCCGAGTGCGACCTCCGGCCCGAGCGGCGTCACCCCGACCACCAGAAGCGTGAACGCGCCCTCGTAGAGCCCGATCCCGCCCGGCGACAGCGGGAGCACCTTCGCGAGGTTGCCGACGCTGACGGCGAAGAAACTCACCGCGACGAGTTCCACCGTACCCAGCCCCGGCGAGAACGCCGCGAGTACGAGCAGTCCGGTCACCACGTCGAGGGTCCAGACGACGACACTCGTCGTTCCCACGCGGGTGAACCCGCGACGGGTGCCCGCCACCGCCTGGAGGTCGTCGACGAACCGCTGAATCACCCCGACGACGAAGTCCGCGTAGGAGTCCGTGCTCACCCGGTACACTGCGCTCGCGACGAAGTCGCGGTCGCTCCGCGCCGACAGCGCGATCGCGCTCACGGCGGCGACCGCCGCGAGGCCGACTCCCGTCGCGACCACGACGGCAACGCGGCCGGCGCCCTCCGCACCGACGACCGCCCGGGCGAGTTCTGCGGTCTGTCCGGTCGCGGTGTACCCGACCAGCACGACCCCCGCCAGGGACGTGATTGTCAGCAGGTCGAACACCCGCTCGGCCGCCAGCGACGCGAATCCCGTGGGGTACGGGATCCCGCGGCGTGCCTTCACCACGTACGCCCTGATGAGGTCGCCCGCCCGGGCGGGAAACACCAGGTTCCCCGTCTGGCTGACGAACACCGCGCCCGTCAGAAAGCCGACGCGCTCCCGATACCCGAGTTCCGACAGAATGTCGCGGTACCGGAGGCCGCGCAGCGGCCACGACACGAGATACACTACCACTGCGCCCCCGACGAACACGGGATCGGCCTCGCGCATCTCCGCGAGGACGGCCCCGAAGTCGAGATACTGCGTCATCAGGAACAGGGCCACAACCGCCAGCACCGCCCCCGCGACGAGGCCGACCCGCCGGGAGAGCCGAGGCCGGACCGACAGCTGCCACCACGTCCGGAGGATCTGGCTTCCCATCCCGAGGACGTCGCGGACGAGATCCACCTTCGTGTCGCCCTTCGGGGTCCACTCGACGGGGAACTCCGCGACGTCGTACCCGGCGCGCTGGGCCCGCACGAGGAGCTCGGTGTCCCAGAACCAGTGACTGTCCTCCACGTCGGCTTCGAGCGCCGCGAAGGCCTCACGACTGATCGCTTTGAACCCACACTGGTGGTCCCTGAGATCCGACCGGAGGAAGACGCGGACCAACCCGTTGTACACCCGGCTGGGGACGCCGCGCTTCGCCGGCCGGTCGGCGACGTTGCCCGGAAGCCACCGGGAGCCGGTCGCGACGTCCGCGTCGCCGGTATGGACCCGCGTGATCAACTCCTCGAGGTGGCGCATGTCCGTCGCGAGGTCGGTGTCGAAGTACACCAGCGTCTCGCCGCTTGCGGCCCCGAATGCGGCTTCGAGCGCGCCGCCGCGACCGAGCCGTTCGTCGCTGTGGAGGTGACGAACGCGACGGTCGGCGGCGGCGAGCCGGTCGGCAATCTCCGGGGTGCGGTCGTCGCAGCCGTCCTCGGCGACGATCACCTCGAAGTCGTCGGGCGCGAGAACCGTCTCGAGGTGGTGGCGGGTCGTCGCCACCGTCGACTCGATCGTGTCGGCCTCGTTGTACGCGGGGAGGACGACGCTTACCGAAACCCCGGGTTCGGCGCTCGG
>CAZDEJ010000121.1:0-2456 GCA_964504395.1 uncultured Halobellus sp. | reverse complement strand
GCAGCGCCCGGAACGGATCTCACCGAGAAACAGCGCCGAATCCTCCGGTACCTCCGGGCGCACGCCGGCGACCGGACCTACTTCAAATCCAGGCTGATCGCCGAGGAGGTCGAACTCTCCGCGAAGGAGGTTGGCGCGAACATGCGCGCCCTGCTCGACGGCGACGTGGGACTCACCGTCGAGAAGTGGGGGTATTCGTCGGGGACGACCTGGAAAGTAACGGTGTAACCGGGTCGACGCCCCGGAACGCCGGAAACACAGGCTTATTGATGTGTGGACACAATCCGGCTCACGAATGGACGACCCGACGACGACCCGCCGACGGCTGCTCGAAGGCGCGAGCGTGGGTGGCGGCGCCCTGCTTGCGGGATGTACGGATCAACTCGACCTCGGCGGCGGCTCCGGGAGTGATGATGCGGCACAGACCGACGCCGCGGTCGACGGTGTCGGCGCCATCGCCACCGTGGATCAGGAAGCCCTCCAGCAGGAGCAACTCGCCATCAGGGAGGAGCTCCGGACCGGGAATATCAGCCGGGAGGAGGCCCAACAGCAGGCTTCGGAGCTTCGCGAGGAGTTCATCGGCGAGGCAGTCTCCGGGCTTGCGGAGACGGCGGCGGCGACCGACGGCGTCGACGTTGCTTCGGAGTACGCCTCCCTCGGTGCGGTCGTCGTCACCGGGGAGGCCGCCCCCATCATCGGCCTGCTCAACTCCGAAGACGCGCGTGCGCTCGTGCCACGGTCCGACGTCGAGGACCAGGCAGGAACCGAGACGACGGAATCCGCGTAAGCCGGCACGGGCGACTCGTCCTACGGATCGTATCGTAACAGGTCGTCCGCGCCGTCGGCGACGGCGACCGCTTCGGCCCCCAGGGAGTCGGCGTACCTGACGACGAGTGTCAGGAGCGTCTCCGGGCGCTCGACGGCGTACCCGCCGTCCCGCGAGAGTAGTCCGGCCTCGTCGAGGTCGACCGCGTATCCGCTCACGGTCGGTCGCGAGACGTCGAGTCGCGCCGCGAGTTCGGCCCCCGTCGCTCCGGGGTTTTCGAGGAGTTCCAGCACCATCCCGCGCGGGGTCGTTCGCCGGAGATATCCCAGCGCGGTCCGCTCGAACTCGGAGAACCGCCCCGCTGAAAAGAACCGCTTGTAGTTGCCGTCGCGCCGGAAGACGACGGCCCCGTCGTCGACCAGGCGACGGAGGTGGTGTTGGGTCTCGCCGGTGCCGAGGCCGAGGTCATCGCGGACCTTCGAGAAGTGTGCGCCGGGGGTCGACGCCACGTACCCCCGGATCGCCTCGCGGCTGTCGGTGGTCCGCCCGTCGGTAGCGGCCGCGTTCCCGCTTCCGAGTCCAGCGAGCGACGACGCGGCTCCCAGCGCGGCGAAGCGCCGGAGGGTCGACCGTTTCTCCCTGTCGACGTCTCGGCTTGGCATTCGAGTATGTATCGTTGATCGGAACCGTGCAAAAACGCTTCGTTCCCTCGAGTTCGGGGCACCGTCCTTGCGGCCGCTGTCCGCGACCGGGCTGCGTCGCTACTCCGTCTCGGTCTCGACGGCCCGGTCTTCGTCCACTTCGACGCTGTCGCCGGCGGACGTGGCGTCGGTCCCGTTCGCCGGCGCCCCGTCCGTTTCAGGGGCGGTGACCTCGTCGGGATCGACGTCGTCGACGACATCGTCGGGGTTCTGGATGTCGACGCTGGCGCCCTGCTTGATCGCCTCGGCCTCCTGTTCGAGCTCCTCGACGTCCATCTCGGTCGCGGCGTCGATCTGGCCGAGGATCTCCTCGATGTTGTCGAGCCCCAGCAGTTCGCGGGTTTCCCCGTCGAACTCCAAGCTGTCGAGTCCCGCGGACTCCTGGACGTCGGAGTCGGTCAGCTGCCGGCCGTACCGCCCGAGGAGGCTCGTGAGTTCCTGCGGGAGCACGAACGTCGTCGACTCGCCCTCGCCGATGGTCTCCAGGCTCTCCATTCCGCGCTCGATGATCGCGCGCTCGCCCATCGATTCGGCGGACTTCGCGCGGAGCACCGTGGAGATGGCGTCTCCTTGGGCCTCCAGGATCTGGCTCTGCTTTTCACCCTGGGCGCGGATGATGTTCGACTGCTTTTCACCCTCGGCTTCCTCAACTGCGGAGCGGCGTTCACCCTGTGCCTCCAGAATCATCGCCCGACGGCGACGCTCGGCGGAGGTCTGCTGCTCCATTGCCTGCTGGACGTCCTTCGAGGGGTTGACCTCGCGGACCTCGACGCTCTCGACGCGGACACCCCACTCGTCGGTGGGTTCGTCGAGTTCCTTCCGGATCCGTGCGTTGATGTCCTGGCGCTTGTTGAGCGTGTCGTCGAGTTCCATGTCGCCGATGACCGCCCGGAGGGTGGTCTGTGCGAGGTTCGAGACCGCGCGCTTGTAGTCGTCGACCTCGAGGAACGCCTTCTTCGCGTCCATCACCTTGATGTAGACGACGGCGT
>CAZDEJ010000120.1:0-6738 GCA_964504395.1 uncultured Halobellus sp. | reverse complement strand
GCGCCGGCCGGAAGGGCCACCTGACGCTGAAGCTCCGGAACCTCGGCGGACTGGTTCGCGTGTCGGGCGACATCGCCCGCTCGGAGAACGCCGACTACGTCACCCGGAACCACGTGCTTCAGGCGAAGGGCCGGAGCCGGTCGATCGAACAGCAGCTCGCGGACGACTACATCGAGCGCCGGAAGGACTACGAGCTACAGGTCTCGAACGGCTACGAGGCCGGCCGAGTCAACGGTCTCGCCGTGATGGGCGAGGACTCGGGGATCATGCTCCCCGTGATGGCCGAAGTGACGCCGTCGCAGGGACCGGGTGAGGTCATCGCGACCGGCCAGTTGAAGGAGATGGCCCAGGAGGCGGTCTCGAACGTCTCGGCCATCATCAAGAAGTTCTCCGACGAGAACATCTCCGAGAAGGACATCCACATCCAGTTCGTCCAGACCGGCCAGCAGGGCGTCGACGGCGACTCCGCGTCGATCACGGTCGCGACCGCGGTGATCTCGGCGCTGGAGGGTGTCGGGGTCGACCAGTCGATGGCGATGACCGGCAGCCTGTCGGTCCGCGGCGACGTGCTCCCGGTCGGCGGGGTGACTCACAAGATCGAAGCGGCCGCAAAGTCCGGGTGTGACCGGATCATCATCCCTGCGGCGAACATGCAGGACGTGATGATCGAAGACGAGTACGAGGAGATGGTCGAGATCATCCCCGTCTCACACATCAGCGAGGTTCTCGACATCGCCCTGGAGGGCGAAGCCGAGAAGGACTCGCTCGTTGCCCGGCTGAAGAGCATCACCGGCTCGGCGCTCTCGAACGGCGAGACGGTTTCGGGACCGTCCAGTCCGAGCCCGCAGTAGACTGCTGATGCCCGAGTGGGCGACGTTCGTCGGGTTCACGTTCGTCGTCACGTCGGGCCTCCTCGTTCTTTCGCACGCCTCCAGCGGCGCTCTCGCCGACAACACCGAGTCGGGTGACCGTCCCGCCGGAAGCGGGATCGACACCGACAGCGAGGGGTCTGCCGGTACCGACTCCGCTCTCTCGGATCCGGACACCGGGCCCCCGTCGAGTCGGAGCGGAGCAGTCAACCGCCCGGGTCCGCCCGGGGTCGCTCGCGGCAACACCGACCCCGAACCGGAGTCGGCGGTCCTCCCGGGATCGGCTGTCGGCCCCGAGTCGTCGGAGCAGCGGGCTCGGTCTCGGAACGGCGATCCGACGGTCTCGCTTCTCGCGAACGTCGCGGTTTCCCAGGGGTTGTTCGGCGTGCTGTTGCTGGTTGGAGCGTGGTACGCGGCGGTTCCGGTGTGGGCGTTCGGCGCGGGCCCCGGAACCACCGGCGTTCGAGCCGTCGCGATCGGGGTCGGCCTCGGGGTTGCCCTCTACATCGCGAACGAGGCCGGCGCGGCGCTGGGATCGTGGCTCGGCTTCGAGGTCGGCGACGGACAGCGGCTCAGGAGCGCGCTCGCGCCCGACACCTCGGCGGAGTGGGCGTTGTTGCTCCTGGTTGTGCTGCCGATCATCGCCGGGTTCGAGGAACTGCTCTTTCGGGGCGCTCTGGTGGGTGTTGTCGCGGCCGGCTACGCGGTGTCGCCGTGGGTGATGGCGGTCGTCGCGTCCGGCGCGTTCGCGCTCGGCCACGGCGCACAGGGTCGACTCGGGGTGGCCGTGACCGGCGCCTTGGGGTTCGTCCTCGCGGCGGCGTTCGTGGCCACTGGAAGCCTCCTCGTCGTGATCGTCGCTCACTACCTCGTGAACGCCCTGGAGTTCGTCGTTCACGAGGGACTCGGCGTGGAGTGGCCGCTCGACGACGCCGCGTGACCCCCTCGACCGGCCGATCCCAGCCAACTACTTTGCTTGCCGGCCACTCGTGGGAGTATGGACAGCCGCTCACGGACGATCCTCCGGTCGATACTCATCGGGTATATCGCGCTGATCGCCGCCTCGATCCTGATCGACAGCCCCCTGTTCGCGACGGCGGCCGACCTCGGGTTCGCCGCCGTTGCGGGCGTCTTTGCGTACACGATCTACACGGGCACGTCGTCCTCGGACGACCGGCGGCTCGTTTTCGGCGCGGTCGGCGCGCTCGTCGCTGCGGCGTTGGCGCAGGTACTCGCGGTGGCCCCCGGATTCGCGGGGTTCGGGACCGCCGCGACGGTGTTTTTCGTACTCGGATTCCTCGGCTACTTCCTCCTCCGACGGCAGTAGCCGTGCCGTCCCCGTCGGGGTGGCCCCGCCCGGAACGACGGCCGGCCGGCGACACACCGGTTCACTCGGACTCGATCCGTCGGAGCCGTTCGGCGACCGGTGCGGGGGCGCCCCCCGGTGCGTCGTGGACGCGGTGATCCGGCACGAACAGCGGCACCGGGTTCTCCGCGAGCGCGGTCCGCGCGGTCGCCCGGTCGCTGTCGTCGTCGGGGTCCAGCCCGGCCATCCGGACCACCCGCTCGGGAGCGACCGTCTCGCCGTGCGGGACGTTCCGTGTCGCCTCCAGCACCGACCGGTGGTCGGTGGGGACCGTGAGCCCGATGTCCACGTCGTCGAAGTGGTCCGCGTTCCCGACCAGATACGCGCCGATCCGGTCGAAAAGCGAGTGATCCCGCCCCACGTCCCCGCCGGGTGTCGACGGAAACGACACGCTAATCACGGTACCGCTTGCGACCCCGATCTCGACCGCCCGTCCCAACTGCTCGAACTCGCGGGCGAACACGCCGTCCATACGTGATCTCTATCCGCGATCCGTCTAACCGTGACGGTGTCCGGCGGACGGCGGCCGGCGTACCGCCGTCCGCAACGCGCAAGCCTTATGTGCAAAACAGTCCGTCAATGAACATAGATGAACGCTAGTGATGATAATCTCGCGGCGGAGGTGCGGTCGATCCTCGACGCTGCCGTCGAGCGACCCGGTAGCGACGGCCGGGTCGCGGTCGCGCCTCGGTCGTTTCCCGACGCGGTCGCCGCCGCCGAGGCCGAGGGGCGGGTGCCGGTCGTCGCGGAGGTGAAACCCACCAGTCCGACCACCGCCGGCGAGCGGGACGACGACCCGGTCGAACTCGCCCGGCGGATGGTCGCGGGCGGCGCGGCGGCGCTGTCGGTGCTGACCGAACCCGAGCACTTCGGCGGGTCGACCGACCGGCTCGAGCGGATCCGCGAGGCGGTCGACGTGCCGGTGCTCCGGAAGGACTTCATCGTCCGGGAGGCCCAACTCGACGCGGTCGCCGCCGATCTGATCCTCCTCATCGCGCGGTTCCTCGACGAGCCGGGGACCGAGTCGCTGCCGGCGCTGTACGACGCCGCCGAGGCGCGCGGGTTCCAGCCGCTCGTCGAGGTTCATACCCGCTCGGAGCTGGAGCGGGCGCTCGAGGTCGGCGCGGAGATCATCGGGATCAACAACCGCGACCTCGCCGAACTCGTGGTCGACCTCGGGACGTTCGACCGGCTCGCGCCCGACGTTCCCGACGATGTAACGCTCATTGCGGAAAGCGGGATCGCGACTGTAGGGGACCGCCGTCGGATGCGTGAGGCGGGGGCGGACGCGCTGTTGATCGGGACCGCTATTATGGATGGGGACGTACAAGCGAACACCGAGCGACTGACCACAGCGACGGACGCGACAGCCACGGATCGACGTGCGGACACCACCACGAAGTTCACAACACGATGACACAACGATACGCGGACGGGAAGTTCGGCGACTACGGCGGACAGTACGTGCCGGAGGTGCTCATGCCGGCGATCGAGGAGCTCACCGACGCCTACGAGCGATACGTTCTCGGAAACGAGGACGGCTTCATGGACGAGTTTCGGGCGCGGCTCCGGGATTTCGGCGGCCGGCCCACACCGACCCAGTACGCCGAGCACCTCTCGGACCGATACGACCGGGAGGTCTACCTGAAGCGCGAGGACCTGCTCCACGGCGGCGCCCACAAGCTCAACAACGCCCTCGGCCAGGTACTGCTCGCGAAGTACATGGGCAAAGAGCGGATCGTGGCCGAAACCGGCGCGGGCCAGCACGGGACCGCGACCGCCATGGCGGCGGCGCACCTGGGCATGCCGTGTGAGATCTACATGGGCGAGCGCGACATCAATCGCCAGCGCCCCAACGTCTTCCGGATGCGGCTGAACGGCTCGGAGATCACGCCGGTCACCACAGGGCGGGGGACGCTGAAGGAGGCGATCTCCGAGACGATGCGGGACTGGGCGACCAACGTCGAGGACACCCACTACGTGATCGGGTCGATCGTCGGCCCGCACCCGTTCCCGTCGATGGTTCGGGACTTCCACAGCGTCATTTCGACGGAGACCCGCCGGCAACTGCGCGAGCAGACCGGCGGCCTCCCGGACGCGGTGTTGGCGTGTGCTGGCGGCGGCTCGAACACGATGGGGATGTTCGCGGACTTCGTCGACAGCGAGGGTGTCGGGCTCTACGCCGTCGAGGCTGGCGGGTCTAGCCTCGACGTCGACGAGGAGGCTGGTGTCGCTCCCAACTCCGCGTCGCTGTCGACCGGCGACGAGGGGGTACTCCACGGCGCCCGAACCAAGATCCTCCAGGACACCGACGGCCAGATCATGGAGAGCCACAGTATCTCCTCCGGGCTCGATTACGCGGGGGTGGGCCCCGAACTCGCGCATCTGGTCGACGAGGGACGGGTCAACGCGGTCAACGTCGACGACGACGCCGCCCTCGAGGCGTTCCACCGGCTCTCCCAACTGGAGGGTGTGATCCCGGCGCTCGAGACGGCACACGCCTTCGGGTACCTCGAGGAACACCACGACGAACTGGGCGAGACGATCGTGCTCAACGTCTCCGGTCGCGGCGACAAGGATCTTCAGGCCGCGATCGAGGAGACCGAACAGCGCGACATCGAGGGTGCGCCGTCGATGGCGGAGTTCTCCGGAGGGATCTGAGATGGCGGGCGGTCGCGACGGCGGCTCCGAGTTGGCGACTGCGTTCGCCGGTGGCCCGGCGTTCGTACCGTATCTCGCCGCGGGCGACCCCGACTACGACTCCTCCATCGCGTACGTCGAAGCGCTGGCGCGTGGCGGTGCCGACGTAATCGAGCTCGGACTCCCGTTTTCGGAGCCGATCGCCGAGGGGTCGACGATCCAGGGCGCCGTGGTCCGGGCGCTCGAGGCGGGGATGACTCCCGACCAGTTCTTCGAGTTCGTGGAGGACGTCGAGGTCGACGTGCCGCTGGTGTGTATGACGTACTACAACCTCATCTACCAGTACGGCGACGACCAGGGACCGCGTCCCTTCGTGGAGCGCGCGGCGGCCGCCGGGCTCTCGGGGTTCGTCGTGCCCGACCTTCCCGCGGAGGAGGCCGAGCCGTTGCGGGCCGCCTGCGACGAGTTCGGGCTGGACCTCGTCTTCATCGTTGCCCCCACTACGACGGGCGAGCGACTCCACCGGAACATGGAGCACGTCTCGGGATACGTCTACGTCCAGGCGCGGACGGGCGTCACCGGCGCCAAGGACGACGTCTCCGACCAGACCGAGCGCAGTCTCGACCGCCTCAGGGAGTACGACGTCCCGAAGGCGGTCGGGTTCGGGATCAAGACCGGCGAGCACGCCGAGCGGATCGTCTCCGGCGGCGCCGACGGCGTCATCGTCGGGAGCGCCCTCGTCGATATCGTTGCCGAGGGACTCGAAGCCGACACTCCGACCCCGGAGGTCGCCGCCCGACTGGAGGAGAAAGCACGGGAGCTGAAGCGCGGGGCCAAGCGCGGATACGAACAACGTGTGCCACAAGCGGAAGGCAATTAACCGACGGTTGCCACAGCCTCACACAATGAACGCAGGACTCGCGGCGCGGCTCGAACGGATCTCGACAGGCGGGCGATACCTCGTCGTTCCGATGGATCACGGCATCACGCTCGGTCCGGTGACGGGGCTCGTCGACCTCGAGTCCACCGTCGACGCGATCACCGGTAGCGGCGCGGACGCGGTCCTCACACAGAGGGGTGTAGCCCCGCGCGTCCACGAGCACAAGAACGGCAAGGGGTACATCGTCCACCTCAACGGCTCCACCGCGATCGGGCCCGACTCCAACGATAAGCGCACGACGGGGTCGGTCGAGGCGGCGCTCCGCGCCGGCGCCGACGCGGTGTCGTTTCACATCAACGTCGGGAGCGACCACGAGCCGGGCCAACTGACACAACTCGGCGAGTTGACCGAGCGGGCGCATCGGCTCGGCGTTCCCGTCCTCGCGATGAGCTACGCCCGCGGCCCCGACGTCGACGAACACGACGCCGAGAGCCTGGCACACGCCGTCCGGATCGCGGAGGAGCTGGGCGCCGACGTGGTGAAGACCGCCTACTCCGGGGCCCCTGACACCTTCGAGCAGGTGTGTGCGGCGACCCGGCTGCCGGTGGTCATCGCGGGCGGCAGCCGCGGTACCGACCGCCAGACCGCCGAGATGGTGCGCGGCGCGATGGACGCCGGCGCGGCCGGCGTCTCGATGGGGCGGTCGATCTTCCAGCACGACGATCCCGGGGCGATCACACACGCGGTGAGTGCGATCATCCACGACGACGCCGACGTCGCCGACGCGGTCGACGCCGCCGGCCTCGCGGTCGAGGCGTAGTTCGACACCGACGTGGTCGCTGCTGTCAGCCGGTTCGTCCCCTGTCCTTGCGAGTCCGCGTGTTTATGACCGTGGCGAGTGTAATGCCTCGTATGCCCACGACGCTCGAAATCCAGTGTACGGATGACGCGTGCGAACTCGACATGTTCGAGCTCCACTACAC
>CAZDEJ010000119.1:0-6911 GCA_964504395.1 uncultured Halobellus sp. | reverse complement strand
GCGTCGGTAGCGTCGGCAGCGTCCGCGTCAGCATCGGACGCCGCTTCCGGCTCCCCCGTGTTGCCGTCGAGTTCCGCAGCGGGTGCCGTGTCGTCGGACACCGCCGTATCGTCCTCCGCTTCGGGGATCTTGAGCGGCTCGGCGCCCCGTACACTCGCCTGTCCGGGGAGGTACACCGGGTCGCTGCGCTCGCTTCCGGCGACCGCCACCGCGGCGAAGTAAGTCAGGACGGTCAGGAGCACGAACGGGATCGCGATCAGCCCGAACTGGATCGACGACGCGAGCGGGTCGATCCCGAACGGCGCGAACACGAGAAAACCCACGACGAAGAAGCCGAGAATGAAAAGCGGGATGATGTTGACGAGGAGGTCGAGTTGGGTCTCCCGGTCGAAGATCTCGTTACTCATACTTCCGGGTTCCCGTGGAGGAGCAAATAGGTTGGTGGTTCGCCGCGGGGCGGTCAGTACGCAGGGTCCTGATCCGGCGCGAACAGCGTACTCGCCGCCGCGATCGCGACCAGGATCCCCGCGGCTGCGAGGATCGCAACCCCCCGGTTCGGGAGGTTGATCGCGGTGTACAGAAAGCCGATGCCGAGGGCGGCAAGCGGGACCGCGGCGCCGACGAGCGCCCGCCACGGCGTCTCGGCGTAGCCCGCTTCGGTGGCCAACCCGGCGGCGCTCCCGCCGAACAGCAGCAACCCGCCGACGGCGATCGGAAGCACGTCGAAGAGGATCCCGATCTCCGCGATCGGGATCCCGAGCGCGACAAAGACCGGCCACGGGCTCGCCGTCCGATACTGCTCCGAAAGTCCCGGTTCAGCGTCCATTACACGCGGTACGGACCGCAGTGTACAAAACGCTTCGTTCCACGCCGAGCCGTGCCGGGAGCCGGAACGTGGAAAGAACACCTTTTTCGACGCAGGTCGTAGAGCCATATCCGATGGGACTGGAGGAGGAAATCGAGGAACTCCGCGAGGAGATCTCGAACACGCCCTACAACAAGTCGACCGAACAGCACATCGGCCGACTGAAGGCGAAGCTCGCGGAGAAGAAGGAGAAACTCGAAACCCAGTCCGGCAGCGGCGGCGGCCACGGCTACGCGGTCGAGAAGACCGGCGACGCGACGGTCGCTCTCGTCGGGTTTCCCAGCGTCGGCAAGTCGACGCTGATCAACGCACTCACCAACGCCGACAGCGAGGTCGGCGAGTACGAGTTCACCACCCTCGATGTCAATCCCGGGATGTTGAAGCACAACGGCGCGAACATCCAGATCCTCGACGTTCCGGGGCTCATCGAGGGTGCCGCCGGCGGCCGCGGCGACGGGCAGGCGGTGCTCTCCGTCGTCCGGACGGCCGACCTCGTGGTGTTTTTGCTATCGGTGTTCGAGATCGAACGGTACGAGCGACTCCAGGAGGAGTTGTACAAAAACAAGATCCGGGTCGATTCGTCGCCGCCGAACGTCACGATCGCAAAGCGCGGCAAGGGCGGGATCCAGGTCACGACGTCCGACGACGTCACGCTCGACGAGGACACGGTCGCGAGCGTCCTCCGGGAACGCGGCTACGTCAACGCCGACGTGACGGTCCGCGGCGACCACACGATCGACGAACTCATCGACGGGATCATGGACAACCGGGTCTACCTCCCGTCGATGGTCGCGGTCAACAAAGCTGACCTCATCGACCGCGACTACCTTCCGACGGTCGAGGCGAGCCTCCGGGAGGTCGGAGTCGACCCCGACGACGCGGTCTTCATAAGCGCGGAGGCCGAGAAGGGGCTCGACGGATTCAAGCAGCGACTGTGGGAGGAACTCGGCCTGATCCGAGTGTACATGGACAAACCCGGCCGCGGCGTCGACTACGAGGAGCCGCTGGTCCTGCTGGAGGGCGAGAACACCGTCGACGACGCGCTCCGGAGACTCGGCGGGACCCTGGAGGAGCGGTTCCGGTTCGCGCGGGTCACCGGTCCGAGCGCCAAACACGACGAACAGCAGGTCGGTCGCGACCACGAACTCACGGACGAGGACGTGCTCCGCGTCGTCGCCAGAAAGTGATCGCAGTGGCGACGTCCACCGTGCGGTCACGGTTGGCGACACTCGGGCTCCTCGCGGTCCTCGCGGTCCTCGCGGTCCCGTGGTCGGTGCAGGTGTTCTCCGGTCGCGACGCGACGTTTGTGTTCGCGTGGGGGCTAGTCAACACGAACCCGCCGATGGTGACGACATTGCCCGAGTTCCTGCTGCTGTACACCCGGGGACTCCCGGAGTACATTCTCGCGTGGCCGCTGTCGGTCGGGGTCTACGCGGCCGCTCTCGCGAGCGCCGGCGTCGGGTGGTGGACCGGCCTGGAGGACCCGCGCGTGACCGCCGGACTGCTCGTCGTCGCCGCCGTCGCACAGGCGCAGCTCGCATGGGGGTTCTCCATACAGCCGAACAGGGTCGCGTGGCCGATCGGATCGGTCGTGCTGGTCACGGCCGCGGCGATGCACTACTGGGCGCACACCCGAGGGGCCGGCGAGAGGGGCGACGCCCGCTAGCCGATCGGCTCCGACGGTCGCCGACCGAGTTCCGGCAGTCGCCGACCGAGTCCCGACGCTCGCCGACAGGGTCGCCGTCGGCACCCTTTTTTACCGCGGCGGCCGTCACTCCGGGCATGTCCGGCGTACTTGATCACGTGATGATGCGCGTCGAGGACCTGGAAGCGTCCCTCGAATGGTACGGAACCCATCTGAACTACGAGGAGAAGGGCCGGTGGGAGGCCGACACCTTCACCAACGTCTACCTCGGCCCCGAGGGGATGCACGACGAGGGCGCGAAACTGGAACTCACCTACAACCACGACGATCGGACCTACGAGATGGGTGACGCCTGGGGTCACATCGCGGTTCGTGTCCCCGAAGGCGAACTCGAGTCGGCCTACCAGCAGCTGATGCGGGAGGGCGTCGACGACTACCGGGACCCCGAGTCCTGCGGCGGCCGGTACGCGTTCGTGAAGGACCCCGACGGCCACGAAGTCGAGATCGTCCAACGGGACCCGGACCTGCCGGCGTGGAGTATCGACCACACGATGATCCGGGTCGAGGATGCCGACGAGGCGCTCGGGTTCTGGACCCGGAAGTTCGAGTACGAACACACCGGTCGGTGGGAGTCCGACACCTTCGCGAACTACTTCATGAAACCCGACGGTGCCTCCGACGCCGCGATGGCCGTCGAACTCACGTACAACTACGACGGCCGGTCGTACACGATGGGCGACGCGTGGGGACACCTGTGTGTCCGCGCCGACGACCTCCACGACGATTGGGCCACGTTGATGCAGCGGGACGCGGCGGACTACCGCGACCCCGCGTCCTGTAACAACCGCTACGCGTTCACCAGGGATCAGGACGGCCACGAGATCGAGGTCCTCGAAGCATGATCGGGCGAGCGACGCGCTCCCGCCGCCGACGCACGGAACGACAAAGGATTTAATCGGCAACACCGTTCTCGGGAGTATGCCCGGTCTCCTCTCCGACGCGTTCGCGTGGGTCGTGATCCTCACGTTCGCGGCGGGTACGCTCTCCGCAGGCCGGAACGACCGGTGGGCGCGGTATCTCACGGTCGCCGCGTGGGTCGGCTTCGCCGCCTTCTGGCTCCAGTTGGTCCCGCACTTCGCGTTCGTTCAGAAGAGCTACGTCGAGGGGCTGCTGTCGATCGTCGCGGTTCCGGCGTCGCTGTACACCGGCTACCTGCTGTGGGACGGCCGCGACTCCCTGTACGTGCTCTCACGGTCGGTCGCCGCGATGGGACTGCTGTATCTCCCGTTCGAGACGATCCCAGCAGTTACGCTTCTCGGACTTGCGATCCCGGCGCCCCGCGGCGTACTGATGGAGACTGTCGCAACACAGACCGGCTTCCTCGTCAACGCGCTCGGGTACTCCCCCGAGGTCATCGTCGGCGACCAAGGGTATCCGAACACGTTCCTGTTTTTCGACGGCGACCATCGCCTGACGGTGTCGGTCGTACTCGCGTGCACCGGGCTCGGGAGCATCGCCATCTTTGCTGGGCTGATCGCCGCGGTACAGGCCCCGTTCCGCCGGAAACTCCGCGCGCTGGCGGTCGCCGTGCCGATCATCTACGCGCTGAACCTGCTCCGGACGACGTTCATTACAATCGTCTTCGGCAAGCAGTACATGCAGTGGTTCGTCGACGAGATCATGCTGCTGTTCGGGTCGTCGGACCCGTATATGGTGTCGTTCTTCATTTCGGATCGGATCATCAGCCAGGTGCTCGCGGTCGTGGTGCTCGTCGGGATCACCTACCTCGTCGTCCGGGAGGTCCCGGAGCTTCTGACCGTCGTCGAGGACGTACTTTACCTCGTGACCGGCGACGAGTACGATCTCGCGGCGGCGCTCGACCTCGAACGGCCGGACCGGACGTCCGACCGCGTCGCCTGACGGCCGCGGACTATTCCGTTACGGCCCGCTTGACCGTCTTGACGTACAGCCGCCGCGGGAGGAGTCGCCGGAGGAACACACGGAATCCGTTCAACCTGCCCGGGATGACCACCCGATCGCCGGCCATCAACCCGCGGTACCCCGCCTCCGCAACCTCGACGGCCGACATCCTGTCGCCGTCAGCCGCGCCCGACTTGTCGTAGTCCCCACGGTCGAAGAACCCGGTGTCGGTCTCCCCGGGGCACAGCGCTGTCACTGTGATCCCCTGGTCGGCCAGCTCCTCGGCGAGCGCCTCCGAAAACGCCCGTTCGTAGTGTTTCGCCGCGGAGTACACGGCGCTGTTCGGTGTCGGTGCCCACCCGGCGATGGAGGCGGTGTTGAGGATCCGGCCGCCCCCGCGGTCGGCCATCTCCCGTCCGAACAGCTTCGAGAGCGTTGTCACCGTGCCGACGTGGAGTTCGATCAGGTCACGGTCGACCGCGGACTCGTCGTCGAGGAACGGGCCGTAGGAGCCGAACCCGGCGTTGTTGACGAGGACGCCCACGTCGAGCCCCGCGTCGGCAACCGACTCGTGCAACGACACCGCCTCCTCCGGCTCCGAGAGGTCGGCCGGCATCACGTGCCCGTCGACGCCGTACGTGGTTTCGAGTTCCTCAGCGACCGCCGCGAGCCGCTCACGCCGTCGTGACACGAGGATCACGTCGTAGCCGTCCCTCGCGAATAGCTTCGTCAGTTCGTACCCGATACCGCTGGATGCTCCGGTGACAAGCGCCGTTCCCGGTGTGTCCGTCTCTCCTGGCACGTGAAGTGACACCACACACGAACCCGATAAGACTGCCGCCGGGCCTGTCGGCTATCGCTCGCGGGGGGCCAACACGCCCTCCGGCGCCCCGCCGAGCGCCGCCAACGCGTCGGACTCGACGTGGTGGAGGTCGCCGGGGACAACGAGGAGGTGAAGCGGGTCGCCGAACTCCCGCTCCGCCAACGTCGAGAGGCTGTCTCCGGCGACCACCGGATCGGGGCTACCGGCACGCGCAACCGCGACACCCAACGTGTCCGTCCACGCCTCCGCGAGGAGTTCGGCTGCGGCGTCGGCCGTCATATAGGCGTCACGGTCGGCCTTGATATCGAGGTAGACGAGAGTATGGAGTCCGCGCGTCCGGTTGGCTTCGATCGATTCGATCACGCTACCGGGGACGTCGTCGCCGCCGTGAGCGTCCGGAAACGGGAGCGTGACCGACTTCCCGAACCGGTAGTTCTGGAGGCCGGTGAGCCCGGACGCGGCGGTCTGTGCGGTCACGCCGTGGATCACGCGGGTGTCGATCCCGCGGTCGAGTGCCCGGAGTCGAAGGTCGACGTGGGTCGTCGAGATCATCGTATCGCCCGCGGTCAGGAACGCGACGTGGTCGTCCTCGGCGGCCGCGAGGATATCCCCGGGGTCCTGCTCGACGCCGGCGCGGTCCCGGACCTCGATATCGATCCCGTGGGCTGCCTCCAAGTCCTCGACGGTCGCCCCCACGAGGTGGCTGGTGTAGAACTCCGCGAACGCGCGGTCGGCGTCGTCGAGTGCGGCCCTCCCCTCGACGGTGATCGACTCGTCGTCGTACAGGCCGAGACCGATGAACGTGAGCATACTGTGGGTGGGCGAGCATCGTGAATAAACCGCCCGGCTTCCCTCACGGCTCGGAGTCGTAGAGTCCGAGATCCGCGGCGACCTGGTCGGCGAGTTCGTCCGCGAGAACGGGGTCGACCTGTGCGACCTCCTCGCCGTCGTGTCGGTGGTGGTTGTGTTTGTCCAGCGACTCCCGGAGGTCCGCGAGTGGCACCCGCGACCGCGTCCCACAGGATTCACACACGATCGGGACCGTCGGGTCGTCGGTGTCGTCGCCCATACCGGATGTTCGTCGGAGGATGGTAAAAACTGCTCTATCGGACCGATCCCGCGCGGCGGACCCGGTGGCCGCCGGCCGGAACGGCGTGGTGCCGCCGCCGGCGTTCCGAGGCGAAACCCGCCCGAACGGGTGGATCGCGGCCGGTCAGCATCACACACGCGGAGCCTCCGGCCTCGAGCAGCGACCGAAGAGGGCGAGCGGGCCGGAGAGGACCCCGGGGCCTTCGCAACCACTACGCTGCATCCTATCGTGCTGCCAGTCAGTGCCGTGCGCCCACGAGTGGTGCGCAGTACGGGCCGCAGTAGCCCGGCCACGAGTGGTGGGTTTGTCGACCCCGAAAGGCGTCCATGGGCGGGGCGCACAGGACGCCCCGTCGCGCTGGCTGAGGGCGAGAGTCATATCAAACCACATCACCAGAAACCTCCGATTTCTGGTTAGCAGTCAGAGACTTTGCTTCTGATACTGCCGGCTATAGTCACCTGAAGGATTTCGACACCCCGGGATGTCGAAGGTCTTCATGTAGTTATAGCCAACAGTATGACGACACCCGCAACGAACGAAGCCGCGAGGCCGAGCGAAGTAGGGTGAG
>CAZDEJ010000118.1:4663-7022 GCA_964504395.1 uncultured Halobellus sp. | reverse complement strand
GATTATCGTAGTCAGTCACCGGTCGTGGCCGACCTCGTCTCCGGCAACAACCGGTAATTCGTCACAATAATTCGTACGAACGGACGCGATCGGTGTGAAACGCCCGATGTCGGGAGCGTTAAGTACGCGTCGGGGGTAGCCGGGGACGTGCAACAGACGCTTCGGCGCGCGGGTGGCTTCGCCCTCGTGGGGACGGTCGCGGTGGCCGCGCCGGTGTTGGGGCGGGCCGCGTTCGCCCCCTTTGCCGCCGTGGCGCTTCTCGCCGCGTTCGTGATCACCGACGGGCCGCTGTTCGACCTGTTCGCCCGCCCGGACGACAGGCGCGAGGGGCGGCTGAACGGGCTGACCGGGTTCGCGCTCGCCGCCGCCGGACTCGCGATCCTCACCACGGAGATCGGGCTCCCCGTCGGGCTGTTCGCCGCCGCGATCGTAGTTCTAGCCTACGGGAACCTCGGGAAACGGCTGGTCGCGGAGACGTCCGACAACCCGTTTGCCGGGGTCGCGGGGTTCGCCGCCGGCGGGAGTGCCGCCGGGGTCGGAGGGCAGGTTGCGGTGGCGTCGCTATCGTCAACAGCGGTCGTGCTCCCGCGGGTTACCTTCCTCGCGGTCGCCGGGACGCTCGTCGCCGCACTCCTCCGCGAGATGCTGTTCGAGCGCGACGACCCCTTGGTGATGCTGTCGACCGGGCTCCTGCTCTGGCTGTTCGACGCGCTTGCGACCGGGGTCGGGACGGTCGACGTCGCCGTCGGCCTCGCGGTCACGGTCGCGCTCGGCTACGTCTCCTACGCGCTCGGCACAGCGTCGGTGGCGGGGATGCTCTCGGGCGTTCTGTTGGGACTGCTGGTCGTCGTGTTCGGCGGGGTCGGGTGGTTTGCGGTGCTCATCACCTTCTTCGGCGTCGGCGCGCTCTCCACCAAGTACCGATACGACGAGAAGCAGCGCCGCGGCATCGCCGAGGAGAACGAAGGGGCTCGCGGCACCGGCAACGTCCTCGGCAACGCCGCCGTCGCGCTCGCGTGTGTGCTCTGTTTCGCCGCCAGCCCGTCGCTGCCGATCGACGGAACCCTGTTTCAGTACGCCTTTGCGGGCTCGATGGCGGCGGCGCTGAGCGATACCCTCTCCTCGGAACTCGGCGGGCTCTACGACGATCCCCGACTCATCACGACGTTCGAGCGCGTGCCGCCGGGGACCGACGGGGGTGTCACCTGGCAGGGGGAGGTGTTCGGGGTCCTCGGCGCGGTGGTCGTCGCCGGCGTCGCCTTCGGACTCCTCCCCAGCGTGTCGCCGGTCGGCGCGGCCGCGGTTGCCGCCGGCGGAATGGTCGGGATGACCGTCGACAGTCTGCTGGGCGCGACGGTGGAGGGTGCCAGGTTCGGAAACGAGGCGGTCAACTTCGCGGCAACCCTTGTTGGAGCGGTCGTCAGCGGGGGCGCGGCGCTCGTCGTCCTGACGTTCCCGTGATCAGACCCGCCCGCACTGACGACGCGGCCGCAATCGCGGCGCTGCAGTCGCATCTCGACGCTCCTTCCCCCCGACTGCTCGCGGCGGTCGGCGCCCTGGGAACGTGTCTGGTCGCCGTCGTGACCGGGACCGAGTGCGGCCGAGCGGGGTCGGCGGCCGTCCCCGACGCCGCCGGGGATCCGGTGGGCTACGTGCTGGTGATCGGCGACGGCGACACCCACCTCGCGGAACTCGTCGTCCACCCCGACCACCGCCGGAAGGGGCACGGCCGGGCGCTCGTGAACGCGGTCGTCGCCGACCAAGCGCCCGGAACACGGGTGACACTCGCAGTCGCCGCGGACAACAACCCCGCACGGTCGCTGTACGAGTCCGCGGGGTTCGAGCCGATCGACCGCCGGCCCGAGTTCTACGAGTCCGTCGACGACTGTCCCGACGAGGCGGTGATCTACGCCTACGACGTGCCCGAAAACGACGGGTGAGACCGGTCGTCGTCGCCCGCGTTCAGTTCGCGACCGCGAGTTGGTCTGCGGTCCGGAGCCGGACGCCGACGGGTTTCTTGACGAACTCACCGGTCGTTGCTGCAACCACGTGTTCGACGCCGCGCTGGGCCGCTACGTCGAGCAGCGGTTGTGTGAACTCGCCGTCGAGGACGGCCGCGTACGGCGCGGGGTCGGCGTCCGCGATCCCGTCGAAGGCGTCGTCGGCGGGCGCTTCCGCGATCGCTGTGAGGTCGGGGTCGAGCAGCCGGATCGTTTCCCGGCCGCCGTCGATGACCTCCCGGACGTGATCCGCGAGCGAGTTGGGATGGGCGTCGTCCCGGTCGTCGCTGCTCGTCGCGTCGTTGTCGTCCCGGTCGTCGCCGCCGGCTTCCCCGCCGCTGTGGCTTCGAGTACTCCGA
>CAZDEJ010000118.1:0-4563 GCA_964504395.1 uncultured Halobellus sp. | reverse complement strand
GTCGTCCCGGTCGTCGCCGCCGGCTTCCCCGCCGCTGTGGCTTCGAGTACTCCGATCCGCTTTCCCACCGCTGTCGCCCTCGTCGACCGTGACCGGCGGCGACCCGTCGGACCCGGTGCCGGTCCCGTCATCACCCCGGGCGCCAGCATCGGCCGCGTCTCCGGTGCCGTCGGCGTCTGTGACACTGTCCGGGTCACCGGGTGTCGCCGTCCCCGACGTGTCCGACTCGTCTGTGATCGCTCCGCCGGCAGTCCCGTTCGATGCCGGGGGGCTGCCGTCCGGGGCATCGGCGGGTGTGCCACCGTTCCGCGTTGCCGACGCGCTGCCCTCGGTAGGGGACGTTCCGGTCCCCGTGGCGGCCGCATCGAGCGCGTCGGGATGAGTGCCCCGCGACCCGTCGTGGGCGTCGTACTCGTACTCCTGTGCGTCCAAGGTGTCGATCCGCGGGGCCGCCGACTCAGTCGTCGGCGACCCCGTGGGAGGGTCCGTGGACTCACCCTCGGTGTCGTCGGCGTCAGCCGGTCGTGAGGGATCGGTCTCGACCACGTCGATCGGATCCTTGCCCCGGAGTGCCGCGAACACCTCGTGGCGGTCCAAGTCCTCGACGGAGTGCCCCTCCGGCGCGAACGCGACGTGGTCGACGTCGCCGACCTGCGTGAGTTCCCGGAGAATGAGTCGGCCGCCGCGGTCGCCGTCTAAGAACGCGGTCGTGGTCCGCTCCTGGGTGAGGGCCGCTACCGCGTCGGGGACGTTCGTTCCCTCGACGCCGACGGCGTTTTTGATCCCGTAGCGGAGAAGCGTCAGCACGTCCGCGCGGCCCTCCACGACGACGATCGCGTCAGACTCGTCGGCCCGCGGACCCGCGGGGAGCCCCTCGTACTCGCTGATGTCCTCGATCCGGACGCTCTCTTTGACCTCGTCGAGGATCTCCGAGGAGGACATCATACTCTCGTCGAACGACTCCGAGAGGAGCTCCTTCGCGCGTTCGACGACCGCGCGGCGCTTTGCCTCCCGGACGTCCTCTATGTCGGTGACCTCCACGGTGGCCCGGCAGGGCCCGACCCGGGAGATCGTCTCAAGGGCGGCCGCGAGGATCGCGGTCTTGACCCGGTCGAGGGTGCTCGCGATGGTGACTGTGCCGAACGACTGCCCGTTCTGGGAGTCGATCTCGACGTCGATGCGCCCGACCTTCGAGGACTGCTGGAGGTCGCGGAGGTCCAAGTCGTCGCCGAGGAGGCCCTCGGTCTGGCCGAAGATGGCCCCGACGACGTCGGAGCGCTCCACGACGCCGTCCGCCGTGATCGCCGCGTGAATGAGATATTTTTCAGTGTCTTGCATTGGTGAATCCCCCTGTGGGGGCGTGTGAGTGATCGTCGTGTCATGGGAAGCCCGATGACGTGTTTATATACGGGCTGCTCCCGGCAAATAACTGTCGTACCTCGGGGTCCGGTGTCACGGCGCCGGCGACCACGGCCGATCGGATGTCGTCGAGAGCGGAGGGAAGCGTTCGATCCGGTCGTATGAACAAATTATCTCTTCGATCGCTGTGTTCGAACTTAAGAAGGAAGCCTTTACACGTATGAAGCGCATAATTTCGTTCGATGCCACGACGGAAGACGGATTACCTCTGGATCGCGGCCTTCGGAATACTCGTCGCGTTCGGAATCCCGTGGTTCCTCTGGGGATCCACGGCAACCCGGGCGGGGCTCCCGGTGTGGTTGTGGTGGCACATCGGGTGGATGGTGCTTGCAACGATCGCGTTCGCGGGGTTTGCCCGCGGGGCGTGGGACCGTGGAATGAACGTCGACGGGGTGAAAGCCGATGGCTGAGTCGGCGCTGTCGGTCCAACTCGGCGTGATCGGGGCGTACTTAGTCGTCGCCCTCGCGGTCGGGATCGCCGCCTACCGGCTGACCGGCAGCGACGCCGAGGACTACTACCTCGCGGGGCGGTCGATCGGGACGGGTGTCCTCCTGTTCACCACGTTTGCGACGTTGCTTTCGGCGTTCACGTTCTTCGGCGGCCCCAACCTCGCGTACGCCGCCGGCCCCGAGTGGATCCTGGTGATGGGCGTGATGGACGGCCTCCTGTTTGCGATCCTGTGGTACGCCATCGGCTACCGTCAGTGGCTCATCGGTCGCGTGGAGGGGTACGTCACGCTGGGCGAGATGCTCGGCGACCGGTTCGGGTCGACCCGGCTTCGCGCGCTCGTGGCGGGGGTGTCGCTGTTCTGGCTGTTCCCCTACGTGATGCTCCAGCAGATGGGCGCGGGTGAGGCGATCGTCGGACTCACAGACGGCACGGTGCCGTACTGGGCGGGCGCGGCGTTCATCACGCTGTTTATGATCGGGTACGTCGTGCTCGCGGGGCTCCGCGGCGTGGCGTGGACCGACACCATCCAGGGCGTGTTCATGCTCGGCATCGTGTGGGTCGCGGTCGGATGGGTGCTGTCGAGCGCCGGCGGCTTCGGCGAGGTGTCGGCGTCGCTGGCGGCGAATCAGCCCGAGTTCCTCTCGCTCGGCGGCGGGGTCTACTCCCCGCAGTGGATGATCGCTCAAGCCGTCACGATCGCGTTCGGGGTCACGATGTTCCCACAGATCAACCAGCGGTTCTTCGTCGCGAGGGACGCCCGCGTGCTGAAGCGCTCGTTCACGCTGTGGCCGGTACTGGTCCTGCTACTCTTCGTTCCCGCGTTCCTGCTCGGGACGTGGGCGGCGGGCCTCGGCGTGGCGGTGCCGGATGGCGCGAACGTGATCCCGGTGCTGCTGAACGCCTATACGCCGGCGTGGTTCGCGGCGCTCGTTGTCGCGGGCGCGATGGCGGCGATGATGTCGTCGTCGGACTCGATGCTCCTGTCGGGGTCGTCGTACCTCACCCGTGACCTCTACCGGCCGCTGGTGAACCCCGACGCCGACGCCGACCGGGAGGCGTGGCTCGCCCGGATCGGGGTGGCGGTCTTCGCGACGGGCACGTTCGTCGCCAGCCTGTTCCGACCCGGAACCCTGGTGGAGATCGGCAGCACCGCGTTCGGCGGGTACGCCCAGCTCGCGCTGCCGGTGCTGGTGGCGCTCTACTGGTCGAAGACGACCCGCAGCGGGATGCTCGCCGGGATCGGGGGGTCGCAGGCGTTCTACCTCGCCCACGTGTTCATCCCGGCGACCACCGTCGGCGGCGTGACCGTCTTTGGGTCGACGTACCTGACTTGGGACTTCGCGCTCTACGGGATGGTGCTGTCGCTTGTTCTTACGGTTGGGGTGTCGCTCGTCACCGCTCCCGCCGCCGACGAGCGGACCGACCGCTTCACCGTGGGGACGCGGGCGGACTGACCCGTCGCTGTCCGCTGTCTCTCCATTCCTCCGCCGGTCACGGTGGGGTCACCCGAACCACCGGCCCGGGGTCGGCGTCGACCGCCACGAGGAGCCCGTCGTCGGGCCCGACCGTCACCGCCCGGATCCGCCACTCGCGGTCGGCGAGAAGTCGTTCGACCTCGGTGACGTCCCGGCCGTCGACGGTGAACCGGCCGAGATACCCGCCGGCGAGGTTCCCGGCGAACAGGTCGCCCTGCCACGCCGACGCCGACCCGTCGTAGATCGTCAACCCCGACGGCGGGAACCCGCCGGAACCGCAGGGCCAGTAGTGAACCGGATCGACGACGTCGGTACGGTCCGAGTGGGAGACGCCGATCGGGTCGCCCCCGCCGTAGGTGCACGCCTCGGTCGCGACCGGCCACCCGAAGTTCCCCCCGGATTCGAGGACGTTGATCTCGTCGCCGTCCTGCTCGCCGTGTTCGTGTTCCCAGAGCGCGCCCGTCTCGGGGTGGACCGTGAGCCCCTGGGGGTTGCGGTGGCCGTAGCTGAAGATCGCGTCCCGGGCGTCGGCGTCGCCGACGAACGGGTTGTCCGACGGGATCGACCCGTCGGGGTCGAGCCGGAGGACCACGCCGAGGTCGGTCGTCCGGTCCTGGGCGACGTGCTCGGGGCCGAAATCCTTGAACTGGCGGTCCCCGACCGTGACGTACACCCGCCTGTCGGGGCCGAAGACGACGCGGGAGCCGAAGTGGTTCTCCGAGTCGACGAACGGTTCGGCGGCGTGGAGAACCTCGAAGTCGGCGAGGTCGGCCGCGTCGGGGGCGAGTCGGCCGCGGCCCAGGTGGGTCGTTGTTTCGCCCGCGTCGTTCCCCGCGGCGTAGGTCAGATACACCCACGCGGGGTCCGGGTAGTCGGGGTGGACGGTCACGTCCAACAACCCGCCCTGACCGCCGGTGAAGACCGCCGGAACGCCGCCGATCCGCCGGGGCGTTCCGTCGGCAACGCGGACGAGTCCCCCCGAGCGCTCCGTGACGAGTAGCGTATCGTCGGGCACGACCGCGATCCCCCAGGGCCGTGTGAGGCCGGTGGCTACCGCCGTCACCTCGTCGGTGGCGGTGTCGTCCGTGCTACCCACGTCAGCGTCGGTGACGGGGGTATCGGCCGTGCTACCTGCGTTCGCGTCGCTGGCGGTCGGGTCGTCCTGGCGGTCGGGGGCGGCACACCCGGCGACGGCGAGGGTACCGGCCGCGAGGCCTG
>CAZDEJ010000117.1:0-7088 GCA_964504395.1 uncultured Halobellus sp. | reverse complement strand
CATCATACGACCCTGTCACGGTCGTGACGCGGGTTCAAATCCCGCCTCGGGCGTCCTCCGATTTCACACGTCGTGGAGTTCCATCTCCGCGACTCACTCGTGAAATCGGTGTACAACGCACGCGGGATTTGACGCAGGGAGTGGAGCGAGGCGGAACGACCGAGGTTCACACTCCCGCCTCGGGCACTTCGACGGCTTTCACAGTCCCACCAGTAGCGACCCGATCCAGACCCCCGCGAGCGCCGCAGCCAGCGTCCCGACAGCGTCCGCGAGCGCAATGTCGACCTGACCCGTGTCGAGCGCCCGGGTGACGTTGAGCGCGAACGAGGAGAACGTGGTGAAGGCGCCGCAGAATCCGGTCGCCGCGAGCGCGAGTGCCGCCGGTGGAAGCGACGCGGCAGCGACAGCACCGAGGAGAGTGCTTCCGAGCACGTTGACCGCGAGAGTACTCCGGCGGCCGCCGTCGAGGAGTCGGTCGACCGTATACCGGGCGAGCGCGCCGGCGGCGCCGCCGAGGCCGACCAGGATCGGCGTCGGGACCGAGTCGAACCCGGCAGTCACGCAACCCGCCTCCCGAACGCCACTCCGAGGGCGGCCGCCGCGACTCCGAGAGCGTACGTGATCCCGACGTTCACGCCGCCGGCGAGGAGTCCGAGCGATGCGGACTCGACCGCGAAGGTGCTGTAGGTGGTAAACGACGAGAGGAGCCCCGTCGTGAGAAACACCTGAAGCCGCCGGGAGTCGACCACGCCGACCGTGGTCGCCAGCGCGAAGCTGCCGGCTGCGTTGACAAGCAGCGTCCCTTCTGGACCGGCCACGAGCGTTCCGAGGAGGTATCGCGCGGTAGCACCGGCGAATCCCCCGACCGCGATCAGTACCGGCGCGAGTCTGTCGGCCATCGTGTCGTGGTGACCCGGGACCGACTCCTCAGTTTCGGTCCGTCTCCGTGGGGTCTGGCTGCGGTTCGGAGGTGGACGCGGAGCGGTCGGGCGTAGCCGCCGACGCCCGAGGGCTGTCGCCCCCGTGGGGTGTGTCCCGCTCGCGGATCGCAACCGTTCGGACCGCCTCGGCGGTGTCGTCGATCACGAGCGCCTCGCCGGGTGCCGCCGGAAGCGTTTGGGTCACGTCGTCGTCCAGGTACGTCGGGTCCGCGGCGGTGAGCGCATCGAGGTCGGGGCCGGCGGTCAGCCGGTGAACGATCCGGAGGTCCGACTGCGAGACCGCGACATCGGGGAGCGCGCTCGGCCGCTGTGTGGCGACCACGAGCGAGACGCCGGGCGCTCGGCCACGCGTAAGGATCCGGCGGAGCGGCGCGCCCGCGACGCCCGAAACGAAGGTGTGAGCCTCGTCGACGAGCAGCCACGGGAGCCGGTCGATGGTCCGCCGGGCGTCCTGGGGGCCGCCGTCGCCGACGCGGGCTCGATAGAGCGCGGCGGCCGCACCCGCGACAACGGCGTTCGCGGGCGCGTCGTCGAGTCCGGAGCAGTCTAGCACGGTGGCCTCCCCGCCGGCGAACGTCCGAGCGTCGAGCCCCTCGGGGTCGAACACGTCCCACGCCGCGGCCCGCTGGAGTCGGTTCGACGCAGCACGCACGGTTGCCGGGGTGGCGTCCGCGTCGGCGACGACGGCTCGCATCTCCCGAAGCGTCGCCGCCGCTGACGCCGCGTGCCACACGAGTGCGCCGACCGGGTCGTCGGCATCGGTACCGACGAGCGCCGGCCAGCGCTCCGGCGGAATCGCGTCGGCCCTGATCGCCGGCGCCGTCAGTATCGTTGCCGGGACCGGGGCAGCGTCGTCACCCACCTCCGCGGCCAGCCCCCCGAAGATCCCCATCGGGTCGACGACCACCGGGGCAAGTCCCGGGGTCCGGGCGGCCGCTTCCGCGAGGACGCCCAGCGTGTAGGATTTGCCGTAGCCCCGTTTGCCGACCACGAGTCCGGCGTGCGGCCGGTCGAGGTCGACCGCAACCGGTGCGCCGCGGCTCCCGTCCCTGGCGCGGTGGTGCCCCAGGCGGCCGGCGTAGGTGTCAGTGGCTGCAGCCGTGTCGACGTCATCGCCCGGTGACCGACCGAGGATCTCGGTACGCATCGGCGGGAGTGGGGTCGCTTCAGAACATAAATTCCCGTCCGAGCGTTTATGTACCGAGCCGGGACCACGGTCGGTGTGCTCGAAGAACTCAGCCGGTTTGCGGCCGACGACCGCGCGATCGAGGGGCTCCCGATCAGGCTCGTGATCGCGCTGGTGGTCGGCGTGGCCACGATGAGCGTCATGCTGAACATGCTTTCCGGGGCCCAGGGACTCGTTGTCTCGGAACTCGACGTTCGCCCTTCGCCGGACGTTGTCGAGCCCGGCGAACAGGAACTCGACTTGACCGTGGTCGACGACGACGGCGACCCCGTAGAGGGGGCGACGGTGATAGTGAAGGACGGAAGCGCCGAGATCGACAGCGTGGCGACGGCGAAGTCCGGCGGCGGCGGGACGGTAACCGTCACCGTCGACGTCCACACGCGGGCGAACCAGGAGACGGGAACCCTGGTGGTGGACGTGAAGCCGCCGTCGGACGGCCGGTTCGTCGACCGCCGCGACAACACCGAGATCCTGGTCGTTTCCGGGTAACGATACGTAGGTGAGCGAGGGGCTCACCGCTCGGGGTGCGTCGGCGCGTCGAACCCGCCGCGGACCAGCGGCTTCGCGATGTGGCGACGCGCACGCGGCGGCACCTCGTACCACCCGACGTCGAGGTCGCGGTCGAGCGTGACTGTCGCCCGCTCAGTCGTGGTTGTGCCGCAGTCGCGACACCGATACCCCTGGTCGCGACCGGCACTCTCCATCGAGCGGCCGCAGTCGTCACAGGTGGGCGTAGTGCGCTCTGTCCGGCGTAGCGACCGGACTGCGAACTTCTCCAGTTTGACCGTCCCGTCGCCGACCTCCCCGCAGACGGTGAGGTCGTCGCCGGGGCGGAGCGCCCGAACCCGGTCGCGAAACCGCTTCGTCGGCTCGAACGCCACGCACTCGACCCGGTCGTCGGGGCGGGTTGGAGCGCGAAGCTCGAAGAGGACGTGGCCGCCCCGGCGGGTCTCGGGATCGGATACGACGGTCCCGTCGACGCGGTAGGCGCGTCCGTCGCGTAGGCTCCCGACCACTCCGTCCCGGAGGTGTGCGTCGGTTCCCTGGTTTGTCAGGAATGTCGCCGTTCGTTCGACGGTCTCGCTGCGGATCCGGTCGGCGACGGCATCCACCGCGTCGGGGTCGTCGCCGCGGATGCCGTAGAGGATCGGCCCGGGGGCGTTCGGAACGCAGACCGCCTCGCCGGCGGTCCGGTCGACCGTGTCCCACACCGCCGGATACCCCGCCTCGGCGGCCTCGAACACCGACGCCTCGTCGACCGTCCGAGGCGTCCCGCACCGCCCGAAGACCCGGTAGGCGATCCGCTCGTAGGTCCAGTTGTCGTTCGCGGCCCACGCGCCGACCGCCGCGAGCGCGCCGATCCGGCCGCGGCCTCCCGACCACCCACGGTGCCGATACCCCGCCTGTTCCGCCACGTCGACCGCCGTTTCGCGGTCGAGGATGTCGCGAACCGCCCGCCGGGAGAACGACTGGACCGGCGTCGGAACGCCGCCAGGGTCGCCGGGGGCGACGACGACACCGGGGCTCGTCCGAGGGTCGTCGGTCTCCGCTAGCGGCGTCAGTTCCGCGACCGCAACCGAGAGGGCGTGGTGGGGGTCGGCGTCGGTGTGGATCGCGAGCGCGGCGTTGCCGCGGGTCTTGTGCTCGACCGCGGGATTCAGCCTGATCAGCAGCGTCCGCGGGACGCTCGCGCCGTCGGCGCGGAGCGCCGCCGCCACCCGCGTTGCGAGGTAGGTGGTACACATCCCCCGCGTTCGCGAGTCGGTGTCGTCGACGCCGATGACGGTCATCACACGGGGGTAGTCGGGCGGGCGGGTAACCCGTTTCGGGTCCGGAACTTATCGACGACAGCGTTGCGGGTTGGGATCAAAAACCCCGCACGCCCCCGGACCGCCCGCAAACCGGCGGACGGGGCCGGAATCGGCAGCACAACGCATATATGCGCTGCATAAACTATATGTATGTATGTCCCGGTCCGCGCTGATCGGAAACATCACGGCGATGCTCGAAGACGCCGGATTCCTCGTCAGCGATCGGTGTGCGATCCGGCCCAAGAGCTTCGACGTTGCCGCGAGACGCGGCAAGGATCTGGTGCTCCTGAAGATACTCCGAAACATCGACGCGTTCGACGGCACCACCGGCGAGGAGATGCGGCGGCTCGGAACCTATCTGGACGCGACACCGATGGTGGTCGGGCTCCGAACCCGCGACGAGGAGTTGAAACCCGGGGTGGTGTACTTCCGCCACGGCGTGCCCGTACTGAACCCTGACACGGCTCTGGACCTGTTCGTCGAGGGTGTCCCGCCGCTGATCTACGCCGCGCCGGGCGGGCACTACGTCAACATCGACGGCGACCTCCTGGCCGACGAACGGGAGGAACGTGGGTGGAGTCTCGGACAGCTCGCCTCCGAGCTCGGAGTTTCCCGGCGGACGGTCTCGAAGTACGAGGACGGCATGAACGCGAGCATCGAGGTTGCGATCCGGCTCGAAGAGATGTTCGACCAGCCGTTCTCCAGCCCCGTCGACGTGATGGACGGCGCCGACGACGTTCGCGACGCCGACCCGATGCCCGACGACCTCGACCCCGAATCCGACGACGAGCACGTCGTCACCGTCCTGACGCGAGCGGGGTTTACCGTCCACCCGACCGCCCGCGCGCCGTTCAAGGCCGTCAGCGAGGACGACGGGAGCCGTCGCGACTTCGCACGGATGCTCACCGGCCACTCCGCGTTCACCCGGAGCGCGGAGAAGCGCGCCCGGATCATGTCCTCGCTCGGGGAGGTGACACGGACCCGGTCGGTGTATTTCACCGAGGACGACTCGAACCGCGACTCCGTGGCGGGAACCGCACTGGTCGGGTGTACGGAACTGGCCGACATCGACGACCCCGAGGAGATCCGCGACCTCATCCGGGACCGCTCGCAGGAACCCACCGAGGCGTAGCCGACCGCGGGTCCACCCCCGCGTATGAAGCGATGTGGGAATTAACCGCGTCGGTCAGTTTGCGGCGTTACCGTAGGTCTCTTCCAAGTATGCGACGATATCGTCGCTTTCGGGCATCCCCTCGACGTCGTTGGCTTCGTCGACGAGGACCGGAACGCCGGTCTGGCCGCTAACCGCCTCGACCTCGGTGCGCTCGCCGTGAGCCGACGGTACCATGATCGAGTCGTACTCGAGCCCGAGTTCGTCCAGTTTGTTCGTTACTTTCGCACAGTACGGACAGCCGTCGAGTTCGTACAGAGTGAGATCTGCCATCGCCGGTGGTAGGCGGCCGCCGTTAAAGAATGGTATGGTCACGTGTGTTGCGGGCACGCGGGAGAGCGGTGTCGGCGGCGGCGATGGAGTTGTGCCGGCGGTCCGGGTACGTGTCGCGAGGCGTCGGCAGCGGGAACGCGTCCGGGCGAGGAGGCGTCGCCGGCGGGGCTACATCCGGAGTCGGGCGAGGAGGCGTCGACTCCCCGCGAGGAGCCGGCGTCCGTGGACGACCAGTTCCCCGCCCGCCCACGCGAGGCCGACGAGAGCGGCGCCGATCGTCCACACGAGGTCCCACCCCGTCATCCACACCGGCCGGAGCCACGGCGTGACGTGTGCCCACCGGGTGGCGAACTCGTTCATCGGCCCCGCGAGCGGCGTGTCGGCGAAGGTGGCGCGGATCCGGGCGTCGAACCCGACGCTGTCGTTCCCGCCGGCGGTGAGGTTCGCGCTGCCGGTGATGGTGTAGGACCCGCTCGCGTTCATGTCTCGAATGGTCGGCCCCGAGGATTCCGGTGGCGTGCCCATCCGCTCGGCGTCGTAGGGCCCCCAGGTGGCGTAGTACTCCCAGACGACCTCCCCGGTGGGGGTGACCTCCATCACGCGGTGGTTGAGCGTGTCAGTGATCAGGGTGTTCCCGTTTGCGAGCCGGTCGGCGTCCCGGGGCCAGTTCAGCGATTCGGTTCCGACCTCCCAGGTCCGGACCCACTCGCCGTCTTCCTTTGCGTACTCGACGACGCGGTTGTTCTCGCTGTCGGCGACCAGGATGGTGGGCGTGCCGGTCTCGCTTTCGAGCCAGTCGGGGTTGTGCTGCTCCCGGAGGACGTCGTACGCTTGGTCGCTGCCCAGGCGCTCGACGATCTCCTTTGACTCCATGTCCACGACGATTGCCTGATCGAAGTTGCGGGGTGACAGTAGCAGCCGGTCGTCACCGACCGGGTCGACGTCGTTGACGTGGCTCCAGTCCTCGTTGTAGCCGCCGTCGGTGCTCGCAGGAAAGTGATTTTTGAAGTACCACTCCCAGGTGAACTCCCCAGAGGAGCGGTTGTAAACCACGATCCGGTCGTCGCTGACCCCGGCCGACTCGTTCCACTCGCGCATGTTCGCGATCGCGATGCGGTCGTCACCCAAGTACGCGACGTCGTGGGTGTCGGTCATGTCGAAGCGTTCCGCCCAGACCCGCTCTTGGGTCTCCGGATCGAGCTCGAAGACGACGGTGTCGCCCGCCCGCGGCGAGGAGACGAGCAGGTTCCCGTTCGGCATCTGATCGACGTCGAAGAACCACGCGCTGCCGCCGACAGTATCGTCGTGGGTCCACTCGAGGTCGCCGCGCTCGCCGGCGGAGACGAGCCGGGCGGGCTTCTTGGGGTTGGTGTTACCCTGGAAGGTGTACCCCTGAGTGCTGATCACGGTCGAGTCGTTGGCGGGGTCGGTGATCGTCCCCTGTTCGAGGTCGGTCGCCTCGGCGGGGTCGTACGTGAGCGCCGAGACGGCCGACGGCGCGAGAAGGCCGACGACGACGAGCAGGGTGACGAACCGCACCGCGTTCGCACGGGAAACGGCGGGTGTCCTCACGTCACCGAGTGAGCGTGTCGGTTATGAATCTCTTGCGGTACTGGAACGCCGTTTTGCGGAGGCCGCACCCGTTTCGGCCATCGGGGCCGACACCGGCCGAAGTGGCGCTGTCACGAACTCGCGGAGGAATCCAC
>CAZDEJ010000116.1:3486-7089 GCA_964504395.1 uncultured Halobellus sp. | reverse complement strand
ACGGCCCGCCGAGGCCTATCGGCCCGGGCTTCACCGGTCGCTCCTCCCGGCGAGGGGTGAGTGATTAGACGTTCGAACCCCTGGCGGCGCCCGCGTGCCGAACACCGACAGCACGTTCGTATCGTCGAAATCGACTCCGCAGATGTGCGCGCAGTCAGGAATCCATCGCGTCGTCGGAGATCTCCAGTGCCTCGTCGAGGGCGGCGACAGCCTCGTCGACATGGTCTTGCCCGATCGTCAACGGCGGCGTGACAACGATCGTATTGACCGAGGTGTAGAAGTACACGTCGCTGTCGAGCGCGTGTGCCCCCACGTCGTCGAGGACGGTGGTGTTGCTGGACACTTTGTCGCTGCGCTCCTCGAAGGGCACGCGCTCCTCGGTACTGCGGGTGAGTTCGAGCCCTTGGTGGAGACCGATCCCCCGACGCTCGCCGACGCTGGGGTGGCGCTCGGCGAGTGACTCGAGTTCGGACGTCAAATACTCCCCCATCTCCCGCGCGTTCTCGATGAGTTCGTCCTGCTCGTAGGTCTCGATGGCTGCGAGACCCGCGGCGCACGCGGTGGGGTGCCCGGAGAACGTGTGTCCCTGGTTGAGGAGGTTGTCCTCGAAGTAATCGCCGATCTCCTCGGTGACAGTCGTCGCCGCAAGCGGCTGGTACGACCCCGTCAACCCCTTCGCCATCGTGATGATGTCCGGTTCGGTCTCGAACAGCGTCGACGCGAACCACTCGCCGGTCCGGCCGAACCCGGTCATCACCTCGTCACAGATCAGCAGGGCGCCGTGATCGTGGGCGATCTCCTTCAGTCTGGGCAGGTAGTCGTCCGGCGGGGTCAACACGCCGTTGGATCCCACCAGCGGTTCGACCAACACTCCCGCGACGGTGCCCCCTTCGAGAGCCAGCATCTCGTCGATGTACTCCAAACTCTTGTCGGGATCGAGGCTCGACCCGTACGCGTATGGGTCCGGACCCTTCACCATCCCGGGCACCTCGGGTTGAACGTCGGGGCCCTCGGCGACCCGCCGGGGGTCGCCGGAGGCTGACAGCGAGGCTGCGGTCGCGCCGTGGTACGAGCGGTACCGCGAGAGGATCTTGTGCTTTCCGGTGTACGCGCGGGCGATCTTGAACGCGACCTCGTTGGCCTCGGTTCCGCTTGTCGAGTAAAACGTCCGTTTCAGCGATCCGGGGGTGATCTCGGCGAGTTTCTCGGACAGTCGCGCCCGCGGTTCGGTCGCCCACCCGGGGTTTACGTACGGTACTGTCCGTATCTGCTCGTTGACTGCGTCACAGATCCGTTCGGCGTCGTACCCGAGGCTCGTACAGACGTATTGGCTGCTGAAGTCCAGAATCGAATCACCGTCGGCGGTGATGATCCGTGGCCCGTCCGTGTCGACGATCTGTGTCGGATCGAAGTCCCGCTGACGCGACCACGTTCCGAGCGTGTACTCCCGATCGAGTCGTTCGATGTCGTTCTTTTCGGCTGTCTGCTTTGCCATGTGACTGCATTAGTAGCGAATCCCAAGAGTGTTTCGTATAATTTCCTACTGATTCCCGATTTTCGACTCTCTGTTGAAACAGATCCACTGCAGTAAGAATTATTTCCCAGCGGGGGCGCTTCCCGAGTCGGAACTCCCACAGGACGGTCCGCCCTCCACATCCCGGCGTGACGCCACCGGCCACCCGACCCGGAACGCGGGAGTCGACCCCGCAACGAACGCGCCGGGACCCCGACACGCTCGCGAGACCCGTGCCGCGGAACAACCCCCATAGCCCGCGTCGGCGCGGCGCTACGGGTCGAGAATCGCATCGCGCCCGGACTGCGTGAGATTCGCGCTGACGGTTCGCGCGCCGTGGAACTCCTCCAACACGAACTTCGAGGACGTCTCGTTGACGCCGTCGATGGCGACGACCTCCTCGATGAGGTCGTTGAGTTGACTGCGCGTCTGCACTCGACTCACCGCCACGAAGTCGATGTCTCCCATCGTGTAGTACACCTGCTCGACCCCGTCGATCGCCATGATCTCCTCGCCGATGTTCTCCGAGTAGCCCTCCCGGTGTGTCACCGACACGTCGGTGAGAGAGACCACTTCGAGTCCGAGCGCGAACGGGTCGACGTCGGCGGTCACACCGTTGATTATCTCCTCGTCTTTGAGTTTCTGTATGCGATAGTGGACCGCAGACTTCGAGAGGTCGAGTTCGTCCGCGACGGTTTCGAGGCTCACGTCGAAGTCGGCCTCTATCTGCTGTAGAATTTCCAGATCGATATCGTCAATATCCGGATACGTGGACGGGTGCTGCCCCATGCAGGTCGTACATCTTCCGAATAAATAAGCCGTTTGACTAATATTAGTCAAGACGGCCGCCGGTAGCGGGGCGTGCGGACCGAACCGAGGACGACCTCCGCAGCGTCCACCGTACGGGTCCCCTCGCCCCTGGCGACACCCCTAACGAACGGACGCCCGAGGTACCGGCGGTATCGTATCCCATGGCGCGGTCGGACGCACGACGGCGTTGGCCGTGGTTGTTTTGTGACGCGGTTCCGTACGTCTCCGGTATGGCTGTCCACCGGCGACCGACGTGTGTGGAGGGGCCGCCGGCGAGGCTCAGACGGGGGCCGGCGCCTCGTCGCCGCCGGGAGATGCGGGGTGCTGCTGGCGTAGTATGACATCGCAGACGGCGAACTCGCCCGCGATCAGGCCCGAAATCGGCCTCGGTGTCGGCATCCTCGCCATCTCGACCAGCGCCATCCTGATCAACTGGAGCCGTGCTCCGGCGGTCATCCAGGCGTTCTATCGGGTGGCCTTCACCACGCTGTTGCTCGCCCCGCTCGCGGTCCGGCGCCACGCCGACTCGCTCCGGTCGTTCTCCGCAGGATCGTACCTCCGACTGTCGGTCCCGGGGGTGCTGTTAGCGATCCACTTCGCGCTGTGGTTCGAGAGCCTCGACTGGACGAGCGTCGCCGCGTCGGTGACGCTGGTTCAGTCGCAGCCGCTGTTCGTCGCCGTGGGGGCGGCGCTCCTGCTCGACGAGCGGTTCAGCCGCCGGATGCTCGCCGGAGTCGTTGTGGCGACCGCCGGCACGGTGCTGCTCTCGCTCGGCGACCTACTGGGGGGACCGGTGCTGGGGGCGTGGCCGCTGTACGGCAACGCGCTCGCGCTGGCGTCGGCGGTTGCGCTGGCCGCGTACATCGTCGCGGGGCGCTCGTTCCGCCAGCGACTGTCGGTCGTGCCGTACGTCACGGTCGTCTACACCGTCTGTGCCATCGTCCTGCTCGCGGTCGCCGTGGGAAACGACCTGCCGCTGACCGCGTACCCGCCACGCGAGTGGCTGCTCTTCGCCGGGATGGCCGTCGGACCGGGCATCCTCGGACACACGGTCCTCAACTGGTCGCTGGGACACCTGGAGTCCGGGGTGGTCAGCGTAACGCTCTTAGCGGAGCCGGTCGGGAGCGCGATACTGGCTTACCTTCTGTTGAACGAGGTGGTCGGCCCGACAACGGCGGTCGGTGGCGCGGTGGTGCTGGCCGGCATCTACCTCGCCGCCGCCGATCAGTGACGGGTGTGTGGCGGCCGTGGATGAGCGGCGGAGACGCCGGCCGCGACCG
>CAZDEJ010000116.1:0-3386 GCA_964504395.1 uncultured Halobellus sp. | reverse complement strand
ACCGGCCGATAGCCGGTGCGAGGGCTCCGGCGAACCCCTCAGGGAGCAGCGGCGCGGCGGGTCTCTCCCCGGTGGCCCATCGCGAACCACCTCGGTCGACCCCGGGTGTCGCCGGATACCGCTCCCTCGCACGACACCGCGTACCGATTTAATATTTTGAATATTTGCGCTCGTGTATAAGGGCATATAGTGAGAACTAAGACGGATCAAACCGTGGGTCACGGTATGGAGACACGGAAAGTACAGCGGTTGGGGCCGTCGACGCTCGCAATGACCCTCCCCGCCGAGTGGGCCGCGGAGCACAACGTCGACAAGGGCGACGAGGTTTCGCTCCGGATGGGTGGGAAGGGGACGCTGACGGTACTGCCCGAGTCGGCGAGCAAGGGCGACTCCTCGGCGACGATCCGGGCGGACAACCTCGACGCCGACTCCTTAGAGCGGGCGATCGTCGCCCAATACGTGCTTGGGCGGCGGGTCATCCACATCCGGAAGGACGAGGGCGCGCTCGACTCCGAACACATCAACGCCGTCTATCAGGCCGAAACCCAACTGATGGGGTTGGGTGTTATCGAGGAGACCCCCGACCGGATCGCCATCCGGTGTTCGGTCGACCCCGAGGACTTCACGCTCGACAACCTCTTAGAGCGGCTGGAAAACACCGGTAGCACGATGCGGGGGGAGGCGATCAAGGCCCTGGCTCACGGCAACACCGACCTCGCACAGCGTGCGCTGAACCGCGAGCGCCAAGCCAACAAGATCTTCGTCCTGTTGCTCCGCTTGATCTTCACTGCCTACCAGAACCCCAACCTCGCCCGCGCGGTCGGGCTCGAATCCGGCTTCCCGCTCATCGGCTACCGGTCGGTGGCGAAGAACCTCGAGTTGACCGCGGACAACGCCGAGGATATCGCGACCATCGTGGCCGACGCCGAGAAGCCGCTGGACGTCGGCTCGAAGACGATGCGCCGGATTCGGGAGTTCACCGACCAGGTGGACGAACTCACGCGAACCGCGGTTCAGTCGGTGGTCGAACGCGACTACGACAAGACCGTGGCGTGTCGGACGCTGTTCCGGCAACTCAGCGACCGCGAACAGGAGATCCTCGAGGATCTCCCGGAGATGACGAACGAGGAGGTGCTTCGAATCCGCGAGGTGCTGGTCAGCCTCCAGCAGACCGCCCAGTACGCCATGCGAAACGCAGAGATCGCCGCGAACCTCGCGCTCAACGAGGAGTCCGAGCACGTCCGGATCGAGTGATCACGCTACTGCCGGGTCGTGATCGGTCCGCGGTGGCGTTTCCGACCGTCGTTCGTATGAACTAAGTTCCGACCACGCGATCAATGTGTATGGCAACCGCATCCGGGAACTCCGACATGGGGTTCGGGCTGACCGTGCTCTTCTCCATCGTGGCACTCCTCGGTGTCGTGGGGATGTTCGTCGCGGGGCTGACCGGTGACCAGTTCGTCGCCGCCGTCGGCTTCGCAGTAGCCACCATCGCGGCGTCGCTCGCGGTGTCGGCGACGCACCTCTTCGGGTAGTTCGGACGAGAAGCTTAAGGCCGAACCACACGTTATACTGAACAATGAACGACCTCACCGAGGAGGACAAGCGGATCGTCGGCTACCTCCGTGAGAGCGTTTCCGCCGGCGAACGCTACTTCCGTGCGAAGAACATCGCCGACGCCATCGGGCTCTCCGCAAAGCAGGTCGGAGCCCGCCTCCCACAGCTCGCCGAAAAGTCCGACGACGTCGACATCGAAAAGTGGGGCCGCGCACGATCGACAACCTGGCGTGTCACGCGGAGCTAACGCCGGAGCCAAGCAATGAAGCCGCGAGTCTTTTTGATCACCGCTGCCAACGTTCGAACATGACGGTACGCGTTCGGCGAGCCTTCGAGTTCGACGGCCCGCCCGAAGCCGTGTGGGACTTCATCTCGACCCCGGCGAAGCGGGCGGGGGCGATAAGCGTCGTCGATAGCTACGAGGTCCACGGGGACGGCTCCGCGACCTGGCACGTCCGACTGCCGATCCCGTTAGTGAACTCGACCGTTCGGGTCGAGACCGAGGACGTCGAGACCGATCCGCCGCGACACGTCAAGTTCGTCGGAAAGTCCTCCACGTTTCGGGTAACCGGCGAGCACACGATCGAATCCACGGAGACGGGATCCCGCCTCGTCAACGAGTTCGTCGTCGACGGGCGGGTCCCGGGTGTCGAGCGGTTCTTCAAACGAAACCTCGACGACGAAATGGGAAACCTCGAGCGTGCTCTTCGGAAGGCAGTCGACCCGGCCGCGTGAACCGCCGGGCCGACCCATCCCGGTGGGTTTATCCGTCTACCCTAACAACCTTTAGTTGCCGACGCACGACGCTTTTCTCGTCGGAGTCGGCAACCCAACACGCCCGCCACACGTCGCCACAGCGTCGGGGTCCGCTGTGGCCCACCGCGCTCAGCACTCCCTCCGCCCGGAGAGGGAGCGGCTGTCCGCTCAGCCCCCGCCTCCGCCTTCCCACCCCCTTTCGGACGCGGGCTCCGATCCGAACGGTACGTGTCGCACCGTCCGTACAGCTACGGCGACGACGCCCGCTTTTCGATCTCGCCGTGGAGGATCGCGGCGTCGAAGTCGTGGTCGGGGCGGATGTTGACGAAATCCAGGAACCGTGCGGCCGCGAGCAGTTCCTCGGGGGTGAACGCCGAACGCGCCGCGTCGACCGTTCGCTTCCCGCCGATCAACGGTTCCAACGCGCCGAGCGCACACGCGATGTCGTATGACTTCGCGTCCGAGGCCTTCCCCTCTGTCACACTCGTCGCGTCGATGAAGTAGATCTCCCCGTCGCAGATCAGTACGTTCTCCGGCCGGAGGTCGCCGTGGAGCAGGTCGTTGTCGTGCATCGTCGACAGCGCCACGAACAGCCCGGGCGCGAGATCCGTCTCGGATTCGGCGTCGAGTTCGTCCAGCGTGCGGAACGTCGGGAGGTACTCGAGAACGACCACCCCGAGACCGTCGACCTCGAAGGCCTCCACGGGCTCCGGGGCGTTGAGCCCGATCTCCCGCATCCGCTCGGTGGCGACGAGTTCGTGTTCCGCCATCTCGACCGGAGTGTCGAAGTGTTCGAAAAACCCCTCCGTGCCCGAGGAGAACACCCCGAGGTTTCGTCCGGTGGTAAACAGGCCGTGGACGATGGAGTTCTGCTTCGAGATCACCTTCACGAACCACCGGTCGTCGACCACCATCGGCGTCGAGAGCCAGTTGTCGGCGTCGAGAAACCGGACCGACACGTCATCGTGACCGTACCGGTCGCGGATCTCGCGGGCCACAGCCTCCAGGCGCGACCACTCGACGCGCCCGCGCAGGAGACGACGGAGCTCCATAGCGTGAGCCACGTCCTACGA
>CAZDEJ010000115.1:0-7123 GCA_964504395.1 uncultured Halobellus sp. | reverse complement strand
GTCCGAGGGATCCTGGGGGGCCTGCGCCATCGCACCGAATTAGGGCGCCCCTCCGGTAAGAGTCTTCGCCCCCCGAGATCGAGCCGCGGAGCGCTACAACGACACGTCGGTCTCGATGTCCTCGGTGGCCGCCTCCAGCCCGTCGCGACGGGCGTCCGACGCGAGTCGAGTCGAGAGGTCCGCGTCAGTGAGCAGGTCGGCGAACGCGTCGCGATACCGGTGGTTCGCCCGCCGGGAGGTGAGATCCGCCTCGGCGACCCGACGGTACCGACGGACCGTCGCCGGGTCCACATCGCCCGGAAGCGCGGCCGCCAGCGCGGCGTCATCGGTGACCGAGGCGTCACGGTCCACGTCCGGGGCATCGCCGCCCGCGTCGACCCCGTCGGTCGGCGACTCCGTGGAGACGAGCGCCCGGAGGTCCGTGTAGGGGACCGGGCCGTCGCGGTCCGTGTCGGCGACGAGGTGGAGGTCCATCCGCGCGTGGAACACGGTTTCGGCGTCGGCGTCACCCGGGAGCGACGCCGCAACCGCCGCATCGGCGTTTGTGGACCACGAGCCGCCGACTCCGGCGGTCTCGGGGTCGAAGAACGCCCGGACGACGCGGCGGAGATCCGACTCCGGGAGGTCGGTGTCGAACTCGTAGCGGTCGGCCATCCCGTCGATAAGCGCGGAGAGGGCGTTCTCGACCGCGTCGGCGTCGTCGTCGGTCGACAACGACCCCCGAGCGGCGGTCTGGGTCTCGGTAACCGTCTCCTCGCCGGTGGTCTCGACGAAGAGGTCACGTAGGTCCGCCGTCTTGTCGTCCATTGGAAGCGAGTATGTCCGCGTGACCTACAAAGGTTAGCTTCGTAAACCGAATCATTGATACGGGTTTACGAGGTGGACGTCAGTATGGCGACAGAGACGGAGTCGGTCGAACTTGTCGGGGATGACGTCGTGGGCAACGTCGCACGCGCGGCGCTGTTCGCGGCACTCACCGGCGCGTTCGCGTACGTGTCGTTTCCGAACCCCATCTCGCCGGTACCGGTGAGCCTCCAGGTTCTCGGTGTGTTCCTCGCGGGGGTCTTCCTGGGGCCGGTGTGGGGTGGCGCGTCGATGGTCTTCTACCTCGCGGCGGGGGCGGCGGGGGCACCGATCTTTGCCGGCGGATCCGCGGGGTTGGGGCCGCTGGCGGGCTACACCGCGGGGTTCCTCTGGTCGTATCCGGTCGCGGCGGTGCTCACCGGGGCCGTCGTCCACGGGTTCGACGGGTTGGCGGATCCGAATGCGGTCCGGACCGTCCGGCTCGTGGCGGGGATGGTAGCCGGGACCGTGGTGATCTACGCTTCGGGGACCGTCGGGTTCGCGGTCGTCCAGAACGTCGGCTTGGTCGAGGCGTTCACCGTGAGCGCGGTTGCGTTCGTCCCCTTCGAGGCGGTGAAGATCGCCGCCGCCGTCGGGATCGTCCGGAGCGACGCTGCGGCGGCGGCCTGACGGTGTCGTCGATGGACCTGTCACAGCCGTGATCCGAACCGTCGACCTCGTCCACCGGTACGGCGACACCGTCGCCGTGGACGGCGTCTCCCTCACCGTCCCGGACGGCGAGTGCGTCGTCCTCGCCGGCGCGAACGGCTCCGGGAAGACCACGCTCGTCCGCCACTTCAACGGGTTGTTGGAGCCCGATTCGGGGACCGTCGAGGTGAACGGCCGCCGTGTCGGGGCGGATCTGGTCGCCGCACGGACGGCCGTCGGGATGGTGTTTCAGGAGCCGCGGGACCAACTCGTCGCCGCAACCGTCGGCGCCGACGTGGCGTTCGGCCCCGAAAACCTCGGACTCGACCGGGACGAGGTCGACCGTCGGGTGGCGGCGTCGCTGTCGGCGGTGGCCCTCGACGGTCGGGCGGACGACCGCGTCGGCGAACTCTCGGGCGGCGAGCGCGAGCGGGTCGCGATCGCCGGCGCACTCGCGATGGAGCCGGACCACCTCGTTCTCGACGAGCCGTTCACCGGACTCGACGCGCCGGCGCGAGCGTCGGTGCTGGATCGGCTCTCCGACCTGGTGGCGTCGGGCACAGGACCCGTGATCGTCACCCACGACCTCCGGGACGTTCTCGACTTCGCGGATCGGGTGATCGCGATGTCCGAGGGCCGGATCGTCGTCAACGCGCCGCCGGACGAGGCCGTGGCGTCGTTGCCGGAGTACGGCGTGCGGGTGCCGGGCGCGGCGTGTCACGCGTCGGCCGCTGATCCCGGCGATCCCGCCGGGCGGACGTCGCCGGACGCGACGCCGCCGGATCCGCAATGCTGAGGTACACTCCCGGCGACTCGCTCGTCCACCGGCTGGACCCACGGACGAAGCTGCTGGCACAGGCCGCCTTCGCCGCCGCGGCGTTCGTCTACACCACGCCGCGCGGGTTGGCCGCGCTCACCCTCCTCGCGGCCGCGTTCCTCGCCGCCGGCCGGCTCTCGCCCCTCGACGCGACCTGCGGCTACCTCCCCGCGCTGCCGTTTCTGGCCGCCGGACCCGCGGTCTCGGTCGTTGAGATCCGGCCGTGGGCGGTCGGCGTCGACCCCGGGGCGGCAGTCGGCCCGCTACTCGCGAGCTACCGCGTCCTGCTCGTTCTCGTCGTGTCGGCGGTCTACCTCCACACGACGCCGGTTCGGGACTCACGGGCGGCGATCCAGCGGCTGGTTCCCGGCCGCGCAGGTCGGCTCCTCGGGATCGGCGTGGCGCTGGTGTTCCGGTTTCTGCCGCTCCTACGGGGTGACCTCCGGCGGGTGCGGGAGGCATCGGCGACCCGGCTGGGCGGGGAGCGCGGGCTCGGAGACCGGATGGAAACCGTCGCCGCCGCCGGGATCCGGCGGGCGTTCGGCCGGGCCGACCGGCTGGCGCTCGCGCTCCGGGCACGGTGTTTCGCGTGGAACCCGACCCTCCCGGAACTCCGGTTCGGCCGGGTCGACGCCGCGGGATTGGTCGTCGTCGTCGGGCTTGTCGGGGTCACGGTTGTGGGGCTCGTTCCGGTGTGAGCGACCGCAGGTGCCGCCCAGGCGCCGTAACTGTGGTAGGGCGTAGGGCGGGTGTTCCTCCGGTAGCCTGAGCACCCGTGCAGTGGCCGTACGACCCCGTACGGTCGCCGTGGAACCCCCGGGCGCCCCCATCGGCGACTAACCTCGTCGCGAGGTCCGCTGCCACGGGGTCGTCGACGTCTTCGGCGGCGGGACGGGCGCTCAAGAGGTCCCGGCCTCCGCCCCGGGGAACTCCCGGGACAGGCGGACGGCCTCGGCGAACGGCACTGCCGAAACGGCACCGGCCGGCGACAGGACGCTGCCGGTGTGGGGGCGTCCGGTCGCTCCCGCTGTGGTCCCGACGTCACGTCGGTCGGATCGCCCACGAAGGAACAGGATTTTATGCGGTGGCAGGGTACAGATGGATACTATGGGTAACAAATCGAAGGCAAAGAAGAAGCGACTCGCAAAGCTCGAACGCCAGAACACGCGGGTTCCCGCGTGGGTGATGATGAAGACCGACATGGAGGTCACGCGGAACCCCAAGCGGCGCAACTGGCGGCGTAGCGACACGGACGAGTAAGGATGAGTGCAAGCGACTTCGAGGAGCGCGTTGTCACGGTTCCCCTTCGGGACGTCACGGCCGTCCCCGGTCACGAGCGGGCGGGGCGGGCGATGGCGCTGATCCGCGAACACCTCGCGACGCACTTCAGCGTCGACGAGACGGCAGTCCGGCTGGATCCCTCGCTCAACGAGACGGTGTGGGCGCACGGGAAGCAACAGCCTCCGAGCAAACTCCGCGTTCGCGCCGCCCGGTTCGACGAGGACGGCGAGTCGATCGTCGAGGCGGAGCCGGCCGAATAGCGTGCTCCGCGCCTCCTTCGCCGGGTCGCCGTACGTCGGCGTGTTCGCCCGTGCGACGGACCACGTTCTTGTCGTTCGTTCCGACGCCGAGAGTGACATCGTCGACGCGATGACCGACGAACTCGGCGTCCCCGCGGTGGCGACCACCGTCGGCGGCTCCGGGACCGTCGGCGCCCTCGTGGTCGGCAACGAGAACGGGCTACTCGTGACGAGTCGGGCGAAAGACCGCGAGAGGGAGGCCATCGAGTCGGCCGCGGGAGTGTCCGTAACCGAGTTCCCCGGCCGGATCAACGCCGCCGGCAACGTCGTGCTCGCCAACGACTACGGCGCGTACGTCCACCCCGACCTCTCGGACGACGCCGTCGAGGTCGTCGAGTCCGCACTCGAGGTGCCGGTCGAACGCGGCGACATCGCCGACGTTCGAACCGTTGGAACCGCCGCCGTCGCGACCAACGACGGGGTGCTGTGTCACCCGAAGGCACGGGAGCCCGAGATCGAGGCCGTCGAGGACCACCTCGACGTCCGCGCGGACATCGGGACCGTCAACTACGGCGCCCCGCTCGTCGGGTCGGGGGTCGTCGCCACCGGGACCGGATACGTCGCGGGCGACGACACCACCGGGCCGGAGTTGACTCGGGTCGAGGACGCGCTCGGCTACTTGGAGTAGCCGGCACATCGCGGGCGTGCCCCGCACTCCCCGGTTTCTTGCGAGTCATGTTGTCACGCCGCGATCGGCGCCGATTCGCCGAGTACCGAGTAGGAAGATACTTCCCCGTCGCTCGGGTATCATACGTCATGAGTGAATACGCGGTGAGCGGCCGGTTCCAGAGCCGTGACGGCTACAGCCAGTTCAACACGGTCGTGGAGGCGCCGAACGAGAACGTCGCCCGCGAGCGTGTGTACGCGAACATCGGGAGCCAGCACGGGCTCAAGCGCACGCAGATCGAGGTTGACGACGTCGCCGCCGCGGAGGCCGCAGCATGATGGGTGGCGGACAACAGCAGCTCCAGCAGCTCTCCCAGGAGCTTCAGGCCATCGACGAGGAGATCGAGACGCTCAAAGCGGAGATCGACGACCTCCAGACCGAACAGGCGGCGATCGACGACGCGATCGAGGCGATCGACACCCTCGACACCGGGTCGACGGTCCAGATGCCCCTGGGTGGCGGCGCGTACGTCCGTGCGGAGGTACAGGACATCGACGAGATCATCGTCGACCTCGGCGGTGACTTCGCGGCCGAGCAAGAGGCCGACGACGCCGCCGATGCCCTCCGGACGAAGCAGGAGGTTCTCGACGACCGGATCGACGAGGTCCGGGCGGAAGTCGGCGAACTCGAAGACGAGAGTTCCGAACTCGAACAGCAGGCCCAGCAGATGCAACAGCAGATGCAGCAACAGCAGATGCAGCAGATGCAGGGCCAAGGCGACGGCGAGTAAGGTCACACATGTTCGACGGACTGAAGGACAAGTTGGGGAGCTTCCGCGAGGACGTCGAGGAGACAGCAGAGGAGAAAGCCGAGGCCGAGGCCGAAGCGGAAGCGTCCGCCGGACCGGCGACGGACGCATCCGACGAGGCCGGCGGCTCAGCCGAGGAAGCCGACAGGTCGGCCGATAGCGGCGCCGGAGCGACGGCCGACGGGCGGGTCGACGACGACACCGGAACCGATCCGGGCCCTGAGGCCGTCGACGAGACCGCCCAGGAGTCGGGATCCGACGCGGGTGGAGACATCGCCGCCGACGAGGCTGCGGCGGCGCTCCGAGCGGACGACGACGAGGGGTCGGGGCCGGGCCGACTCAAGCGCGCGGCGGCGTTCGCGACGGGGAAGATCATCATCGAGAAGGACGACCTCGAAGACCCGCTGTGGAACCTCGAAATGGCGCTGTTGGAGAGCGACGTGGAGATGAACGTCGCCGAGGAGATCCTCGAGACCATCCGCGGAAAGATGGTCGGGGAGACCCGCGCCCAGGTCGAGACCACCGGCGAACTCGTCGAGAACGCCCTCCACGACGCGCTCTACGACGTGATCAGCGTCGGGCAGTTCGACTTCGACCGTCGGATAGAGGACGCCGACAAGCCGGTCACCATCGTCTTCACCGGGGTCAACGGCGTCGGCAAGACGACGAGCATCGCGAAACTCACCCAGTACTTCGAGAAGCGGGGGTTGGACGTCGTGCTCGCGAACGGCGACACCTACCGGGCCGGTGCCAACGAGCAGATCCGGGAGCACGCCGACGCCTTGGGGACGAAGCTGATCAGCCACGAGCAGGGCGGCGACCCGGCGGCGGTCCTCTACGACGCCGTCGAGTACGCCGAGGCCAACGGCGTCGACGTCGTGCTCGGCGACACGGCCGGCCGGTTGCACACCTCCAACGACCTCATGGCCCAGTTGGAGAAGATCGACCGCGTCGTCGACCCGGACATGACCCTGTTCGTCGACGAGGCGGTCGCGGGCCAGGACGCCGTCGAGCGCGCGAAGCAGTTCAACGACGCCGCCGAGATCGACGGGACCGTGCTCACGAAGGCCGACGCCGACTCCTCGGGCGGCGCCGCCATCTCGATCGCGTACGTCACCGGCCGCCCGATCCTGTTTTTGGGTGTCGGCCAGGGGTACGATGACGTCGAGCGGTTCGATCCCGAGCGGCTGGTCGACCGGCTGGTCGGCGGGTAGCCGTCCGTCGTTGCGGCGGACGGTCGATCGCCGGTCGCGCCCGATCGTAGCACTGCGAGCCCGTGGTCCGAGTGGTTTTCACATAAGTGATGGCTGGTCGAGAACCCACGGCCAGGCGGGACTGGAAAGAGGGCGCCCTTCACTCGCTTCACCTCGACGATTCCGTTCCGATCCGAACAGTGTCCCCGCAGAAAAAGGCTTTAGCCGGGCGGCGGCATAAGTTAGGATAATGGTACTCGACAATCTCGGGAGTTCCCTTCGCAGCAGTCTCGACAAACTACAGGGGACGTCCCGGCTCGACGACGAGGACGTCGAGGAGATAATCAAGGAGATCCAGCGCTCGCTGCTGTCGGCGGACGTCGAGGTGGATCTCGTGATGGACCTCTCGTCGTCGATCGAATCGCGCGCGACCGGCGAGGAGCCACCCGCCGGGACCTCCGCGCGGGACCACGTCCTCCGGATCGTGTACGAGGAACTGGTGGGCCTGGTGGGGGAGTCGACGGCGCTGCCCCTGGAGTCACAGACCATCCTGCTCGCGGGGCTGCAGGGCTCCGGAAAGACCACGAGCGCCGCCAAGATGGCGTGGTGGTTCTCGAAGAAGGGGCT
>CAZDEJ010000114.1:5017-7157 GCA_964504395.1 uncultured Halobellus sp. | reverse complement strand
CCCGGACGTTTATTTTGTTCGATACCGGAGTACGATTCGGTCATCAATGCACGGACGACGGCTCTCGACATTAGAGGAGATAATCGTGCTGGCAGCCCCCGACAGCGACAGTATGGTCGACAGGGTCACCTCGTGGGCAAACACACACGACGTCGGTGTCACCACACTCGACGTTGGGACGCCGGTTACCGACGAGCACGTCGACCGCACCCGGACGACGATGGGGGTTACCGTCGGGGGCGACGGTACGTTCCTCGAGGGCGCCCGTGCGTTTGCGCCCTACCGGATCCCCCTGCTGGGGATCAACTCCGGGACGCTGGCGTTTCTCGCCCGTGTAAACCAGAACGACGTCGAGGACGCTCTGAGCGAGGCGTTCCGGGGGCGAGCGTCGGTCAACACCAGACAGCAATACGAGGTTGTCTCCGACGAGATCAACACGACAGGTATCAACGAGGTATTTTTCCGCAAACACCCGCCGGAGGAGCGGTACGGCACGAAGGTCGGATCGCTTCACGTGTTCGTCGACGACGAGTACATCGGGCAGTACTTCGGGAGCGGTCTCATCATCAGCACGCCGACCGGCAGCACCGGGCGCGCGTACTCGAACCACGGGCCGGTGCACTACCCGCAGGACAACCGGACCCTACAGATCATCCCGCACGAGACGATCAGCGCCGCCGTCGACCCCATCGTCGTGAGCTGTAACTCCGACGTGCGGATCGTTCTCGACGATGACTTCGACATCGATATCGACGGTGGACGGCAGTTCCAGCGGCTTGCGGCGGGAACCGTCGTCAACGTGACCGGGGCGGACCAGCCGGCACAGGCTGTCAGGACGTCGTACGACGACCCGTTCATCACCGCACTGGTCGACAAGCTCGACTGGGGGCTCCGGACGGTCGACGACGACGGCCCCCGATCCTCGCTGACCGACACGGCGGTGAACAAACCCACCGACTTCCGAGCCCGGGCAGCACAGGTCGCAAAGGAGGCTGCCGAGTCGGCCGGCGAGCCGCTTCGCGAACTCCACGGCCAAGTCGAGAATATCGAGTACAAGACCGACAAGTCGGACGTCGTCACGGAGGCCGACTATCAGGCCAACGACATCATCCGGACGGCGATCAACAGCGAGTTCCCCAACCACGTGGTGCAGTCCGAGGAGAACGACGACGTCAAACCGGCTGACGGCTACGCGTGGCTGATCGACCCGCTCGACGGCACCGGCAACTTCGCCCACGGTAACCCGAACTACTCGGTTTCGATCGCCCTGCTCGAGGACGGCGTCCCGATTGTTGGGGTCGTATACGCCCCGGAAACCGACGAGATGTTCCACGCCGTCGCTGGGGGTGGTGCGTACCAGAACGGCAACCTGATCGAGACGACGACTCGGGACCGACTCGACGAGAGCATGCTCCTCTCGGGATACGACCCCGACGGCGGGTTCCTCCAGGCGTTCTATCAGGAAACGCAGGGCGTCCGACGGCTCGGAAGCGCGGCCCTCCATCTCGCGTACGTCGCTGCCGGGAGTGCCGACGCGTTGTGGGAGTACGACACCCGGCCGTGGGACGTCGCGGCCGGGCTCTGTCTCCTCCGTGAGGTCGGCGGGCAGGCAACCGATCAGCACGGTACGGAGTACGAGCTCCTGCTCGAGGCCGACGAGACGGTGCGAACGCCGATGCTCGCGAGCAACGGCCTGCTCCACGGCCAACTGGTCGAGAACCTCAACGCAGCCGACGTGTAGGCGGACACGGACACGGACGCGTTCACCGAGGTGATCGCCCCGTCGTCCTTACCTGCTCTTCACGGTCGCTCGCGGGGGAGGGGATCCGGCGGTATCGCACCGGCTGCGGTCGGCGACGACCCGCCCGAGGGAGTCACCGACGAAGGACTCCCTGCGGTCTTCCGTTCCCGAAGTCGGACTACCCGGCGGGCACGAGCGTCGCGGTGTTTACAGGCGGAGCAAGCCGAGTGCCCCGGGGGTGTCCCCAGTACGTCACTGCTGACTATCAACCTCGGTGATGCTCTCGACCAGTTGTTTTCCGACGGACCGTGAGTTACCGTCCGGGAGTTCGAGACTGTACATACTCCCGAAGTCGTCGTACCCGCTGACGGTCAACGTTCGGTCGTCGCCATCGGTAAG
>CAZDEJ010000114.1:0-4917 GCA_964504395.1 uncultured Halobellus sp. | reverse complement strand
CGCGCCCCTCCTGTGGACTACCACGCGGATCCGCCCGGGATTCGCTCTCGTCGGTGCCAGCCGTAGCCTCGGCCGTACCTTTTTTATGATAACGTTTCACACGGGTTGTTTTAGCGAATTACCGGTCATTGCTGGAGGCAGGGTCGGTAATGACCGGTACCTGATTACAACGATCCGTATCACACCGACGTCCGGTTGGCAGCCCCGAGTCGCGTTACGTACCTCCGCGTCTCGTCGCCGAGTGGTTCGGCGACCGCAGGATGGAGACACCAGTGTAACACCTGCAACGACTCGACGAGGCGATGGCTCGGTCGGTTGAACAGCGCGTTGCCATCGACGGCGTAGACGCGGCCGGTTTCGACTGCGGTCATGTCCGCCCACCCCTCGTGAGCGCGGAGGTCATCGACGGCGTCTCCCGCCTGAGCGTGCCCGAACCCACACGGGGCAACGACGAGGACCTCGGGGTCGTATCGTCCGATCACGTCCCACGGGACAGGTTCGGACGCGCCATCCGGCTGGAAGCCGGCGTCCCCGCCCGCTCGGGTGATCATCTCACTGACCCAGTGACCCGCTCGGAGCGGCGGATCAGTCCAGTCGAGGACGGCCGTCCGCGGCCGCCCGTTCGACGCCACAGCCGCCTCGGCGCGCCGATCGACCTCCTCGACCGTCGCAGCCAACTCCGCCGTGAGTGTCTCCGCGACCTCGGAACGGCCCACTGCGCGCCCGACCCGTTCGATGTCGCCGAGCGCTTCCGAGAACGAGTGTGGATCGAGTGTGAGTATCTCGGGATCCGGTCCGATCCGTGCCACCGCGTCCCGCACCTGACTGGCATCGACGGCGCACACGTCACACGTCGCCTGGGTCACGACGACGTCCGGATCCAACTCGGCCACCCGCGCGACATCCAGATCGTAGACCGCGCCGTCGACGGATCGCATCTGTGCGTCGATCTCGCCGGCCGACCGCCCGGTATACTCCACAGGCGTCGAGGTCACTGTCGGGATCTCGGCCACGGACGGCGGGTGATCGCAACTGTGTGAGACGCCCACCGGGCGCACTCCCAGCGCGAACAGTACCTCAGTGCAGGACGGTAACAACGAGACGATGCGCACAGTCTACTTTGGCTGTCTGCCGGTAAAAACCTCGCCCGCACCAGCGGGGCCGCGTACTCCGTTGCGACAACCGCTGGCGCGGTCCCGAACCCCACTTGATGACGTAATCGACCAGTATCCTGTCTCGGTGGACCGCCGACATCGGGTAGTTCGATCACCCCGACGAGCTGATCGGCGAATTATCATCCACCCGAACCTGACCCGCCGGGTCGCCACGAGTCGTGTCCCAGCACCGCCGGCCGCGAGCCGGGATTCGGCGGGAGGGGCAGGGTCCGCAAGCCGGGAGCGGGACCCAGACCGTCTCGCCGGGGGAGGCTCCCTCACCTGTACGGACAGATACCCGCGCTCCGGCTGCGATGGAGGACACGGTCGGGTTGGAGTCAGCGGCTGTGGCGGACAGAGGAGGCGCACCCCGGGACACGTCACGTCTACTGATCGCTCCCTCGAACAGTCTACTCCAGTGTTTCACTCGCTGACGCGCTCATACTGTCGGGTATACCTACGTGAAGATTTTCGAACCCTGGGGTGTCGAACTCCGTCACATGACGATAGCCGACAGTATTAGTGGTGCGCGGTCCACCGGAGTCACTCCCCGGGGTGGGACCGCGGCGTGACATCCATGGTTATTGACTGCTGGAGCCAAATCGTAACGTGATGACGGACACAACTCGACCGTACGACATCGTCGTGTGGGGTGCAACCGGCGTTGCAGGCGGCCTACTGGCCGACTACCTCGTCGATCGATACGCCCCCGATGAACTCGCTGTCGCGCTCGGCGGACGGGACGCCGACAGGCTCGAAGCGGTAGCGACGACGCTTACCGACCGGTACGAGGCCTGGGACGAACTGCCGACCGTCGTCGGTGACGCGACGGCGATCGACACGCTCCGTGCGGTCGCCCGCCAGACAACCGTCATCTGTACGACAGTCGGGCCCTACACGACGTACGGGACGCCGCTGGTCGAGGCGTGTATCGACGTCGGTACCGATTACTGCGACCTGACCGGAGAGGTGAACTGGATCCGGGAGATCGTGGATCAGTACCACGATGCGGCCGTCGAGAGCGACACGCGGATCGTTCACAGCTGTGGCTTCGACTCCGTGCCGACCGACCTCGGCACGACACTCGTCCAGTCACACGCGACCGAGACCCACGGTCGCCCCTGCGACGTCGTCCAGATCTATCTCGAGGACGGTGACGGGAGCGTTAGCGGCGGGACGCTGGCCAGCTTCGGCGAGTTGTTCGAGGCGGCCTCGAACGATCCGATCGCCCAGCGCACGCTGGCGAACCCCTACTCGCTGGCGCCACGGGGTGAACGTGACGGCGTCGATTCGGGCGAGCAACCCGGCCCGCAGCGCGATCGCCTGGGACCGGGCTGGACGGCACCGTCGCCGATGGCCCCCGTCAACGAACGCGTCGTCAGACGGAGCAACGCGCTACTGGGCTACCCCTGGGGACGGGAGTTCCGATGTACGGAGGTCATCCCGACCGGGTCGGGCGTCCGAGGCGCGGCGACGGCCGCCCTCATCACCACGAGTTTGGCCGGATTCAAGACCGCGATGGGTATCGATACGCTCAGAGACGCCATCCGGGAATACGTCTTTCCCGACCCCGGAGAGGGCCCGACACGGGCGGCTGCCATGGACGGCAGCTTTACCGTTCGCGTTCGCGGGCGTGGCACCGGTACGGACGGGCAGTTCAGCGTCGAGGCCGTCGTCGGCGCTGATCTGGACCCCGGCTACGGTGCCACCGCGCGCATGCTCGGCGAATCGGGTATGGCCCTCCTCAGGGGCGACACCGACTCGCCGCTCGACGGCGGCGTCCTCACCCCCGCGTCGGCCATCGGTGAGCCGCTAGCCGACCGGCTTCGTGCCATCGGGTTTACGATCAGTGTCGGCGATGCGACGCCCGACGCTTCCGAGTAGCGCACGGAGCCATCCGCTCTACAGGCGGAACGGGCCGAGTGCCTCGAGGTCGTTCGGAAATCGAAGATTTCCGTGATCGCGAGAGTCGAAGGTTCCCGAACGACTCGACCCCGAAGCGGTTCACCGCCTCACCTCGTACTCGTGCCGTCGGCTATGACTACGTGAAGATTTTCGACACCCCGGGGTGTCGAACTCCCTCACGTGACGATAGCCGACAGTATCAACAGCCGCGACACACACGACAGCGTGGTCGGAACGTCGGACGAGCACCACCCTGCCGGCGGTCGCACCCGGCTCCGGTTCGGCGGCAATGACCGCGGGTCAAGACATAACTGGTCGGGCCGGAACCGGGCGTGTATGCCATCGGACACCGGCGACGGGGTCGACATCGTCGAGGCGACAGTCGCGGAGGTGCACGCGGCTTTCGAGGCGGGAGCGCTCACGGCCGCGGCGCTTGTCGACCGGTATCTCGACCGGATCGAAGCGTACGACGACGAATTGAACGCGATCCTGACGCTCAACGATACGGCCCGCTCGCGGGCCGAGCGCCTCGACGAGCAGTTCGCCGCTGACGGGCTCGTCGGCCCGCTCCACGGCGTACCGGTGATCATCAAGGACAACGCGGACACGCACGATATGCCGACGACGGCGGGGTCGACGGCGCTCGCGGAGTCGGTCCCCGAGGAGGACGCGTTCGTCGTCGATCGACTCCGGGCGGCCGGCGGCGTGATCCTCGCAAAGGCCAACCTCCAGGAGTTCGCCTTCGGCGTGGACACGATCAGTTCGCTGGGTGGGGCAACGCGGAACGCCTACGACCTGGGTCGGCGCCCCGCCGGCTCCAGCGGTGGTACCGCGGCGGCGATCGCCGCGAACCTCGGGGCGGTCGGGACGGGTTCGGACACCTGCTCGTCCGTCCGCTCGCCGGCCGCGTTCAACAACTCGGTCGGGCTCCGTCCGACGCGCGGCCTGATCAGCCGGAGCGGGATCGTTCCCCTCTGTTCGACGCAGGACACCGTCGGACCGATCACCCGGACGGTCGCCGACACCGCGCGGATGCTGGATGTCCTCGCCGGCTACGACCCTGCGGACCCGGCCACGGCCACCGGGGCCGACAGGATACCGGCGGGCGGCTACACCACACACCTCGACCCTGACGGGCTCGACGGCGCTCGGATCGGCGTCGTCCGCGAGTTCTTCGGGCGCAGCAGCCCGGAGAGCGCGTCCGCGGCCGCAGCCGAACGTGTGACAGCTACCGTCGAAGCGGCGCTCGATGCGATGGCCGCCGCGGGCGCGACGATCGTCGACCCCGTCGAGGTCGTCGACGCCGACGTGCTGGCGGCCGCCCGCGTGCTGGAGTACGAGTTCGCTCGCGACTTCGACGCCTACCTCGCCGGGTTGGACGGCGACGTTCCGTACGACTCGCTTGCGGGGATCGTCGAGTCGGGCGCGGTCGCTCCGGCGGTGGCCGAGCGGATCCGCGAGAGCGATATTCTCGAGGGTGACTCCGACCGGTTGGCGGAGAACGTCGGCTACCTGCGGAGTCTCGACCGCCGTCGCCGGTGCCGGGAGAGGACCGTCGCACGATTGGTCGAGTCCGACCTCGACGCGCTCGCGTACCCGCCGTCGGCGGTCCCGCCCGTCGAGATTCCTACCCACCAGCCGTTCGCGGAGTTGCGGTGTGAACTCGCCGCCCACACCGGCCTACCGGCGATCACCGTTCCAGCCGGCTTCACCGACGACGGGCTCCCGGTCGGGGTCGAACTGCTGGGGCGGTCGTTCGCGGAACCGCGGCTAATCGAACTCGCGTACGCCTTCGAGCGGGCGAGTGACCACCGCCGGCCGCCCGAACGGTTCGGCCCGCTTGAGTCGGCTACGAACC
>CAZDEJ010000113.1:0-7438 GCA_964504395.1 uncultured Halobellus sp. | reverse complement strand
CCTCTACGGCGTCGATCTCGGGGTCTCGGGAACTCCGGAGTTCCGGTCGGCGATCGGGTGCTGAGCACGCCCGTCCCCCCATACTGTCGGCTATAACTGCGTGAAGACTTTCGGCACCCTGAGGTGTCGAGATCCGTCACGTGAGTATCGCCGACAGCATCAGTCGCCCGCCAGAACCTGTTCCCGCAGCCCCCGCATATACCCGATCGCAAACAGCCGTCCCTTCGTGTGGTAGCCGGGGTTCGAGTTGTCCTCACCGGCCATCGTGGGGACGTGGTCCGGGCGTATCGGTACGTCGTCACCGACGTGGCGCTCGTAGGCTCGCATTGCGGCGAGCATATCGGTCGGGCCGTTGTCGTGCCACGTTTCGACGAACTGGTCGGCGTCGCCCGTGACGTCCCGGAAGTGGGCGAAGTTGATCCGGTCGCCGAAGTGTTCGATCGCCGCCGGAACGTCGGCCCCCATTGCGGCGAAGTTGCCCTGGCCGAACGTGACGCCGTTGTACTCGCTGTCGTTGATACCGAGCACGCGGTCGTAGTTCTCGATGCTGTTTGCGATCCGCGGGGTGCCTCGGAGCGATTCACGCGGCGGGTCGTCCGGGTGGAGTCCGAGCTTCACGCCCGCTTTCTCCGCGACGGGAACGACCTCCCGCAGGAAGTACTCGATACCGTCCCAGAGGTCCTCGTGGGTCGCGTCCGACAGCGTCTCGGTACCGCCACCGGTATGTGTGACGTCGAACCCGGTGACGTAGGATCCCCCTCGAGCCTCGATGTGTGCCGCGGTCCGCGCCCACCTGACACCGGCCATCCAGTCGTAACAGACCACCGGGATGCCGACCTCGCCGCAGTCCCGGAGAAACTGCTTGAACACCGCGATGTCCTGGTCACGACCGTCCCGCCCGAGCCGGATCCGGTCGGAGATCGGGACCGACCCCTCTAGTACGGTAAAATTCAACCCGACGTTGTCGAGCCAGTTCGAGAGCTGCTGTAGGTCGTCGTAACTCCACCGCGTCCGCCCGTCGCCGACCTCGATCGGGTGGATCACCGCATCTTCGACGCCCATCTGCCCGGCAAGGCGCCAGCGGTCGTCCGGCTCCGGCGGCACCACGAGTGCGGGTGAAACCATACCATACAGCATGCTGGCGGCGTGTTAATACCCACTGCCGCCGGCCCCGAAACACCCATTGCCCGTCGTGAGAGGCCTCCTGTATGGCAGACACGGCAGACGCAACCAACACCGAGCGCGCCGTCTACGTCCAGCGGATCGACCCCGACCGGCGGGAGGCGTATCTCGAGGCCCACGACGACGTCCCCGAGGATGTCACCGACGCGATGGCGCGTGGCGGCATCGAGGAGTTCGAGCTGTACGTCCGCGACGACATCGCAGTCTGTATTCTGGAGTGTGCGGACGTAGACGCCTATCTCGATGCCGTCGACGGCGACGACGCCGTCGCGGAGTGGGAGCGGTACACCGGTCAGTTCAAGCAGTCCGGTGTCGACGCCGACGCCGATCCGAAGGAGGGGATCCCGTTCATGAAGCGGGTCTGGCGGTTCGATCCGGACTGATAGCCCGTGTGATCAGTGCCCCCAGAGGTCGCCGTTCGGGGCGTACCGGGCGTCCATGATCCGATCCCACTGGTCGTCGGAGAGATCGACGTTCGTTGCCCCGACGTTCTCGTCGAGCTGATCGACTGTACGGGCGCCGACGATCGGGACGCAGGTAAACTCGTCCCAGTCCATCAGCCACCGGAGCGACACCTGTGCGGGGGTTGCGCCTACCTCCTCGGCGATCGACCGGATCTCGTCGAGCACGTGCCACCCCCGCTCGGAGAGGTAGTAGTCGTCGAAGTAGTCGTCGAAGCTCCCGCGGGTCCCGTCCGCGGCTTCGACGGCTTCGGGGTCGTCGGGGTCGGCACGCTCGTACTTCCCGGTGAGGAACCCGCCCGCGAGCGGCGAGTACGGACAGACCGCCAGGTCCTGATCGCTGCAGACGTCGAGGTACCCCTTCACGTCCTCGTAGTAGCCGGCGTGGTGGAGCGGCTGCGTGACCTCGAACGCTTCGAGCCCCTCGACGTCGGACGTCCACAGCGCCTTCGTCAGCTTCCAGGCGGCCATCGTCGACGCGCCGAGGTGGTGGACCTTCCCGTCCCGGACCAGGTCGTTCAGCGTCCGGAGGGTCTCCTCGATGTCGCTCTCCTCGTCCCAGCGATGGATGTAGTAGAGGTCGATGTAGTCCGTCCCGAGCCGGTCCAGCGTACCCTCGATCTGCGCGCGGACGTGTTTTCGTCCCAGTCCCGAGTCGTTCGGCCCGGGCTCACCCCACCCGTCGAACGGGAAGTACACCTTCGAGGCGATGACGAAGTCGGTTCGGTCGTAGTCCTCGAGCCACTCCCCGATGTACTCCTCGCTGAGACCGTTTGGGGTGCCGTAGACGTTCGCGGTGTCAATGAAGTTGATCCCGCGATCCCACGCCGCGTCGAGCAGTTCGTGGGCCTCCGTACGACCGGTCTCGACGACACCGTTCGTCTCCTTGCCGAACCGCCACGTTCCGAGGCAGAGTTCCGAGACGCGCGTTCCCGTGCTGCCGAGTCGTCGGTATTGCATGTCACTACACGTTGGGAAGGGGGTATCAAACTACTTTCCGTTCGGACGGCGGCTTCACCGAGCCGTCACCGGAACTGCGGAGCGACCTCGTCGCTGCACGGCTCCATTCCGCGAGTGCCGGCGAAATCGAGACCCGGCGGCTGACACTGTCGGCCATAACTACGTGAAGATTTTCGATACCCCGGGGTATCGAAATCCGTCACGTGACTATAGCCAACGGTATGAAGTTTCGAACGCAGCCGCCCGACCCTCTCGATCCGTTCGACGACCTGTGCGGGCGTCCCGACCCTCGCCTCCGGGGTACCCGTCGAACCTCCGGGCTGTGAACCCGATCGACCGACTGTGGGCGCGACCGCTGCTCCCGACGTTCCACCCGTCGGCGTGCCGAGCGGCCGACCGGAGCGCCTTCGGCCTCGCACCACCGATCACGACCGGCGTGCCGCGGTGGGCGTCCGCCCCCGCCCACATCCACCCGAACCGTATCCATCGATTACGCCGGCGTGCTCATAGCTGTTCGGGGCTACAGTCCGCTGTGGGCGAGCCACCCGCCGTCGACCGCGAGGTTCGCACCGGTGATGAACGACGCCTCGTCGCTCGCGAGAAAGACCGCGGCGTCGCCGATGTCCTCCGGGGTCCCGAACCGGGGGAGGAGGGTGTGGTTCTCGGCCTTGACGACGTCCTCGTCGGTGTTTATATCCTGCAGCGGGGTCCGGATGTAGCCGGGATTGATACAGTTGACGCGGACGCCGTCCTCGCCCAGTTCGATCGCGAGGTCCCGGGTCATGTTGACCACGCCGCCCTTTGCGGCGGCGTACGACGGCCCCCCGCCACCCTCGAACCCGCGAACGGAGCCGATGTTGAGAATCTGTCCGTCGCGCTCGACGATGTGTGGGACCGCGAACTTCGTACAGTAGAACGCCCCGCTCAGGTCGATCTCGATCGACCGCTGCCACTCCTCGACCGTGGTCGACTGGGAGTCGCCGACGATTTGGATGCCGGCGTTGTTGACTAACACATCGACGCCCCCGTAGGCCGCCACTGCCGCCTCGACCATCGCAGCCGCGCTGTCGGGGTCGCTGACGTCGGCCTCAACGAACGTCGCGTCCCCGGGCGTCCCGTCGGTAATCAGGCCGTCTGTCGGCGTCGTCACGTCCGTGTCGTACCGTTCGCCCCGTTTCGGCTCCCGCTGGAGATCCGCCACGACCACGTTTGCCCCCTCCTCGCCGAACCGCGTCGCGATCCCGCGCCCGATCCCGCTCGCCGCACCCGTAACGACGACCGTTCTGTCGCCGTGTCGTCGGTTAGTCATAGCTGTGCGCAGACACCATGCGGCTTCCTGATAGGTGTGGCGACCGGCCCGGGGAGCGTCGGCCCCGGCCCGTGTCGCTCTCGGCGGCGACTTTTTATGTCCCATCCGCGTTCTCCGGGGTATGACGGCAGGGCCACCGTGCCGCGACCAGGGGTGGTTGGAGGACCGGATCGGGCGACTCCTCGAGTTCTACTACCCTCAGTGTCTCGACGAGGCTAACGGCGGCTACGTCGCACAGTTCGACGAGGAAACCGGGGAGATCTACGACCGGGACCCGAAGCACCTCGTCGCAACGTGCCGGTTCGTGGCGAACTTCTCCGTCGCCGCCGCCCGCAGCGGGGACGAGCGGTATGCAGCTGCTGCCGACCGTGGTGTCGACTTCCTGTTGGAGCATCACAGGGACCACGAGCGCGGTGGGTTCCACTGGCTGCTGGACGGGACCGTCCCGGTCGACTCCACGCGCGTCTGCTACGGACATGCGTTCGTGCTGCTCGCACTCGCCCGCGCCGCCGACGCCGGGGTCGGTCCCGCGGCGGACGGCATCGAAGCCGTCGCGCGGCTGCTCGACGACCGATTCCGCGATCCCGACCACGGGCTATACCGGAGCGAGTACACCGCCGACTGGTCGACTGCGGCCGACTACCGCGGACAGAACGCGAACATGCACCTGTGTGAGGCGATGCTCGCAGCGCACGGGGCGACCGGCCGTGACCGGTATCTGCGGAGGGCGCTCGAGGTGGCGGAATCGGTGACGGTCGATCTGACTGCCGCCACGGATGGACTCGTCTGGGAGCATTACACGCCGGGCTGGGAGCACGACTTCGAGTACAACCGGGACGACCCGAAGCACACGTTCCGGCCGTGGGGGTACCAGCCGGGTCACCAGATCGAGTGGGCGAAACTGCTCGGAACTCTCGCCCGCCACGCCGACGCCGAGTGGATCCTCCCGCGTGCCGCCGAACTGTTCGACGCGGCGATCACTCACGGGTGGGACGACGAACGCGGGGGGCTGTACTACTCGATCGACCTGGACCGCGACCCGCTTGTCACCGAGAAGTACGCCTGGGAGGTCGCCGAAGCCATCGGCGCCGCCGCCGTGCTCTCCCAACAGACGGGTCGGGATCGGTATCTCGAGTGGTACGACCGGTTCTGGGCGTACGCCGACCGGCAGTTGGTGAACCCGGACGCGCACAACTGGTATACGAAGGTTTCCGAGACGAACGACCCGATTCCGAGAACGGAGGGGGTCGCCGTCGAACCCGGCTACCACCCCGTCGGCGCGTGCTTCGAGTCCATCCGGTCGCTGTGTTGACCGGCGGCCGCACTACCTGTCCGGGCACCTCACCGGAGTCGAACACGCCCTTCCGGCAATGGCGTGGGTACCCGCGCGGGTGTGGTCCGTTCCGGGTTCCTCGTGCGAGCGGGTTCCCCGTACGGCCCCGGGTCGTGGGTCGCTCACACCCTCGCTGACGACCGGCGCGACGGCGAGGTCGGCTGTCTGCCTCGACCGGACGACCGGCTCCCGGGAGTCGTAATACCACCTCCCGTCGGCGTCGTCGGAACTCCACCCGTGTACTCAACCAACCGCGCCCTCGGACGCCACGTCGACGATGGCATACCCCACCGCGACGAGAGCGGCACTCGCGCGGCGTGTTAGTCCGAGTTATCGGTCGGGATCCGTCGGGAGAGGAACCCGTCCATGAGTTTGAACGCCCGCAGCTTCTGCTCCTGATCGGTGGAGCCGTGGCCCTCCTCGCCGAGTTCCTCGTACTCGAAGTCACCGTCGGAACCCTCCTCGTACCCGTGTTCGAGCAGTGCGTCCCGGAAGCGACGGGCCTGCGAGATCGGAACTCGACGGTCGTTGACCCCGTGAATCATACACAGCGGGGCGCCGACGTTATCGACGTGCGTGATCGGCGAGCGCAGTTCGTACAGGTCGGGGTTGTCCTCGGGCGTTCCCAAGTTCTTCTCCATGAGTTCGGTCCGGAAGTGTGGCATCGTGGTCTCGAACATCTCGACTAAGTCGGTGAGCCCGATCCAAGCGATACCGGCGTCGTACAGGTCGGGGTACTGGACCATCTGCCAGTACGCCGAGTACCCGCCGTAGGAGCCGCCGAATACGGCGACGCGGTCCTCGTCGAGGAAGTCACGCGATTCGAGAGTGTGCTCGACGCCGGTGGCAATATCGCCCTGTTCGGCGCCGCCCCAGTCGTCGTACAGAGCGCGCTTGAACTCTACCCCACGCCCGGTCGACCCGCGGTAGTTCACCTGAAGCACGGAGTACCCCCTGGTGGCGAGGAACTGTGTATACAGGTCGAAGGAGCGTTGATCCTGGGCCGGCGGGCCGCCGTGGATCTTCACAATCAGCGGCGACGGTCGCTCGCCGGAGTCGTAGAGGATCCCCTCGATGTCCAACGGCTCGTAGGGGTCGTGTTCGACCGCTCGCGCGGGCGTCTCAGGAACGCCGTCGGACCTGAACTCGAAGTACTCGCCGTCGACGAACACGTCGGGATCGATGTCGCCGTAGTCGGCGGCCATGAGCATCTCATACTCGTCGGAGTCGAGGTCGTAGGCTATCAACTCGGAGCGCCGGGTAGGGGTACTGTGCCCGAGGATCACCCGCCCGTCACTGAGGACGGGTTCGCCGACAGCCGGCACACTGGCGACGCCCTCGGGGAGGTCGAGTTCCCGGCTCTCGCCGGTGGCGAGGTCGTACACTACTGGCACCGTGGCTGCGCGACGGGTTCGCTGGGCAACGAACCGGTCCTCGTCGACGAACGCGACCGGGGACTCCTCGACCTCGGAATCGCCGTACCACTCCACGCTGTCGGTCTCGATACTGTACACCCCGCACCGGGTGAGGTCGTCGGTGTTGTCGCCGACGAGGAGACGATCGCAGTCGGGGTGCCAATCGGCGAAGCTGGCTTCGGCGCCGGTGTCACCGATCTCCAGGTTTCGAGCGCCCGACCCGTCGACGCCAGCCACGTACACGTCCTGATTGTTGAAGTCGTCGCTCTCGTTTGTGGTGTAACTGATCATCGAGCCGTCGGGTGAGAACTGTCCCGGACCCGCTGCCCGGTCGTATTCGGTCACTTGGACGGTTTCGGCAGCGGCGACGTCGTGGCGGTACACGTTGAACTGACCGCCTCGGGTCGAGCCGAGCAGGAGGTGTTCGCCGTCGTCGCTGACGTCGGCGAGAAGCGTCTGTCCCGACAGTTCGACCACGGGATCGTGGGTGCCGTCCGTGCCGAGCCGGTGGATATCGTTCTGCTCGTTGCCGGCGTCGTCCACGTGGAAGTAGACGCCCTCGCCGTCGGCATCCCAGCGGATGAACCAGCGGGCGTTACGGGGGACCTCACCACTGCTGACCTGTGTCACCTCGCCGGTTTCGACGTCGAGCACGCACAGTTCGTTGCGACCGCTCGCGTCGTAGTACATCGCGATCCGGTCGCCGCCGGGGGAGACGGTCTCGTTTGCGCGGGTGGGAAGGCTGGCTAACTCCGTGAGGGGGACCTCGTCATCGGTC
>CAZDEJ010000112.1:0-7459 GCA_964504395.1 uncultured Halobellus sp. | reverse complement strand
GTGCAGAGGCCGCCATTTTTGATTGGAGACGGCGTCTCTGATACTGTTGGCATAGTCACGTGACGATAGCCGACAGTACGGGTACGCGGCCGTCTCCCGCGACCTCGCTTCGGGGGTTGCCGCCCGACGCGGTTCGGCCGCCGAGAACCGTCCCCGCGGACACGAACGTCGAGGCCGACGCTGAGCCGCCCAAACCGGGGCACGACGGGTGGGTGCGCCGCGTGCGACGCCGTCGGATTACAAAGTTATATTACTCGTGAATAACGAGAGTACAGCATGACAGTCACTGCAATGTTGAGTGTCTCCCCGGTCGACGACGCCTCCGTCGACTTCGAGGCGGAGATCGCGCGGGCCGTCGACGCCCTGGAGGGCTACGACATCGCGTACGAGACCCATCCGATGGAGACAACCATCGAAGGCGAGGAGTTGGGTGAGGTGTTCGCCGCTGCACAGGCCGCAACGGAGGCGCTGGAGGCATCGCGGACGCTGACCACGCTGAAGATCGACCACTTCCGGGATCAGTCACTCGACGTCGAGGACAAGGTGTCGATGGTCGAAACGCACCTCGGGCGGGACGCACGGGGAGGCCGATGAGCGGTCGTTCACCCGTCACCCGGCGGTCGATTCTCGCGGCGCTCGGGTCGTCGGTGGCGCTCGGCGGACTGTCGGGGTGTACGGGAAGCATCACGGGCAGCACTACTGGCAGCGAACCCGACACGCTCCGCGTGGGGACTTACAAGTCGTTCGTCGACGCCCCGAGTACGAGCGCCGGCGACTGGGTCAAATCGGAGTTCGACAGCCGGACCGACTACACCCTCGAGTGGGTCATCCGCGAGAACGAGATCAACGATTTCATTCAGCGCCGGCAGGCGGGGGCATCGCTCGAGGCTGACGCGTACCTGGGTGTGACACCGCAGGATCTCGTCCGCGCTGACACGAACCTCGACGACCCGCTTTTCCAGGGGTTCGAAACCGGGGAGATCGGCAACACCGACAACATCGAGGACGCCTACCAGTTCGACCCGGATCGGCGCGTACTTCCGACGGGCGCATCGCACGTCGCGCTCGTCTACGACGAGACCGCCGTGTCGGAACCGTCGACCTTCGAGGCGTTGACCGACCCGTCGTTCGAGGACACGCTCCTGCTCGCGAACCCACAGAGTACGACCACGGGGCTTCTCTTCCTGCTCTGGACGATCAATACCGTCGGCCGTGACAGCTACCTCGACTACTGGCAGCGGCTGATGGACAACGGCGTGAGCGTGCTGGGATCCTGGGGAGACGCCTACAACGCGTACACACAGGCGGAAGGCGACATGGTGGTCTCGTACTCGACCGACCAGGTCTACGCCGCGGCCGAGGACCAGGACATGGCCCGTCACCAGATCGGGTTCGTGAACGACCAGGGCTACGCGTACGTCGACGGACTCGCCAAGTTCGCCACCACTGATCGGGACGGGCTCGTGCGCACCTTCGCCGACTTCCTGCTCGAACCCGACGTCCAGCGGAAGACGGCGGTCGAGAACGTCGGGATCCCGACGGTCTCGAACGCCTCGTTGCCAGAGGATATCCGGCAGTACGCCCACGTCCCGGACGAATCGGTCCAGTTCTCCTACGACACCCTCGTCGACAACATGTCCGACTGGCGCGAGGCGTGGGCGAGACAGGTCGCCGGGAACTGACGGGCGCATCGCGCGTCGCACCGACCCGACGCTAGCCGGCGAGCGTCCCGTTCGCCCGGTCCCCTCGGTCGAAGGGAGCACGAAACGCACAAGCCCCCCGCACACGTATCCGGGCGCATGAGTCAGGGACGACGCCCACCCAACCCGCCCGAGGCCAGCGTGATCAACGCGTTACGCTTCACCCGGACACCGCTCCGGTTTCTGCAGGGGATCCAGTCGCGATACGACGACGTCGCGGAAGTGTCGCTGCCGGTCGGGCCGTCGATCGTCGTGGTGACCGATCCGGAACTGTGCCACGAGGCGATGGACCGGATCGACGACTTCTCCCGCGTCCCCGCAAGCGGCGCGGCGGCGCTCATCTCGGAACGCGGCTTGGTTCAGACCGAGGGGTCGATGTGGCGAAACCAGCGGGAGGACATCTCCCCCGGATTCGGCGCCACCCCCCTACAGACGTACGTCGACGCGGTGGCCAACCGGGTAACGACGCTTCGTGACGAGTGGGACGCCGCCGTCGACGCCGACGAACCCGACCGCGACCTCCACCGCGACATGACCGGCGTGACCGTTCGGGCCGCGAGTACGGCGTTGTTCGGGGCCGACATCGGCGCCGAGCGGGCGGCGGAGATGCACCGGATCGCCCGCCAGGCCGCCACCGAGTTCGAGGTGTCGGCGACGACGATCACGCCGGAGTGGTTCCCCGGCCGGCCCTCGTCGGAGACGCGAGGGATGGCCGCCCGCCTTCGGGAGATGGGCGAGGAGATAATCGAGACGAAGCGGGAGACGCGGGACCCGGACGCCCCGCCGCAGGACATGCTCGACTTCCTGATGCTGGCGGAGTCCTCCGGCGACCGCGACTACCCCGAGAACCACCTCCGCGATCAGGTGGTGTCGTTCCTGATCGCCGGCCACGAAACGACCGCGCTCGGGACGACCTACACCCAGACGCTGCTCTCGTGGCACCCCGAGATCCGCAAGCGGGTCCGCGCGGAGGCCCGCGAAGTCATTGGCGACGACGAACCGGGTTTCGAGCACGCCGCCGACCTCTCGTACACAGGGAAGGTGTTCACCGAGGCGCTGCGGCTGTATCCGCCGGCGTGGGGGGTTTTCCGCAGCGCCAGCGGCGCGCAGTCGCTCGGCGGCTACACCATCGACGACGGGTCGCTCGTGATCATGCCGCAGTGGTCGGTCCACCGCGACGGCCAATACTTCGAGAATCCGGACCAGTTCGACCCCTCGCGATGGGACGACCGCGGACCGAGCGAGCGACCGGCGTACTTCGCGTTCGCCAGCGGTCCACACGCCTGTATCGGGCGCGGGTTCGCCGAGAACGGCGCGCGGGTCGCGCTGGCGACGCTGGTCCGGGATTTCGACCTCGACGTGCCCCGCGACCAACTCGCGGACCTGATGGTGACGCCGACGCTCCGGCCGGGGAACGGAATCGACGCGACGGTCTCGCGAGCGGAGTGAGGACGCTCCGCCCCGTGCGGACACGCCCCGCGCGAGCGGCGCGCTGACGCCAACGCTCCGTGACCCGGTCAGGTCGCCGGGGCGGACCGCGACGGCTCCTTACTCCTCGCGCGATACTGTTTAGTTAGGAGTGAACCCGTTGTGAATGGCGCGGTTGAGACCTCGGACGCCCCCACGCTCTCGACTCGGTGGCTTCGCTGTGGTCCTCGTCGCTCACTACGTTCGCTCCTGCGGTCCTTACCTCAGCCGCCTTCGTCGAGAGCGCGGCCCCTTCCAGTCCCACCCGAGGGTGGTTCTCTGGTTGCCATCCGCGTAACTAAGCACAACCCCCCGCGCGGTGGCAAGGATTTTGTGCATGTGCAAGTAGCGACCAGCCATGTGGGCCGGAATCGTCTACCGTGCTTCGGTCACGGTCTGCGGGGGCTGTCTCGGCGCGGCCGGGGTGTCGATGCTCCTGTCGGGACACGTCACCCTCACCGCGGTGCTCCTGTCGATCGGCGGGACCGGGACGGTCGGAGCCGTCGGCTACGGTGTGGCGGTCGGAACCGGATCGGCCGCGACCGTGCCCGACGACCGGGTGGTGACGGTCGCGACGGCGATGGCCCTGCTCACGGTTGGTGGCGGACTCCGGACGACAGTCACGTGAGAGCTGCGAGAAGGGGGACACCCGGCAACGGGGCGGACGGAGCCGAACGCGTTACTGCCCGAAGTTCCCCGAGTCGCCGGCGGCGAGGAACGAGAGCAGGTTCCCGGTGAAGACCTCGTTGTCGGCGTCGTAGAGTTCCGGCTGTGAGAGGAACGACCCGTCGGCGGCGAACACCACCGAGTCGTTACGGACGACCACCGGGTGGGTGTCCGCCCGCCGGGTGTCGATCGTCTTGGTTCCCTCGACGGCGGCGTAGTGGACGGCGACATCGTCGTCCCTGGTCACGACGTAGCCGCTCCTGTCGAAGGTGACCGTATCGACGCCTTCGGTCAGTATCCCGCCACGAGTCGGCGTCGCGTAGATACTCTTGAAGTTGTTGTCGTTGGCAGTGTCGTTCACGTTGTAGAGCATCTCGGAGCCGACGGTCACGCCGTAGCTCTCGGCCAGTTCCGTCGCGCCGAAGGAGACCTGCGAGACCGACGCGAAGAGGCCGCCGCCGACCTGTGTCCGCGTCGGTTCACCGACGATGACTGCGTGTCCGCCCGCGTCGACGTACCCCCGGATCGCGTCCCGCTCGCCGTCCGGGTAGGAGCTTGCGGGCTGGACGATCAGGATCCCCGAAGAGCCGCTGAGGGCGTCTCCGAACGGCTCGTCGTCACTGCCGTCGAGAACGGTAACTTCGTGTCCTGCCTCGAACAGTGCCTCGGTGACCGGGGCCAAGTCGGCCCGTGTCGTGCCGCTCGACCGCCGGATGTCGATGACGATCCGGCTTCCGTTTTCGGCACTGTCGACCGAGAGTTCGCCGTCCTCGGGGTCGGCGTCGAGGCCGGCGGTTTCGGGCTGGTACTGCGTGGGCGACTGTCCCTCGATGCTCGCCCCGTCGGGCGAACCAGCCGGCGTCGACCCGACGAGCGCCGAGACGGCAAACGTGCCCGCGAGGATCACGACCAGAGCGACGATGAGGACCGCAAGCGGCTGTACGAGGTTGCGATCACTCATCCGAACCACCTCCATCCCCCGAAGCGGTCGTCTCGACCGGGACGCCCCACACGGCGTAGTACCGCACCGGGCGGACGAACTCGGAACCCGTCGCGTCGGCCTCGGTGTAGTAGATCGCGTTCCCGTCGACCTCCTCGACCGCGGCGGCCTGGATCGACAGCGTGATCTGGACCGATCGGGTCGTGTACTTCACGTCGTACTGGTCGCCGTCGATCCGCTCGGAGCGGTCGGCGGCGGCCTCGATGGCGGAGCCGATGTCGCCGATCCGGTCGGCGAACCCGTTTTCGACCGCCTGGGTGCCGAGGTAGGCCCGGCCGTTGGCGACCTCCTCACGGGTCAGATCGAGTTCGTCGCCGCGGTGGGTCATCACCGTTCCCACGAACGCGCGCTGGAGGCGTTCCAAGTCCTCGCGGAGTCGGTCCTGATCGATCTGCGCCTTGTCGGGGCCCGATCGGACGTAGGTTCCCGACACCTGCTCGGCCTGTTCGACCGCACTCAACGGCGCCTGGACGATCACGCCGATGCTGCCGACGGTGGAGCTGGGTTTGACGACGATCTCGTCGGTGGGGACGATGCCGTAGTAGCCGCCGGACGCGGCTGACCCCTCGACGTACGCGACCACCGGCATCTCCGCGGCGGTCCGGTTGACCGCGAGGTAGAGCTCCTCACTGGGCGCAACCGGGCCGCCGGGGCTGTCGATCCTGAGCACGACGGCGGCGGTGGAGGCGTTGGTTCGCGCCTCCCGCAACGCGGTCGCGACGGCGTTGACGTTCGCGTCGCTCGTGCCACCGCGGAGCGTGATGACCTGCACCGTCGGGTTGTCGTCGGTCGCAGTCGACCCGAGATTCCACGCGATCGGGGCGACAACGGCCGCGAGGACGACCAGGAGGGTCACGACCACCACGTACGCGGCTCTCGTCTCCGAGATCGGCCAGCGGCTGTCTGCCATGGACTAACCTTGGACCACGAATTCATAAACCATTGGCCGGGCCGCCTCGTGGTGGGCGTGGCCCGACACTGAAACGCCCGCCTCAGGGCACGTACCAGATCCCGCGATCGGTGTCGAACACAGACCCCACGAGGATGTGCGGAAGCGCCACGATACTGATGAAGACGCTCCAGAGCGCGACCGCGCCGGGCAGACGGTCGACTCCGGCCAGCGGGTTCGGGAAGGTCAGATAGACCGCCGCCAGAACCGCAACCGTCGCGAGCGCGCCGGCGACTGCGATGGCCCACGCCCGCAGCGCCGCAGTGGTCGGGCTATCGCCGAGGCGGTCCCACCGGTCCGCGCCCACGTCGTCGCCGACGCGCCGCGTCCGGGCGACCTGGGGCGCTGAGTACCAGAACGGGAAGTAGAGCCCGACGGCGACGAGCACCGGAACGGACGCGAAGTACGCCGCGAGCAGGAACGATTCCCCGGCGTCGACCGCCCACGACCGGCCGCCGCCGCGGACGTATCCGAGGCCGATCGAAGCCGGAGCCGGCGCCAGCGGCGGAAGAACCCGACAGTCCGCCGAGCAGGGGTCCCGTCTACGTGCGGGTCACGCCTCCCGTATTCGGTCGACGACCGACCGGTCGACGTCCGCGTCGATCGCCCCCGACTCGGTCGTCGTGGCGGCGGCCGCCGCGTTGGCGAGGGAGACGGCTCCATCCAGCCCCAGGCCGTCGGCGAGCCCGCGGATCGCGCCGGCGGTGAACCCGTCGCCCGCGCCGGTCGTGTCCACGACATCGACGTCGTAGCCGGAGTGGGAGGCCCCGCTCGGCCCCCACGGCGCCGCGTCGGTCGCCCGCGCGATGGCGCCCTCGTCGCCGAGGGTGAGAAGCGCCGTGTGCGGGCCGCGCTTCAGGATGGCGTTGAGCAGGACGTCGGACGGTCCGTCGACGCCGGCGGCCGCGAGGTCCTCGGGCGTTGCCTTCACGACGTCTGCGGCCTCGCACGCGGCGTCGAACGCCGCCCGAAACCCGCCGTCCCAGAGCTCCGGCCGGGCGTTCGGGTCGAACGCGACAGTGCAACCCCGGTCGCTCGCGCGGTCGACCAGGTCGAACATCGCGGTTCGTGCGGGCTCGGTCGACAGGCAGACGCCGCCGAAGACGACCCACTCGACGGCGTCGAGGGCGTCGTCAGGGATGGTCCCGGGTGAAAACCGGGTATCGGCCGTGCGTTCGCGGTAGAAGCTGAACTCCCGGTCGGCGTCGTCGTCGTGGGCGACGAACGCCAGCGACGTCTTCGCGTCGGGGTCGGTGGTAACGAAGCGGTCCGGGAGGCCGGCGTCCGCGAGCGCCCCGACGAGAAACTGCCCGAACGCGTCGTCGCCGAGTCTGGTCCAGAACCACGGCGCGGGCCCGAGGTCGCCGAGCCGGACCGCGACGTTGGCCGGGGCGCCGCCGGCGCGCCGGTGGAACCGTTCGACTGTCGCGAGCCCCCCCGACCGACCCGGGAGGAAGTCGACGAGACATTCGCCGGCAACGAGCACGTCCGGCGGCGTGTCGGCGTCGGAGCCGTCCATGCTCGCGCGTCGACCGCGGGCGTAGAAAACGTTCGGGTCCCGCAGTTCGAAGCGGTCGGCTGCGGGTCGTCGCGTCAGCGGCCCGTGTGCGGTTCAATCGCCGGCGTCGGGACAGTCCGGCTCAGGGGACACATCCGGTCGTGACGGCCTCGGCGGCG
>CAZDEJ010000111.1:0-7472 GCA_964504395.1 uncultured Halobellus sp. | reverse complement strand
AGCGGCCGCTGGCTGAACGTCGGGATCGGCCACGACTCCCGGCGGCGGTCGACCCACACCTTCGCGGCGGGCAGGAAGATTCCGAAGATCAAAAAGGTGAAGACGATCCCGACGGCGGCGACGATCCCGAAATCCCGGATCGGCGGGAGCTTCGACGCGAGGTTGGACAGGAAGCCGATCACGGTCGATCCGGTCACGATGAAGAAGGCGACGAGCAGCTGGTCGGTCGCGACCTGCATCGCGTCGCCGACGTCGAGGCCGGTCGCGCGATCCTCACGGTACCGGTTGACGGCGTGGATCCCGAAGTCGATCCCGACCGCGAGCAGCAGCGGCGGCACCGAGATCATGATCTGATTGAACGGGATGCCCGCCAACCCCAGGAACCCGAACGTCCAGATCGACGCCATCCCGAGCGAGACCACGCCGAGAACGAGGTCCAAGAGGTCCCGGTAGGCGACGACCAGGAAGCCGAAGATCAGAAGCACCGCTGCCGGGGTCACGATCAGGAGCGAATCGGAGATGACCGTCCCGAACTCGTCGGCGATAACGCCGCTCCCGAAGACCGTGATGTCGGCGTCGATCTCCGCGCCGATCACGCGCTGGGCCTGCGTCTGGATCGGCGTGAGCGGGCTGTCACCCGACTGTCCGGCGCTGTCCCCGCCCCCGCCGCCCGGGAGGTCGTGCTGGACGGCGCCGATCGTCGCCGACGCCGACGCGTCCCGCTCGTTGAAGTCGTTTCCGACGGTCCCGGTGAACTCGGGGTTGTCGGCGCTCTCCCGGACCGCGCGCCGGATCGTCGTGGGGGTTGCACGCTCGAGTGTCGTGATCTGCTGCTCCAGCGTAGTCGCCTCCGGGTCGATCGTCCGGGCGACGGTGCCCGCTGCCGACGACGTCCCCGAGACGTACATGTCGTCGCGCTCCTCGAGGGCTCGCTGGGCCCGTAACATCGCGAGCAGCGAGTCCTTCGAGAGGACGTTACGGTCGCGCTGGACCAACTGCGTGCTCCCGGGATCGTCACTGAACACCGGGAGGAACTCGTTTTCGATGCGCTCGAGCGCGTTGGCTGCCGGGATGTCCTCGGCGAACTGCTGGGTTCCGCCCTCGGTTGAGACGCCGCCCAGTCCCGCGGTGAACAACAGAGTCACGACTGCGAAGACGGCGATCACCGTCCCCGGGCGGTTGACGATATTGTCGTCGGCCCAGTCGACGAACCGCTGGTAGTCGAACCGCATCGTCACCCCTGGCGGCGGTAGTAGAGGCCGCCGCCGATCCCCCCGCCGAGCAGCACGACCACCACGAGGGCGATGAGCGTGGTCGGGAGTCCGCCCGACGCGCCGGTTACGTCGACCGGGATCTGGTAGGTGTCGGAGACGATCGTGTCACCCTCGTCGTCGTACTGGAAGTCCATCTTGACCGGATAGGTCTTCTGCGTCGCGCCCCCGTCGGCGCTCAGTTGGAACACGATCGTCGCCGACTCGCCGGGGTCGAGTTCGTCGACGAACGCCTCGTCGTCTGACGTCGACAGCGGCGCATCGGTGTAGATCTTGGCGGAGACGTCCGAGACGGTGTACGATCGGGTGTTAGTGACGGTGACCCGGAACTCCCCGCCGGACCCCGCGCTCATGGTGCTGTCGACCGGTTCGACGTCGAACTCCGCGGTCCCCGGCCCGACCGGGACCCGTGTCGGGATGGCGCCCGACGCCCTGGCGGCGTTGTCCTGATCGCGGTAGGAGACGTCGAGGTCGAACTGCTGGGAGCCGGCGCCGGCGCTACTCGTCACCTCGACATCGAACGAGAAGTTCGCCGCCTCACCCGGGTCGAGGCCGCCGACCGCGACGGAGTTCTCGACGGGCGTGACCGTCGGTCCGGGGTCATCGAAGTTCACAACCGCGTTACCCACCCGCGTCTCCCGGGTGTTGACGATGGTGCCTCTGAGGGTTCCCTCTTCGCCGACTCTGAGGGTACTCTCGACGTTCCGGATCTCGAACCCGGGGTCGTTCGCGCCGACCGGGACGCGGATGTCGACGGTGTCGCTTCGGAGTTGATCGCCGTTGCCGTTCCGGAAGGCGGCTTGGACTCCGAACTGCCGCGGGCCGGCGTCGGCGCTCTCGTCGATACTCACGCTGAACGAGAACTCCGCGGACTCCCCAGGCGCAAGCGACCCGACGGCGTATCCGCCGCCGACGGCCTCCGCGGACGGGGTTTCCACGAACTCGACCACTGCGTTGTGGGCGGTCATCGGTCCGGTGTTGGTGACCGTCCCGGAGATGGTGTCGGTCCCACCGATACTGAGGGTGCTCCGGAGCTCCGACACCGCGAACGTCATCTCGGGGTGGGCCTCGAGGGGGACCGTGATGGACGGGCTGGAGCCGACCGTCCCGCTCGGCTTCTCGAAGTCGATCCGCGCATCGAGGGAGTAGTTCCCCGGCGCGGCGGTGTCACCCAGGGCCGTGTCGAACGTGAACGTCCGGTTGTCGCCCCGTGCCCACTCGGCGACGAACCGGGTTCCCGAGTCGCTCGCGCCCAGCGATACGTCCGGACTCGACGTCGACAGCGTCAGCGTCGAGTCGTGAGCGGCGGTGTCGCCGACGTTCCGCATCGTGACCGCCAGGGTCCCCTGGCCGTCGACGGTCGCCGTCGAGGTCGTGTCGACGACCGAGAACCGCGGGCCGGAGTCGACGCGGACGGTGAGGTGCCGGGTAACCTCCCGCTCCGTCGCCGACCCGGCACCGTTGTCGTACTCGTAGGTGAGGTCCAACGGGATCCGGTAGGTACCGCTCGAGAGGTCGGCCGGCACGTTCACCCGAAGCGTGAGGTCAGCGGGGTCGCCGTCGGGCAGCGAGGCGACGTAGAGTTCGCCGGTTTCGACGTCGATCCGGCCGGTATCCCGCGGCTCGATGCGGACGTTCGTTGCCGTGCGCGTGTCGTCGTCAGGGCCGTCAGGGTCGTTCAGGAGCATAAACTCGACCTCGTTTATGCCGCCCGGGTTCAGGTTCGGGGTTTCGTTGACCGTCCGGAGGTCCGGGTTCGAGGTGAGTGCGACCGCGGGAACCGCACTCACGACGAGCGATACGACCACGAGAGCGACAAGCAGCGTCCGTTTCATTTGTGGGGGCAAGGGGGTAGCGGGCGCAGGAGGCGGCGACCGCCGGCATCCGTGTTCCGTCGAACGGACGGGATCCACATAAGCCATTGTAAACCGCAGTAAACGGTTGAGGCGTTTCCGAGACGTGCGCCGAGCGGCTTCGGCCGGATCCGGCCGGCTGGAGCGTGCTACGCTACGCGTCCCGATCCCGTTTCGAAACTCCTGCGGAGTTGTCTCGAACTGATCGGCCGGTCTCCGTCGTGGCTCGTCGACCGCCCGGTCGGAGCGCCGACACGGACCACACGGCCGGACCGCCGGGGTTCCATACTGTCGGCTATCGGCACGTGATGGATTTCGATACGCCGGGGTATCGAACATCTTCGTCGGTATAGCCAACGGTATCGGTGGGGGACACGGCACGCGTGGGCGTGGTCGCCGTTCGTCCGCCCGGACCGGTCGGCGCGTCGGGACCGGGACGTTTAATCGGTCGCACCCTCCGCGTTGGGGTATGAAGGCGACCGCAACGGCGCACCCCATTCAGGGGCTAATCAAGTACCACGGGATGCACGACGAGGAGCTCCGGCTCCCGTACCACGACAGCATCAGCATCTGTACCGCCCCGAGTCACACGATCACGACAGTCGAATTCCAGCCCGACGCCGCCGAGGACGTGTACGTCATCGGCGACGAGCGCGTCCAGGGCCGCGGGGCCGAGCGCATCGATTCGGTCGTCGACCACGTCCGCGACCGCGCGGGCGTCGACCACCCGGTCCGGCTGGAGTCGGAGAACTCCTTCCCGCCGAACATCGGGTTCGGGTCGTCGGCGTCGGGGTTTGCGGCAGCGGCGATGGCGCTTTCGACCGCGGCGGGGCTCGAACTCCCCCGCCCGGACGTCTCAACGATCGCCCGCCGGGGGTCGGCGTCGGCCGCGCGGGCGGTCACCGGCGCGTTCTCACACCTCCACTCCGGGATGAACGACGCCGACTGCCGGTCGGAGCGGATCGAGACCGACCTCGAAGACGACCTCCGTGTCGTCGCGGCCCACGTGCCCGCGTATAAGGAGACTGAAGCGGCCCACCGCGAGGCCGCCGAGAGCCACATGTTCCAGGCCCGGCTGGCGCACATCCACCACCAGATCGATGCCGCGCGCGACGCCCTCTCCGATGCCGACTTCGACCGGGTCTTCGAGTTGGCGGAGCACGATTCGCTCTCGCTCGCGGCGACGACCATGACCGGCCCCGCGGGATGGGTCTACTGGCAACCCGACACCATCGCGGTGTTCAACGCGGTCCGGGAGCTCCGCGAGTCGGAGGGCATCCCCGCGTACTTCTCGACGGACACCGGCGCGAGTGTCTACGTGAACACCACCGTCGACCACGTCGATACCGTCGAGAACGCCGTGTCCGCGGTCGGCGTCGACACCGACGTCTGGGCGGTCGGCGGCCCCGCAGAGATCCGCCCCGACGGCGACGCGCTGTTCTGATACTGTTGGCTATGCTCACGTGACGGGTCTCGACACCCCCGGGGCGCCGAAACCCGTCACGCAAGAACAGTCAACAGTACGAGACACGCCCCGGACGCGCAACGCCGCCGGGCAGCCGCCACCACCCGGTCGCCCTTTGTTCTCTCGACTCCAACCGAAGCCATGCAAGTCGCAGTCCTCGGTGCCGGATACGCCGGGATAACGCTCGCCAGCCGGCTGGAATCGACGCTTCCCGATCACGTCGACATCGTGGTGGTCGACGAATCCGAGACCCACCTCGTCAAACACGAAGTCCACCGCGTGATCCGTCGTCCTGCGGTCGCCGACGTGATCCGGGTCCCGCTTTCGGAACTGCTCGACCGTGCGACCGTCCGGACCGACCGGGTAACCGCGATAGACCGGGACGAACGGGCGGTCCACTTGGCGGGCGGCGGCGACCTGTCGTACGACTACGTCGCGGTCTGTCTCGGGTCGGTGACCGCCGACTACGGCATCCCCGGCGTCGCCGAACACGGCCTGACGCTCTCGTCGATCGACGACGCCCACGGGATCCGAACCGCGCTCCTGTCCGCGGCCGGCGTCGACACTGCGGGAGGAGACGGAGTTCGCCGGACCGATGCAACCGACAGGCTCAGCTCCGACGGCGGGGCCAACGCCACAGCATCGGCCGGCGGAGCCGACGTCGTGGTCGGCGGCGCGGGGCTCTCCGGCGTCCAGACCGCGGGCGAACTCGTTGCGCTGGCGCGCGAGGAGAGCGTCACCGCCGACGTGACGCTGCTCGAACAGCAGCCCCACGTCGCCCCGAACTTTCCGGCGAACTTCCGGCGGGCCGTTCGCGAGACACTCGAGAAACGCGGCGTGGCCGTTTCGACCGGGACGACCGTCGAACGCGCCACTGAGGGCGTGGTCGAAACCGACCGCGGGAGTTTCGATGCAGACGTGTTCGTCTGGACCGGCGGGATCACCGGGAGCGAGGCGATGGGCGGCGACCGGCCGCTCGTTCACGACGACCTCCGGATCGACCGACGAGCCTTCGCCGTGGGCGACGCCGCCAAAGCCGTCGACGCCGACGGCGAGCCCGTGCCGGCATCGGCGTCGGCCGCGATCAGGGAGGCCAAGACGGTCGCAACCAACATCGCCCGACTGGTCGACCACGACCTCGACGACGATGGGGGGTTTGTCCCCCGGCTCGATCCCTACCGGTTCGACGTGCCCGGGTGGATCGTGACGGTCGGCGACGACACCGTGGCCCAACTCGGGCCCGAAGTCGTGACCGGCCGGCCGGCCGGAGCGATGAAGGCCGCAGTCGGGGCCGGACATCTGAGTTCGGTCGGTGCGATACGGGACGCCGTCGACCTCGCCGAATCCGAGTTGGTGGAGTGATACTGCCGGCTATCCCTACGCGACGATCGTTGACACTCCGGCGGTCTCGAAGCACCTCACGCGACGATGGCCGACAGCGCGCCACCCCCTCACCGGTCGCCGTCGAATAGCCGCATACGGGCGCCCGCCGCTGTCTCCTCGATGTCTGCGGCGCGCGTCTCGAGGGTCGCAGCGAACGACTGATCCTGGAGCGCGGCCGCGTTGATCCGGACCGTTTCCAGCGACGCCCGGGTCGTGGCGTCAGCGAGGCACGCACCCGTCTTCGCGTCCGCAGCCACCTCCGATCGGCCGTGGCGGACGGCCGTCTCGGCGTCAGTCAGCACGCCGACGCTCGCCTCGACGATTGTGAGGGGGATTCCGGCCGCACGACGTTGGAGCCGCGTCGACGGGTCCCCGTCGGTGCCGAAGAGGTCGTCGACAAGCGCCGCGTCCCGCTCTCCGAGCGCAACTAGGTTCCGTCGGCGGCGACGCAGTCCCTCGCGGAGCGTTACGAGGCCGTCAGGGTCGGGATCGTCCCGGTCCTCGACGGGACCGACACTGTTCCCGCCGTGGGCCGGCGCTGCGCTCGTCCGTTCATCGGCGGCAGCGACCGTGTGCACGCACACCATCTCGGAGAGGGCCGCACCGGTCGCGGCTGCGGTGCCGCCCGCGGGGGCGGCGCGCTCGGAGGCCACCCTGTCGAGGAACTCGCCAACCGACATATCGTCGGGGATCACACCCGACGGTTCGCCCGCCCGTTCAAAGAGCGTTCGGCCACGATCGCCGGACCGGCGGATATTTGATCGGCGCGCGCCCACACCCGGATATGAGCGGACCGAACGGGGACGTGGACCCCGAGCGTGACACGGCGGATGGAACCGCGGGTGGGTCGTCCGGGGCGGACGCGACTGCGGGTGACACGTTCGGCGTCGGGATCCACGTCACCGACGCCGAGTTCCAGTTCGTCGTTCACGTGCCCTCCGACATCGACGCCGGGTGGACCGACCCCGAGGCGTTCCAGCGCGCGGTCGAGCGCGCCGTCTGGGACCGACTCGACAGGACAGCGACACTCCGCCGGATCGGAGAACGCATCGACACCGGCGAGACTGTGACGCTCGGCCGCATCACCCTTGCGCCGGACGGAACGATCCACGGGTCGACGTTCGACCCGGACCTGACTGAACCGTGACCGATGCCCTCGACGCCGTGATCGACGCCGCGCTCGAACGGGCGCTCCTCGGTGCCGACGACGCCCGTCGTTACTTCGCGCTCGCGGGTGCGCTAGAGCGTGGCCGGTCGGCCGCCCGACCCGACCCCACCCACGAACACGACGACCACCCCGCAGCCCACCCGACGGGTCCGGGCGCCCCGGCCGGCACGCTCGGGGTGGCACTGCTCAGCACTGCCGCTATCGGGGCGCTCGACGCGGCGGAGCGCAACGGGATCGACCCTAACGCGTGGTCGCCCGGCGACGGCGGTGGATCCCCGACCGCGGAAGTGGTCGCCGCCGGGGCTGCGGCGGCGTGTCGACGGTTCGATATT
>CAZDEJ010000110.1:0-7521 GCA_964504395.1 uncultured Halobellus sp. | reverse complement strand
ACCCGTCAACGTACTCTGGCTTCGGAACCATCCGTCCGAGGAATCGCGGCTCGATTCCCCACGCGTTACCGTCTCCTCCGTGAGGCGAAAGAACTCGTTCTCCCCGGTTTGTGACGAGTGCAGCGCAGGGGAACAGCACCCTCGGGCACGCCGCGTGCCACCGCGATCGGCAAACTCGGACCGCTCACTCGTCGACGACCGCTTGGACGCCGAGCCAGTTGGTGATCGTCCCGGTGTCGTCCGGGACCGGCACGACGGTAACGCGGTTGCGGAAGCAGCTACCGTCGCGACGGTAGTTCCACAGTTCGACGGTGGTTTCGGCCCAGATGTCGATCGCTTCCCGGAGCGTCGCGACCGCGTCGGGGTCGGTATCCGGGCCCTGAAACAGCCGTGGGTTCTCGCCACGGAGTTCTGCGAGCGGGTAGCCGGTGACGGTCCTGAGCGTTTCGTTGGCGTAGAGAATCGGGGTGTCGCGGTACGCCGGCCCGGAGAGCGTGAGCCCGAGAGGGCCGGCGTCGAACCGCCGGATCCGGCCGAGAAGCGCCGTGGTGTGGGCGTCGAGTCCGGCGGTGACCGACGACGGCGGTGGCCCTGCGGCGGCGACGTCGCCGAGGTCGTACTCGTCGACCAGAGCCGCACTCCGCGCCTCGAATCCCGAATCACACCGCAAACAGCCGAGGAGCGCGCGTCGTAACCCCATCAACGCCTGAAAGCTACCACTGTACGGACAAACGAGTGACGGTGTGCGGCGGTGAGGCATGGTGGGACCACCGCAGGCCGTGAATGTCCGCCTACGGTCGCTCGAAGCGGATCCGGGGGACCGCCGGTCGGTCAGTCGGCGCGCCGCCCGGCGGTCAGTCGGGACACCGCGCGGTGAGGAGAAACGCTCGGTCCGTTTCTCCCGGGCCGGCGACGTACTCGCGCGGAGTGGTCTCGATGGACACGAGCCCGGCGCGCTCGAACCACGCGGTCAGTTCCGCCGGGGTGAACGCCCTGAGCGTCGTCGCCGTCGACACGCGCCGCGTTTCACCGGTTGCTTCCTTCGTCATCCCGAAGCTGACCTGCCACTCGAAGGTCCCCTCGTCGGCGGGTCGCTGCACGTCGTGCTGCGTGATCTCGTAGCCGTCGACGCGCCGTGTCAGTTCGCGTGATCGGGGTTCAGTCAGCGAACGGTGGACACTGCAAACGACGCGGCCGCCGGGACGGAGCACGCGCCGGACCTCCGAGACGGCCGCCTGGCCGGCCGAGTCGGGCCTGATGTGGCCGAGCACTGCACCTAGCAGGACGGCTACGTCCGCGGTGTCGGTCGCGAACGCGTGTGCGTCCGCTTGGCAGACGTTCGCCGCGCGATCGTGGGCGATGTGCGCCATCTCCGGGCTGGGGTCGGCGCCGATCGCGGTCCCGAAGCCGGATTCGAGTTCCGCGAGGAGGTGCCCGGTTCCACACCCGAGTTCGAGCACTGTCGTCGCGTCCGGGGGTGCAACCCGTTCGACCGTCGCCAACTGTCCCTCGATTCGGTTACGGGCAACGTACAGGACGCGGTACAGCGGCGCAAGCGTCGTGTAGAGCTGCTCGCCGGTCGGAGTCGCGTGAGCCTCACCCAGTGTGGTGAACACCGCATCGAGCGTCCGCATCGATTCCGTGCTCGGGCGGGGGTCACTTAACGAAGCCGGTGTGGCGCGACCGGCGCACGGTGAGTGCCGCCGGGACCGCCCGAACGGCAAGGTAGGCCAAGGGACGCGGCCCGAACGGCTTCGCCCCGGTGTGAGCCCACGGTCGAGGGGGGTCACTCGGATGACGCGCCGCGGTAGGCCCGGTGCAGGGGGATGGCGAGGACGGCAACCGACACCACGATCATGACGATCGAGAGGGGTCGGGAGACGAAGATGCCGTACTCGCCGCCGGAGATCTGCAGCGATCGGTGGAAGTTCTCCTCGACGAGTCCCCCGAGAACCAGCCCGATAACGAGCGCGATCCGGGAGACGTCCAGTCGCCGCATTGCGTACCCCAGCAGGCCGAACCCGGCCATCAGCGCCACGTCGGCGGCCCGGCCACGGACCGCGAACGCGCCGATCACGGCGAGGCCGAAAACGACCGGGAGGAGGATCGACGGGGGCACCCGAGTGACCTTCGCGAAGACGGGCGATCCGACCAGCCCGACGGCCGACGTGAGCACGTTCGAGCAGACCAACGCGAGCAGGACGACGAACACGACGTCGAGTCCCTCCGAGAGCAGGAGCGGCCCGGGCGTGAGCCCGTGGAGCAGGAACGCCGAGAGGAGCACCGCAGTCGACGCCGAACCGGGAATGCCCAGCGCGAGCGTCGGCACGAGCGATCCGCCGTCCTTCGCGTCGTTGGCGGCCTCGCTCGCGATCACGCCCGCGATGTTGCCCTCCCCGAACGAGTCGGGGTCGTCCGCCCGCTCTTTGACCTGCAGGTACGCGACGAAGTTGGCGACAGTCCCACCGACGCCGGGGATCACGCCGATCGCCCACCCCAAGACCCCGCTGCCGATCACCATCGGCCACCGCACGAGCGTCGCTTTGACCCCGCGGAGTCGGTCGCCGGCGATCGAGCCGCCGTCGGCGACGGTGGTGTCGGTGGCGAACAGTTCGACCATCTGTGCAATCGCGAACAGCCCGATTATCACCGGCACGAGCGGGACGCCGCTCTGGAGGTACTGGAAGCCCGCGGTGTACCGGATCCCGCCGGTGACGGTACTCACGCCGTGGAAGGTGAGTGCGATGCCGACCCCGCCGGCGATCAGGTCGTCGATCACGGAGCCGTCGGACGCGACCGCGATGGTGGCGATGCCGACCACCGCGAGCCAGAAGTACTCCGGCGACCAGAACGCCAACGCGATCGGCGTCAGGATCGGGAGCAGGAGGACGAAAAGCGACAGCCCGAGAAGCGCCCCTGCGCCGGACGCGACCGCGCTGGCGGCGATGGCCTCCGCGCCGCGTCCCTGTGTCGCGAGCGGGAACCCGTCGAACGTGGTCGCGGCGTTCGGCGCTGTCCCGGGCGTGTTCAACAACACCGCCGTGATCGAACCGCCGAAGTTCACGCCGCCGAGCGTGGCCGCAAGGACCAGAAACGCGAGTCTCGGGTCCAGTTCGAACGTCACCGGGATGAGAAGCGAGAGCGCGACCGGGCCGCCGAGCCCCGGGATCGACCCGACGGTCACGCCCAGGAGGGTCGCACCGACGACCAGCGCCAGGCCGACCGGCGAAAACACCGTCGCAAAGGCGGTCGCGGCCGCAGTCTCGAACTGGGCGAGGTCGACGAGAAGCACGGTGAAGTGGATGCCGGCGGGACTACCCACCGAACCCACCCCCGAGGAGTCGCGCGACAACCGGGTCGTACGGCGGAAGTTCGAGCAGCAGGACGAAGAGCACGTAGACGGCCGCCGCGGTCGTCGGGCCGACGACCGCCGCCCGTCGGGGTCGGTCGTAACGGGCGACGAACGCGGTGACGACGACCAGAATGCCGGGAACGAATCCGACGACGATACCCGCCGACACCAGCCCTGCCAACCACCCGAACGCGGCCAGCGCCCGTCGGGTGTCGGGGTCCCGGCCGTCGTCGGACGTGGGGTCGGTCGCGAAGCCGCCGCCGACGATGTCGAGTCGGGTGGCTGCGGCGCGGAGAGCGACGAGTCCGAGGATCCCGGCCGCGACCGCGATCGGGAGGAGACGGGTGTCGGGGCGGTACGCGCGTGCGACGACGACCCACGAGCCGAGGTACGCGACGATCGTCGCGTAGTAGCCGTACCGGATGCGTTGCGCCCCGTGTGTCCGGAGACGATCGGCCGACGGAGGAAACACGGAGTGAGGTACGGGCGAGGGCTACTTAGAACCGGATGCCGGACACACCGGAGGGTATAATTTAGCCTGACCAATATAACACGTGTGACGCAGAAGCAGCCATTCGGCCGGACGAATCGTCGGAAGTTCCTCGCGGGGATCGCGGGCGGAACGTCGCTCGCACTCGCAGGGTGCTCCAGTGGCGGAGGCGGGTCGTACCCCTCCGAGGAGATCGAACTCGTCGTCCCCTTCTCCACCGGCGGCGGGTTCGACGCGTACGCACGCATCAGCCAGTCCTACTGGGAGGAACACATCGGAAACGACGCCACGGTGTCCGTGGTCAACGTCGAGGGGGCGGGCGGCCGGACCGGCGCGACCGAAGTGTACAGCGACTCCGGAAACCCACACCGGATGCTGTTTTGGTACCCTTCGGCCGCGCTCCCGCCGCAACTCGTGATGGACACGCCGTACGACGTTACCGAGATGCCGCCGATCGGGGCGATGGTTCGCGACCCGAACGCGATGGTGCTCCGAAGCGACCTCGGGATCGAGTCGTTCGGGGAGTTCGTCGACGCCGTCGGCGACCTTCGGTTCGGCACGCAGGGCGTCGGCTCGGCCGCACACACGGTTACGCTGATGCTCTCGGCGATCACCGGGGCGTTCCCCGTCGAGGACCTGAACTTCGTCCACTACTCGGGGACCTCCGAGGCGCAGGCGGGGATGGCCCGCGGCGAGATCGACGCGATGATCGTCGGAACGGTGTCGTCGGCCGCGGACGTCGGCCGGGCGCTCGACGGTGCCGAGCTGTTCTGCGTCTTTAGCGATCCCGAGGCCGGGGAGCGCTACGCCGACCGGACCCGGCTCTTCTCGACGGACGTCTCCGGCGTCGACAGCCTCGACAGGTACGCCGAACTCACGCAGTTCGTGCGGATGCTGGTCGCGCCGCCGGAGGTCCCCGAGGGGCCGCTCGAGACCCTTCGAGAAGCGTTCTCGGCCGTCGTCGAGGACGAGGAGTTCGTCGAGGAGGCCACGGATCAGGGTCGTCCGGTCACCAACCCCGGCGACCACGAGACGGTCGCGGACATCATAGCCGGGCGTCGCGAGGTGTACAGCCAGGACGCCCTCCTGAGCGTGTTCGAGGAGACGTTCGGCTGAGTCCGGTCGCGGGGGAGACGAGACTCGCACACACCAGTCCTCACGCGGGAGGGACGTGCGACACCGATCAGGATCGGTAGTAGCAAAGGGCCGCCCGATACTCATCGAAAACGCGCTTTTTCAGTAGTGATAGGTACTACGACACAGTATGAAACCCGTTCGAGTGCTTGGACGCGAGTACAGCATCGACATTCTCGGGGCCACCGGGGAACCGCGGTCGGCGAGTGTCCTCAGCGATACGCTGCAGATCCCCATCGCCACCTGCTACCGCCGCATCGACGAACTCGCGGCGGCCGGCCTCCTTGCGGAGGTCGCGACCGACGATGACGACGCCCCCAGGGCGACCCGGTATCGGAGAACAACCGACGCGATGTACGTCGAGTTTGCGCCGACGCCGTCGTTTTCGGCGGTGCCGAGCGACGCTGACGTGTCGGCCCCCGATGCCGACGGCGGAGACGAGACGCCGGATCGGATCCGCGCCGCCGTGAACGGTGTGCCCGGGTCGGATCCTGCGGCTCCCGTGGATCGACAGGGCCCTGTGGATGACGATGCGTAGTCGAACGGTTCAAATGCCGAAGGGGCAGTAATATCGTATGGCCGAGTCGTATCCCACTCACGGACCGCCGGGACGCCTGCTCACCTTTGCGGCCGGCCTCAGCGGGGCTGAAACGACCGAGACTGCGATCGCTCGCACGGTCGAGGTGGTCGAAGCGGTGTTCGACGGGCCGGTCGCGAGCGTCTGTGCGCGGGACCCGGCGACCGGGACGATCACCACCCACGGAGCCGCCGTCCCGGCCCCGGATCGGATCACGGACGCACTCGGCGAGCGGACCAGCGGCGGCGAGGACGGCCGGTCCGCAGACGACCCGCCCGAGGCGATAATCGACACCGATCCCGAGGGGCCGTTCCACGCCGAAGTGACCGTGCCTGTCGGACACGACCGGGTGCTGCGCGTCGGCGCCACGAAACCGGGCGAACTCGACGAAACGGCAGTCGCCACGATCGAGGGAGTCGCGGCGACTCTCGAGGCGTCGCTGTCCCGGATCGAGAACTCGGCGCCCGAGGGGATGGACCGCGAACTCGCCAGTGCGCTGTTCGAGCAGTCGGACGACGCCACGTTCGTCAGCGACGCCGACGGCGGGTTGGTGGCGGTCAACCGGGCCGCGGTGACGGTGACGGGCCGTGACCGGGACGCGCTTCTGGCGAGCGGGCTCCCCGAGGTATGTGAGGACTCCGCCGCGGCGGCCGTTCGCAGCCACCTCGAGCGCGCCGTCACCGGAGCGTCGACCCCGGTCACGGCTGCAATCGGGCACGACGGCGACGGGGACCGCACGGTCGAGTTCACCAGCCACCGGATCGACGTGGGCGGGACGGAGTACGTCCGCACGGTTGCGCACGACCCCTCGTCGGACGCACAGCCACAGTCGCGGCCCGAGACCACACTCGAGGACGACACGGCTGCGCTCCGTCGACTGACCGAACTCGCGGGTGGGTCCGAGGCGTTCGACCCGGCCGTCGAGCGGCTGCTGTCGCTCGGGTGTGAGCGCTTCGGGCTCGACACGGGCATCCTCTCACACGTCGACGGTGACGACTACGAGGTCGAGGTCGTTGTCGACGCGACCGGGACACACGAGGTCGGCGCGGTCTACGACCTCGGCGACACGATGTGCGAGGCGACGCTGGCCGGCGGCGAGAGCGGGGTACTCGCGTTCGCCGACGTTGCCGACACCGAACACCGGAGCCACCCGGCGGCCGGGAACGTCCGCGCGTACATCGCGGCGCCCGTGGTTGTCGACGGCGACACCTACGGGACGGTGAACTTCTCGATGGGGGCTCCGCGCGCGAGCGCGTTCAGTCGACGCGAACGGGAGTTCGTAACCCTGGTCGCACAGTGGATCGGGATCGAGGTCGAGCGTCGTCGCCGGGTCGAGGAGTTAGAGCGGTACGAGACGATCCTCGAAGCCGTCGGTGACCCGGTGTACGCGTTGGATGCGGACGGCCGGTTCGCCTTCGTCAACGCGGCCGCGGAGCGGGAGTTCGGGTACGGCGAGAGCGTCATCGGAAAACACCCCTCGATCGGGATGGAGGAGTCGGACGTCGAACGGGTTCGCCGGCAGATCGACGAGCTGAAGACCACGGACGAGCGGTCAAAGACCGCGGAGTTCACCCTCGAAACGGCCGACGGGGAACACAGGATCGTCGAGAACCGGATCGCACTGCTCGGGGACGGCGAGTTCCGCGGGGCGGCGGGGGTTCTCCGTGACGTGACCGCGCGGGAGGAGCAGCGGCGACAGTTGGAGCTGTTCCAGCGGGCGGTCGAGGAGGCAGCCGACGGGGTCGCGGTCCTCGAGAACGAAGTGTACACGTACGTCGACGACACACACGTCGAGATGTACGGCTTCGACGATACGGAGCAGCTCCTCGGGAACAGTTGGCAGAAACTGTACGACGACGACGAGATCGAGCGGTTGCAGGCGGAGGCGTTCCCGGCGCTCGAGGCCGACGGTCACTGGCGTGGGATGGTGACCGGCAGCCGGCCGGACGGGTCGACGTTCCCCGCCGA
>CAZDEJ010000109.1:0-7540 GCA_964504395.1 uncultured Halobellus sp. | reverse complement strand
CGTACGCCAAGGACCACGACCTCTGGGTCGAGGTCATCGGCGAGGACGGCTCCCGCGCGGATCTCGATTTCCTCGAGCGCCTCATGCGCGAGGCGCTCGACGCCGGTGCCGACCGGTCGTGTTACGCCGACACCGTCGGCCACGCCACCCCGGAGACCACATACGAGTACGTCTCGCGGCTGGCGGAACTCGGCCCGGTGTCGACCCACACTCACGACGACTTGGGCTTCGGGCTGACGAACGCCTGGGCCAGCCTGCACGCGGGTGCGGACCTGATCCACGGGACGATCAACGGGATCGGCGAGCGCGCCGGCAACGTGGCCCTGGAGGAGGTCGCGATCGCACTGGCACACGGCTACGGTATCGAGACGCTGAACCTGGAGACCGTCTACGACCTCGCAAAGCAGGTCTCCCACGCAACGGGCGTCCCGCTGCCGCCGAACAAGGCGGTCGTCGGCGAGAACGCCTTCACCCACGAGAGCGGCATCCACACCGACGGTACGCTGAAGGACGACGCCATGTACGAGCCGTACCCGCCGGAACTCGTGGGTCGAGAGCGCCGGCTCGTCCTCGGCAAGCACGCCGGCGCCGCCGGCGTCCGCGCCGCCCTGGAGGAGCACGACGTATCGGTCTCGGGTGGCGAGCTCAAGTCGATCGTCGAGCGAGTCAAACGTCTCGGCGACCGCGACAAGCGCGTCACCGACGCCGACCTGCTGGCGATCGCCGAGGACGTTCAGGGCCGGGAGCGCGACCGCTACGTCGAACTCCTGGACCTGACCGCTGCGTCGGGCGGGGGGACCCCGACCGCGTCGGTTCGGCTCCGGGTCGGCAACGCGGAGCGCGTCGCCTCCGGCACCGGGAGCGGCCCGGTCGACGCCGCGATCGAGGCAGTTCGGGCCGCGGTCGGGTCCGAGGCGAACGCCCAACTCGACTCCTATCACGTCGACGCCATCACCGGCGGCACCGACGCCGTCGTCACCGTCGAAGTGGAGATGTCGAAGGGCGACCGGACGGTCACCGTCGCCACCTCGGATTCGGACATCACGCTGTGCAGCGTCGAGGCGATGGTCGAGGCGCTCGATCGGCTGCTCGCGTCCGACCGTCCCGGCCGCGACGACGTCGAACCGGAGGACGCCGGCCTCGCGGACGACGACTGATACGGATTATCGTAACGAATTACCGGTCATCGCTGGAGATGGGGTCAGCAATAACCGGTAATTGACTACATACTCCGTATGAGGGGTCCGGAACGCGTCAGGGCCCTCGTGGCCGTCGTCGACCCCGCAACTACCGTTCTTCGATCAGATACGTCCAGCCGCCGCGCCGCTCGAAGTGGAGGTCCTCCCGGGAGGCGGCGTAGTCGATGACCTGCGTCGCGTCGAGGTCGGTGATGTCGATCCGCCGGGTTCGGTCCGCCGTCGGTTCGTCGATTGCCGTTGCGAGCATACCCGATATTCCGAACGGGATCGGTATGTAAGCGAGCCTAGCGGAGTGAAAGTGAAACTGTCCGACAGCGTCGACGGGACGAACGGCCCGATCGCGGCGCCGCGGATCGGGCGAACGCGCCGCTGGAGCGGATCACGGTGGAGCGCCGAGGGTGAGATTTGAACTCACGTGTCCGAACGGACAGCAGATCTCGAATCTGCCGCCTTGGCCGGGCTAGGCTACCTCGGCTACACCCGAGTTTGGGTCACGACACGATTAATCGGTTTCGGTTTGTCGAAGTCTCGAGGGCAACGGGATCGTCCCGTCGCTCGTCGGGAGCCGCGGACCCGCGAGCGGTGTTGGGGCTGTTCACGTCCCTTGTGGACGGCGAGTCGGAGGCCGCTCGCGGGACGACCCGCCGCACCAGTGTCACTGTTGTCGACTCGGCGGGTGAGACGACCCGGATCCGGAACGCGGCGGCGACGACGACGGCCTCGTTCGCGCGTTCCTGTAGGACGATCCCGTCGACGGCTCGGCAGGGGCCGAAGTTGCGGCCGCGCCCCCCCGGGCACCGCTCGCGGGCCCACCGGGTCGCGGCGTTGTCGGCGAGCTCGACCGTCACCGACCTGCTTTCGGCCGCGTGGGCTCGCTCCAACCGGTCGGTATCGGCCGCCAGCGACACCCTGACGCGGTCGGCGACGACCCGGTGGTCCCGCCAGGTCGGGGTGTCGGCCCCGTGACGCGCCTCCCGGGCGGCCGCGCGGAGCGATCCGGTGAGGCTTCGGTCGAGGTCCGAGACCTGCGCGACACCGACCGTCCCGGCACGCGTCCGATCGGCGTCGTAGCCGAGTTGTGCGTACGCGAGCGTCATCGAGAGGAACGCAACGGCGACGACCGCGGCCGCGACGAGGACGATCTGGCCGCGGTCGCGGTCGGCCTCCGGCTGTCGTCCGGTCGGTCGTCGGTTCATACCGACCACACCCGGAGCGTGACGGGACACCCCGCGACGAGACGCGTCCCGCGGCCGGCGGGGACGCCGTCGGGTTGCGGCGGGCCGACAGTCCCGTGTGGCGTCTCGAGCCGGCCGAAAACCGCGGTCGGGAGGACGGCTTCCAGACGACGGTCGAGCGCGTCGCGCTCGGTCGCGAACGACTCCGGGGATCGACACGCTGCGGCGAGTCGGTCCGAGCCGCGTCCCGCCGGTGGCTCCGCGGCGAGCACCGACAGGGCGTCGTCGGCAGTCCGGTCGAGCGCCGCCGTGGTCGCTCCCCCGGTCCCGCCGGCGGGAACCCAGAGGAAGCCGGCGACGACCGAGAGGATCAACAGCGCCCCGACCGCGGCCTCGACGAGCGACGTCGCGAGTTGCGCGCGAGTGTCGGGGTTACGCACCGACACGCACCACCAGTTCCTCGACGCTCGCATTCGTCGCTGTCCACGAGACCTGTACTGTGCCCGGGCCATCGCCGTCGGATCCGACGTCGAGGGTCAACGGTCGGGTGTCCGGCACGGTGACGGCGTACCGCCCGGAGAGCCCGGACGGGTCGTGGAGTACTACCCGCCCGTCGGCGCGGACCGTCCGGACGGTCCGTGTCCGTTCGGTATCGATCCGGATCACGACGGGTCCAGCATGATCGGGGAGCGTGACCGCCCCCCGGGCTGTGAGGTCGGCGCGCTGCGTGCGGGTGACCGACCGCTCGACGCGGACCCGCCGCTCGACCCGCACCGCACTGTCGATGCGGCGTGTCTCGGCGCCGTCGCGCTCAACCAGGGTGTCGCCGCCGAGCGTGACCGCGATGGGGCGGCCGCGGACCGGCGGGACCGCAGCGTCGAGGTCGGCGGCGGTCAGGTTCGCGACCGGGGCCGCGCGGAGCACGTTCCGGCCGCGGGTGTGGGCCGCGTCGGCGGCGACGAAGTGGGTCGTCAGCCGTTCGGCGGCGTGTGTCGCCCCGGGCTGCCGGTCCGCATCCGCGAGGGCGTCGCTCGCGATCGCGACACCGGTCACTGCAACCGTAGCCACTACGACGACCGCCACGGCGAACCCGAGAAGGTTCGCCTGGCCGCGAGCCGTCACGGCGGCCTCTCCCGAGCGGTATCCGTGGTGGCGTCGCCCGCGTTCTCCCCGGGGGCGTCGATCAGCCGGACTGAGACGTTGCCACCTGCGCCGTCGACGACGACCCGCGACGGCGAGGTGCTCCGCCACGACCCACGGATCACCGTAGAGTCGGGCAGATCGAGCCCGAGTCGCGCGTCAACCTTCCGGTCCGGGTGGACGAGCCGCACCGACGGCGGGTCGTCGTCCGCAACAACCCGGTAGGGATCACCCCGGATCGTCTCCGGAAGCCGAACCGTTACACGGCGGTTGACACGCCGATACTCGGCGTCGGGGACGGCGACCTCGATCCGCTCGGCCGCCGCGGTCGCCGTCCGGTCGCCGAGTTCAGCCCCCACAGCGGCGCGATAGTCGGGGGCGACCCCGCCGAAAAACATCGCCGTCAGGAGCGCGACGAACAGAACGCCGATCCCGAGCTCAAGCGTCTTGCCGACGACCGGCGACAGCCCGCGGTCCGTCGGGCCCCGCGACGACCGGCCCGCGGGCCGACACCCGGATCGCCGCCGACTCACCGACCCACTCCCACATCGAGTCTGATGTCGTGGACGACCAGGCGAACGGTCTTGTGGCTGTCGAACGACGCCACGACGCTCGGGACGCCGTCGCCATCGATGTCCCGGCGCTCGGTGGCTGCGCCGCGGTCGGAGAGGTGTCGCTCCCACGCCTCGGGGTCCCGCGTCTCGACGGCGACTCGGTAGTCGCCCGCAGGGAGAGTGTCCCGAGCGGTCTCGGCGTCGGTCCGGAGCGTGACGGCGAGCCGGCGGTCACCGGTGGCGATCCCGTCGGCACCGGTGGCGTTGAGCGTGGGGACACCGACGTACAGGCTCTCCCGGGCCGGCGTGATCCGGCTCGGGGCAACCATCCGGCTTCCCCTGTCGTCGCTCCGAACGACCGCCCCCGCAAACCCCGTGACGCGTTGATCGCCGTCCGCGTAGACGACCGCACCCGCATGGGCCGCCCACACGACGTCGTCACCCGTCAGAAGCCACACGCTCCGGTTGACAACGCGGATCGTACCGTCGGTCAGTTCGAGTGTCGTTTTCGAATTCCCGGGCGCGGGGCCGAGCGCAGTCGCCAGGTCAGCACCCACGCGTGTCGTGGCCGCGGTAGTCGCGCCGTCGTCGACGATCGATCCTGCGGTTGCGGTCAACCCGCCGATCGCCAGCACTGTCAGCGCCAGCAGTAGCGCGACGCCGACGACCGCGGTCTGGCCCCGAGTGCCGCCCTCGGAGGGCGGAGCCGGCGGTGACCCTGGGCCGGGATCGAGCGGACGATCGGAGCGGCTCACACCAACCCCACTCCGACGAAGACGACGTGACAGACGGCCACCAGACATCCCGAGTGCAGCAGCGCCTCGTACTGTCCCCTGCTGGCGACGCCCGCGAACCACCCGGCGGCGAGCATCGTCGCCTGCGTGACCACGTACACGCGGTACCGGTCACGCGCGATGTCGATCGCGCCGGCGTCGACGGCCACCCCCGAGAGGTCCGACATCGCCGACAGCCGGTCGAAACCCGCAAACACGTTGGCGCTCGTCGCGACGCTGATCCCGATCACTAAGAGCGCGGTCGTCCATCCGACGGCGACGTAGACCACCATGCCCGACCGGAGCGCGCGTTTTTCGTGGTAGAGCCGGCCGACCTCCCCTTGGAGGGTCTCGAAGACGACACCGGTGTCGCTGCCGGCGTCGAGCGCTCCGATCACCAGCCCCACCGTCTGCTCGGCCATCGGCGTGCCAACGCGGTCGACGAACCGATCGAGCGCGGCGGTCCGGAGATCGACGCCGTCGCCGGCGTCGTTTGCGGCCGTCGTCAGACGGAGGTTCAGCGCGAGGTCCGCAATGTCGGCGTCGAGGGGCCCGAGGTCGACATCGCGCGCGACGTGTTCGACGGCCTCGGGAAACGGGCGGCCGAGCGCGACGTGCCCGGAGACCGCGTGGACGAAGTCCTTGAGTTCGTGGTCCTTCGCGTCGTCGATCCGGGCGCGGCGGACAGCGACCAGTCCGGCCGGGACCGCGAAGCCGACGTAGCCGACGAGGCCGGCGACTACGGGACCGATCCCGAGAGACAGCGCCGCCACGAGGGCCGCGATCCCGACCGGAGCGAGGACGACGGTCGCACTCGCCGGGTTCGTCGTTGCCGTGGCGAGTGTCGCCGCCGTCCCCGTCGGCCGGCGGTACTCGACGTGTTGGTCCGGTGGCCGGAGTTGCGCCACCAACCGGGCGGTACCGAGCCCCACTGCGAGCACGAACACGGCCGCCCCGTAGACGATCGCCGCACGGAGCGTGAAGCTCCCGAGCGGCGTCCGGACCGACTCCGACAGCCCCGGAGAGATGATGCTCATCACGGTCAGGACGATCACCACGAGCGCCGGGAGAACGAGAAGCACCACGAACAGTTCCGCGAGGAGCTCCAGAAACCCCTCCGCGCGCTTCCGCTCGCGATCCTGCCGGTTCCGAAGCATCCGACTCTCCATCGCGAGATACTCCCGGAGGGCGTCGGAGCCCTGGTCGGCGTGTTCCCGAAACTTCAGCAGAAACGGCGCGAGCGTGTCCTGCGCCGGCGTGTCGCGGGCGACCCGTTGAAGTCCCTCGTCGATGTTGCCGGTCATCGCAGCCGTGTTGAGCGCGCGTCGGAGTGCAACCGCCGTTTCCCCGTAGGCGTCGGTGTCGGCTACCCGCCGGAGCATCGCTCGCCGACCGTCGCTCCCCGACGCGAGGACGTGGAGATACCGAACCGCACCGGGGAGCGTCCGGGCGATGTCGGAGCGCCGCGCCGCCGAGCGCCACCGGAGGTACCGGCTCCCCGCGTAGACGACACCGCCGTGGACCCCGCCGCCGACGACGGCGCCGACTGCGATGGCGGCTGCCACAACCGACCGTCCTGCGAAACGTGGATCCATAGGGAGCGTCCCGGATACGCCGGCGACGCCGCCGAACCGTCCGAGAACGGTGCCTGCGGCCGACTCGAGAACGCCCGCCGGAAGCATCGTACCGAGCGCGACGACACCGGCGAAGCACAACCCGGCGAGCAGCCACGAGGCGGCGTGGACGCGGGCGACGTAGACGTCAAACGCGACCGACACGTTCGTGCCGCGGTAGACGCGGCGGTCACGTTCGTGGCGGCGGGTGTCCGCCCGGCTCGCAAACAGCGCGTACGCCAGCCGATCGACGGGGCCGAGCGAGCGGGCTGTAGCCGTCGTCCCGACGCCGGGTCGGCCGTCGTCCGCCCCACCGGCCGCGGTCGTGTCCGGCGCCGACCGGGGTCGGGTCACCGGTCCCCGCCCCGGTTACCGGGTGCCGTGCTGTCCATACCAGGGCTGTCATCCGCCCCGTGCGGCCCGGCGGCTGTTGTGGCCTCGGCCTCGTGATCCGTCGCCTGCTGGCGCCTGACCCGTTCGACGGTCGCGGCCTCGTCGGTGCGGAGGTCCGACAGAAAGCCGAACAGCCGGGAGACGTCGGTGACGTCCTCGCGGAGCAGGTACTCGACGTAGCCGCGCTTCCGGCGGAACTCGCGTTCGATCGCGTCGGGGTCGCTGTCGGTCGCCTCCGCGAGGCGGTGGAAGACACGGAGCGCGTTGCGGTGGGTCTCCCCGTCGGTCGCGGCACGGTCGCCCCCGAGGTCGGGGTGGTCGTACGCCATCCCGAACGAGCCGTCGGGCTCCCGCCAGAGCAGGGTGTTGTAGTACAGCGTCGTTCCGTCCTTTTCGACGACGCCCGTGCGCGCCGAGGCCGGGAGTTCCCCGTGTGCGTCCGCCGGGAGGATTTCGACCACCGATCCGACGTAGCGCTCGCCGTCGACCCGCCGGGGGAAGACCACGACGTCGAGTTCCCGGAGGAGGTACGCCGGCAGCCCCTGCTCGACCACGCGGTTGACCAGCGTCTCGACGTCCTCGGCGTGTGTAGTACCGACGACACCATGCCCCGTATTCAACACCTCAGCAAAGGTTTCGAACGACTCCGGGGTGTTGACCTCCGCAATCACCTCGACGTCCGGGTTCAGGTAG
>CAZDEJ010000108.1:0-7669 GCA_964504395.1 uncultured Halobellus sp. | reverse complement strand
AGGTGACCTACTGATGCCCGTCGTCGACATCGACCCCGACGAGCTTCGGGACCTGACCGGCCACGACGACAAGACCGACGACGACCTGAAAGGCGACCTGTTCGGGCTCGGCCTCGAGTTCGAGGGCGAAACCGACGACGGGTTGCTCCAGTTCGAGTTCGGCCCCGACCGGCTCGACCGGCTGTCCGTCGAGGGCGTCGCGCGGTCGCTGCGGTACCACTACGGCGACGACCGCGGCGTTCGCGTGCCCGACACCAACGACCCCGACTTCACCTTCGTCGTCGATACCGACGTTCCCGACGAACGGCCGTACGTTACCGGGGCGATCGTGCGGGGGGTCGACCTCGACGACGCCGCGCTCGAATCGCTGATTCAACTCCAGGAGAAGCTCCACGCCACGATGGGGCGGAAGCGCGCGAAGGGCGCGATCGGGATCCACGACCTCACGATGCTGAAAGCCGACGCGCTCGGAGGACGGAGCGGGACGACCTCCGTCTCCGAAGGCACGGACGGGCAACGCTCGCGGGCGAGCGTCGAGGGGAACTCGATCACGTACACCGGGATCGACCCCGACGGCGACACCTTCGTTCCGCTCGACAGCGACCGTGAGTTGACGCCCGCAGAGGTGTTGACGGAACACTCGACGGGGCGGACCTACGCCGACCTCGTCGCCGACTACGACCGCTACCCCGCGATCTACGACGAGATCGGGCTGTTCTCGTTCCCGCCGGTGATCAACGGCCGTCGAACCGAGGTCTCCACCGACTCCCGGGAGCTCCTGATCGAACTCACCGGGACCGACCAGTGGACGATCGACCGGATGTGTGCGATCATCTGCTACGCGCTCTCGGCCCGTGGCGCGACGATCGAGGACGTCGAGGTCGAGTACGACGGCGGCGGCGACGCCGGCGGTCGGACGCTCCGCCGCCCCGACTTCGAGGTGCGGACCAAGTCCGTGACCCACGACCGGATCGAGACGATGCTGGGGGTCGACCTGGAGCCCCGGGAGGCCGTCGACCTCTTCGAGCGATCGGGGTTGGACGCTGTCGTCGCCGACGGTGAGAGCGACGGCGACGCCACTGGTAACGATACGGATACCACCTACGAGGTGTCGATCCCGCCGTACCGCGTCGACGTGCTCCACCCGCTCGACCTGATCGACGATATCGGCCGAGCCTACGGCTTCGACGAACTCGAGCCGAAATACCCGGACGTCGGCACCGTCGGCGGCCGTCACGAACGCTCGCGGCTGGAGGCCGCGACCCGCGACGTCCTGACCGGACTCGGGTTCGAGGACCTGCTCAACTTCCACATGACTAACCGATCCGAGGTCAACGACCGGATGGGCGTCGACCCCGGCACCGACGTGCTGGGCGGCGGTAGGCCGGTATCGATCACCGAACCCTACAGCGGGGACTACACGATCCTCCGGCCGTGGGCGTTGCCGTCGCTGTTGATGGTACTGGAGAACAACACCCATCGCGCGTACCCACAGGACCTCGCGGAAGTCGGACTCGTCGCCGAGCGCGACGACGGCGTCAACACACGAGTCGCGGAGTCCCGGCACGTCGCGGGGGTGCTCGCCCGTACCGATGCGACGTACGAGGACGCGAAGGCCCGGCTCCAGGCGGTCTGCCGGAGCTTCGGGGTCGAGTTGGAGACGCCGCCGACCACACACCCGTCGTTCATCGACGGCCGGGTGGCGTCGGTCGTGATCGACGGCGACGATGTCGGCGTCGTTGGCGAGATCCACCCCGCGGTTCTGGTGGAACACGACCTCGAACTCCCGGTCGCGGGCTTCGAGTTCGAGCTGTCGGTGCTGGGTGGGGAGTAGGAGCATCGTCTGTTAGCGACCAGGAGGTGATCCCGGAGTCGGACCACTGCTACTGATCGTTGGCGTGAACACGGTTGTGTGCGTTTACTCTCGCTGCTCGCCGAGTACGGGCTGCTGTTCACCATCGACGACGGTCAGTTGAAGCGGCCATACGTCCCGTACGACCGGATCCATGCCGACGTTGAGTTCGCCGCTCAACAGCCTGACGAGGAGCCAGACCCGGCGTGAGTGGGTACTGGGCGCGACGTCGAGTTCCTGTTCCCGGATACACAAGGGGCGGCCCGCCGTCCAGCGATTCGATCATAAAAAAACCTCCGTGGGGAGCTGGCTCCCTTCGAGCTCATACTGTTGGCTATCGTCACGTGACGGATTTCGATACTCCGGGGTATCGAAAATCTTCACGTAGTTATAGCCAACAGTATCAGGTATTGGTCGTGGATCGTTCCGCAGCGAGTCTGCTATCCCTCCCAGCGCCTCGACTGTCGACTGCAACGCTCGACTGTGATTCGGCCCGTCGGAGAGACACCACGCCCCCGAAACGGGGTTCGGGTCCACCAATCGAGCCACTTAACAGCCCGCCGGCCGGTATTTTCGTCCGAGAATGCCGAGCGGAGAATACGACCCCGAGACCGTCGAGGCGAAGTGGCAGGACCGGTGGGTCGAGGCGAACCGCTACGCCTACGACGGCGACGTACCGGACCCCGACACCGCCTTCTCGATCGACTCGCCGCCGCCGACAGTATCGGGGAGCCTCCACTGGGGCCACGTGTACGGCTTCACGCTCCAGGACTTCGTTGCTCGGTTCAACCGGATGCGCGGGCAGGAGGTGTTCTTCCCGTTCGGCTACGACGACAACGGGATCGCCTCCGAGCGGCTCGCCGAGGACGAACTCGGCGTCCGCCACCAGGAGTACGGCCGCCGGGAGTTCCAGGAGATGACCCGGGAGGTCTGCGACCGCTACGAGGCTGAGTTCACCGAGAAGATACAGAGTCTCGGGATCTCGATCGACTGGGACCGGACCTACCAGACGATCTCCCCCGAGGTCACGCGGGTGTCACAACTGTCCTTCGTCGACCTCTACGAGCAGGGTCGGGAGTACCGCCAGCGCGCGCCCGCGATCTGGTGTCCGGAGTGTGAAACCGCGATCTCGCAGGTCGAAACCGAGGACGACGAACAGCCCAGCCACTTCCACGACATCGCCTTCGGCATCGTGGGCCGCGCTGAGACGTTCACCATCTCCACCACCCGGCCGGAGCTCCTGCCGGCGTGTGTCGCGGTGTTCGTCCACCCCGACGACGACGACAATCAGTACCTCGTCGGCGAGACGGCCGACGTGCCGCTGTTCGGCCACGAAGTCCCCATCATCGCGGACGAACGGGTGGACATGGAGACCGGCTCCGGAGTCGTGATGTGCTGTACCTTCGGCGACCAGACGGACATCGAGTGGTACCAGGCTCACGACCTGGACCTCCGGATCGCGATCGACGAGTCCGGGACCCTGACCGACGTCGCCGGCGCGTACGAGGGACTGTCGGCCGACGCGGCCGCCGAGGCGATCGTCGAGGACCTCGACGATGCGGGCGCCCTCCTCGACCGGCGGTCGATCACCCATACGGTGAACGTCCACGAGCGGTGCGGCACCGGGATCGAGTTCCTGGTGAAAGAGCAGTGGTACGTCGAACTCCTCGACAAGACCGACGAGTACCTCGCGGCGGGCCGGGAGATGGACTGGTACCCCGACAAGATGTTTACCCGATACCGGAACTGGATCGAGGGGCTCCAGTGGGACTGGGCCATCTCCCGACAGCGGTCGTCGGGGATCCCGTTCCCGGTGTGGTACTGCGCCGACTGCGACGAGGTCGTTATCGCCGACAAGGCGGCTCTCCCGGTGGATCCGCTCGCTGACGATCCGCCGGTCGAGGCCTGCCCGGCGTGCGGCCACGACGAGTTCGTCCCCGAGGACGACGTCTTCGACACGTGGGCGACGTCGTCGTTGACCCCGCTTATCAACGCCGGGTGGGACTGGGACGAGGAGGCGGGGGAGTTCACCTTCGAGCACCCCGAACTCTACCAGTTCGACGTCCGGCCGCAGGGCCACGACATCATCTCCTTTTGGCTGTTCCATACCGTCGTGAAATGCTACGAACACACCGGTGAGGTGCCGTTCGACAGCGTGATGATCAACGGGATGGTGCTCGACGAGAACAGGGAGAAGATGTCGAAGTCGAAGGGGAACGTCGTCGACCCCGACGAGGTGGTCTCGGAGTTCCCGGTCGACGCCGCGCGGTTCTGGGCGGCGGGCTCTGCGGTCGGTGACGACCTCCCGTACTCCGAGAAGGGGCTCCGAGCCGGCGAGAAACTCCTCCGGAAGCTGTGGAACGCATCGAAGCTCGTCGAGAGTTTAGCCGACGACGCGCCCGACGCTGGCGACGTCGACCACGCGGACCTCACCGAACTCGACCGGTGGCTGCTGGCGTCGTTGGACCGCGAGATCGAGCGGATCACCGAGTGGTTCGAGAGCCGGGAGTTCTCGAAGGCCCGCGACAGCCTCCGGGGCTTCTTCTGGCACACGTTCTGCGACGACTACTTGGAGGTCGCGAAACAGCGGATTCGGGCCGACGACGGCGCCGCGGCCGACTCGGCGGCATACACCCTCGTGGTCGCTCACCGCCGGTTCCTGAAGCTGTTCTCGCCCATCCTCGCACACGCCACCGAGGAGTTGTGGCACGATATGCACGGCTCCGACAGCGTTCACACGAGCGGGTGGCCCGACCGTCTCGGAATCGACGCCGACTTCGCGGCGGGCGAAACCGCGATGGCGGTCGTGGGGGCGCTCCGGAAGTACAAAAGCGAGGCGCAACTCCCGATGAACGAACCGCTCGCCCGCGTCGACGTATGGGGCGACATCTCGGGCTTCGAATCCGACATCTCGGGGGTGATGCACGTCGACGAGCTCAACGCCCTCGCGGAGCGCCCCGACATCGAGTCGGTCGTGACCGGCGTCGACTTGGACTACTCGCTCGTCGGCCCGGCGTTCGGCGGCCAGGTGCCCGACATCGAGGCCGGGATCGAAGCGGGGGAGTACGAGGTCGTCGACGGCACCCTCCACACTGCAGGAGTCGAACTCGACGCCGAGATGTTCGAGGTCGAAGAACAACGGCAGTACATCGGCGACGGCGAGATGGTCGAGGCCGGCGACGCGGTGGCCATCGTCCACCGCGAGTCGTAGCGCCTGCTCGTCGGCTCGTCGCCGTCGCTACAGGTCGGCGCCGACGGCGTCTTCGACGTTCTCGAAGCCGTCACGCTCCAGTCGCGCTAGCAGTCCCTCGTTGATGTCGCGGGCGAGCGTCGGCCCCTCGTAGACCAATCCCGTGTAGAGTTGCACCAGGCTCGCCCCTGCGCGGATCTTCGCGTACGCGCCCGCGGCGTCGGAGACGCCGCCCACGCCGATCACGGGGACGTCGACCCGCTCGGCAACGAATCGCACCGTCTCCGTGGCGCGGTCCTCGATAGGTGCGCCGGAGAGGCCGCCGCGTTCGGCGCGGCTCGGGCTCTCCAACTCGTCGGGGCGGTCGGTGGTGGTGTTGACCGCGATCACGCCGTCTACGTCGTAGTCGTCGACGACTGCCAGGGCCTCCTCGATCGCGAGGTCGGGCAGGTCCGGCGAGAGTTTTACCAGCAGCGGGGACGCGCCGGCGTCGACGAGCGCCCCGAGGATCGCCTCGAGGGAGTCGCGGTTCTGGAGGTCGCGGAACCCCTCGCTGTTCGGACACGAGACGTTGACCGCGACGTACCCGGCGGCGTCGCCGACGTGCTCGTAGGTCTCGCAGTAGTCCTCGGGGGCGTCGACGGCGGCGACGGACTCCGAGAGCGCGATGTTGACGCCGACCGGGATCCCCGGATCGGGAGCGGCTCGGAGCCGGTCGCCGACCGCCGCGGCGCCGTCGTTGTTCAGCCCCATCCGGTTGACCAGCCCCCGGTCGTCGACCAGCCTGAACATCCGCGGTCGGGGGTTGCCGGCCTGCTGCTCGGCGGTGACCCCACCGACTTCGACGTGGCCGAACCCCAACGACCCCAGGACCGCGGGGAGTTCGGCGTTCTTGTCGAAGCCGGCAGCGACGCCCACGGGGTTCGGAAACGAGTTGCCGAAGGCGTCGACAGCGAGCCGATCGTCGTCGACAGTGAGACACTCGCGGAGCCGGCTCTCGATTGGGGTGTGCTGGACCGCCTGCAGCCCGGTGTGGACCGTCCGGTGGGCGGTTTCGGCGGGTACCGCGAACAGCGCCGGCCTGAGGCTGCGGTACGCGGTTCGGATCACGACGTGGTCGCCTCCCGTCGGGCCTCACCCGTCCGGCCGGTCACCGATGGTTCGGATCCAACCATCTCGGCTCAGAGACCGTGTTCGACCGCGTCGGTGTCGGCCTTCTGGATGATGATCTTCCCGTCCCGAACCCGGACGAACACCTCGTCGCCGATGTCCATCCCGGCGACAGCGAGTTCGTCCTCGTGGAGGTTGACGTGGACGTTGTGGTACTCGCCGTCCTCGTCTTTGGCGCCACTCGGCGAGAGCTTCTTTCTCCGAACCATCGACAGTATCTACGCACTGTTCCGCCGCGCGATATACATATGTGTCGTTTGCTCCCCCTTTGGCCGACCGCTCGGCAGACCAGCCGTGGTATACGCGCCGCGGACCGTCGAGTGCAGGTGTTGGCGTGTTCGACGTTCGTGGTGTCGAAACCCGTCGTCCCGCGCCGCCTGACAGCCCGGTCACGGGCGCCGACGATCGGATGGGGCCCCGTCGGTCCCCGGTGGCTCTCCCGTGTGCCGGATGGTCCGACCCCGACGCCGCACCTGATTTTGCCGATATATTTATGCCGAACTGTGTGTTGGACTAACATAGGGGTGACACTAGATGGTACGCGAGGACGGCAAACGAAACTTCGTCATGCTCGAGGACGGGGAGAAAACCAAGCAGTTCACCGGGGAAATGCCGCGCCAGGCGGCGCTGAAGGCTGCTCGACGGCTCGAGGGGTACGATTCGTACGATTCCGAGTCCGAAGCCGAGGCTGACCCGACCGAGATCAGGTTGCTGGAACGCGGGACCGACCGCGTCCACATCTATCACGCGTGGGCGTGGCGGGACAGCGCTCCGGACACGAAGCCGGGATGGATGGAGGAAAACGACGTTTCGGCGGTTACCCGGGGAAACGTCTCCAAGCAGGGAATCGAGCATATCGACGTCTGACGCTGCGGCCGTGGCGTTCTTGCGTCGATTCCGGCCCTTCCCCACCGATAAGATCGTCGAGCGATCGCGACCCGACCGTCGCCCCGTCTTCACCCCCAATATCGCCGTCAGGTCCCCGAACTTCGACATCGGTTTACCTGCTCCGCGGCGAGTACCCGCTGCGCGGGTACCATCCGACCTGACCGTACGCCGAACGCGCGGGATGACGCGTCGGCCTCCTGCCGCGCAACACCTCCGCTCCACTCGACTGTGGCTCCCGAGCGACTGCGTCCCCGGCTCCCGAGGCGCTTCCGAGCGTGTCGGGTCGGGGACTCATACCATCGGATGTGACTACGTGAAGACTTTCCACACCACAGGGTGTCGAAACGCTTCATGGGGCTGTGGCCGACAGCATCAGTGCGCCTCGGGTCGCGGTGTGAAACCGCATGACGAGGCGGGCGCGCTTCGACGGGGTTTTATGTTACCCAGCCATTGTTGTTGATACGCGGAAGCCCACCCGGGACGACCCGGTTGGGACCTTTCGAGGACGGACCTGACCGCCGGCTTCGGTCGGCAACGAACCCGATCCGATGGGTTTATACCTTCGACGG
>CAZDEJ010000107.1:0-7710 GCA_964504395.1 uncultured Halobellus sp. | reverse complement strand
ACAAGCTCGTCGACATCATCCGGATCAACCAGCGGTTCATGGAGAACCGCGAGGCGGGCGCGCCACAACTGATCATCGAGGACCTCTGGGAACTGCTCCAGTACCACGTCACCACGTTCGTCGACAACGAGATCAGCGGGACGCCGCCGGCGCGGCACCGCTCGGGCCGGCCGCTGAAGACCCTCTCCCAGCGGCTGAAGGGGAAGGAGGGTCGGTTCCGCGGGTCGCTGTCTGGCAAGCGCGTGAACTTCTCCGCCCGGACCGTCATCAGCCCGGATCCCACGCTGTCGCTGAACGAGGTCGGGGTGCCCGAGCGGGTCGCCCGCGAGATGACCCAGACGATGAACGTCTCCGAGCGGAACGTCGACCAGGCTCGGCAGTACGTCCAGAACGGCCCCGAGGGACACCCCGGCGCCAACTACGTCAAGCGACCCGACGGCCGCCGGCTGAAGGTCACCGAGAAGAACTGCGAGGAACTCGCCGAGAAGGTCGGGCCCGGGTGGGAGGTCAACCGCCACCTGATCGACGGCGACATCGTGATCTTCAACCGCCAGCCGTCGCTCCACCGGATGTCGATCATGGCCCACGAGGTGGTCGTGATGCCGTACAAGACGTTCCGGCTGAACACGACGGTGTGTCCGCCGTACAACGCCGACTTCGACGGCGACGAGATGAACATGCACGCGCTGCAGACCGAGGAGTCGCGGGCGGAAGCACGCGTCCTGATGCGGGTCCAAGAGCAGATGCTCAGCCCGCGGTTCGGCGAGAACATCATCGGCGCGATCCAGGACCACATCTCGGGCACGTTCCTCCTCACCAACGGTAACCCCGAGTTCACCGAAACCCAGGCGCTTGACCTCCTCCGAGCGACCAGCATCGACACCCTGCCGGAACCGGCCGGCGACACCGAGGCGGGCGAGCCCTACTGGACCGGCCGTCAGCTGTTCAGCGAGCTCCTGCCGGCCGACCTGAACCTGGAGTTCACGTCGTCGGCGGGTGATCGTGTGGAGATCGTCGACGGTCAGCTCGTGTCGGGGACGATCGACGAGGACGCCGTCGGAGCCTTCGGCGGCGAGGTCGTCGACACGCTCGCGAAGCTACACTCGAAGACCCGGGCCCGGGTGTTCATCAACGAGGTCGCGTCGCTCGCGATGCGGGCGATCATGCACTTCGGGTTCTCGATCGGGATCGACGACGAGTCGATCCCGGACGAGGCTGTCGATCTGGTGGACGAGGCGATCGACAGCGCCTACGACCAGGTCCAGGAGCTCATCGAGATCTACGAGGCCGACGAACTCGAGTCGCTCCCCGGGCGGACGGTCGACGAGACCCTGGAGATGAAGATCATGCAGCAGCTCGGAAAGGCCAGGGATTCCGCCGGCGAGATCGCCGAGGACCACTTCCAGGACGACAACCCGGCGGTGGTGATGGCCCGCTCCGGCGCGCGTGGGTCGATGCTGAACCTCACCCAGATGGCCGGGTGTGTCGGCCAGCAGGCGGTTCGCGGCGAGCGGATCAACCGCGGGTACGAGGACCGCACCCTCAGCCACTACCAGCGGAACGACCTCTCGGCGGAGGCCCACGGGTTCGTGGAGAACAGCTACCGCGGCGGGCTCACCCCGCGGGAGTTCTTCTTCCACGCCATGGGCGGTCGCGAGGGGCTGGTCGACACGGCGGTCCGGACGTCGAAGTCCGGCTACCTCCAACGTCGGCTGATCAACGCGCTCTCGGAGCTCGAAGCGCAGTACGACGGCACCGTCCGCGATACCTCGGGGACGGTCGTCCAGTTCGAGTTCGGCGAGGACGGCACCTCGCCGGTGAAGGTCTCCTCCTCGGAGGACAACCCAGTCGACGTCGAAACCGTCGCCGACCGCATTCTCGACGCGGAGTTCGACTCCGACGTCGAAAAGGAGGCGTTCCTCGGGCGGACGGAGGATCCGACCAACATCTCGGAGTACGCCGGGCCGGGGCTTGACAAGGCCCAAAGCCTGGAGGTGGAGTCCGATGACTGACGACTACGACCACATCACCGACGACATCGAGGCGATCGTCCGGGACTACAACCTCCCGGAGAGCCTCCGACACCGGATCTACGAGACGATCGAGGACCGGGAGGGTGTCACTCTCGAACAGGCCGACGAGATCGCACAGGCGATCTCATCGCGGTACGAGGACTCCCGCGTCGACGCCCACGACCCCGTGGGGACGGTGTCGGCGCAGTCGATCGGGGAGCCCGGAACGCAGATGTCGATTCCGGCCGACGAGGAGATCGTGGTTCGCCGGGACGGCGAGTCAAACGTCGTGGAGATCGGCACGTTCGTCGACGGCCTGCTCAACGGTGAGGAAACACGGGAGTTCGACGGTCACGAAGTCGCACTCGCCCCCGACGGGATCGAAGTCCCGAGCCTCGGCGCCGACGAGCAGGTCCGATGGCAGTCCGTCGAGGAGGTCAGCCGTCACGAGACACCCGACGAGTTGCTCCGGTTCGAACTGAAATCCGGGCGAACGATCCGGGCGACGAAGGCCCACTCGTTCGTGACGCGACAGGACAACGAGGTCGTTCCCGTCGAAGCTGACTCGCTCGGCCGCGGCGATGTGCTTCCGACTGTCGGCTCCTTCGACCGATCGATCGGTGAGATCGAACTTCCGCTTGATTCCGACCGGACGCTTGCGTCAGACGGCGGAGTCGAGGCGGTCACCACGAGCGAATCCGACAGTCGGATCGCCAGTGCCGTCTGGGACCGCATCGAGTCCATCGAGACGATCGAGAGCGACCACGAGTACGTCTACGATCTCTCGGTCGACGGGCTTGAGACGTTCACGACGGCTCAGGGCGTGATCACACACAACACGATGAACACGTTCCACTACGCCGGCGTCGCCGAAATCGACGTCACGCAGGGGCTGCCCAGACTGATCGAACTGGTCGACGCCCGGAAGACCCCTGACACCCCGATGATGACCGTCCACCTCGAGGACGAGTACGCGAAAAATCGGGAGCGCGCCCACGAAGTCGTCTGGCAGATGGAGGGGACGAAGATCCTCGCGCTGGGCGACATCTCCACCAACGTGGCGGACATGATCGTCCAGGTCGACCTCAACGACGAGACGCTGGCCGAGCGGTGGCCCACCGTCGACGACGTCGACATCGTGGCCCAGGAGATCGCCGAAACCATCGAGGACGCCCTCGGCGTCGACACCCGACGGTCGGGGATGCTCGTCGAGTTCGGGCCGGAGGAGCCGAGCTACCGCCGGCTCCTCCAGTTGGTCGAGGAACTCCGGGAGATCGTGTTCAAGGGTCTGGAGGACATCTCACGGGTCGTCATCCGGAAGGAGGACAACGCGAACACCGACGGCGAGGAGTTCGTGCTCTACACCGAGGGGTCGGCGTTCGGCGACGTGCTCCCGATCGAGGGCGTCGACGCCTCCCGGACGACGAGTAACAACATCCACGAGGTCTACCGAAACCTCGGGGTGGAGGCCGCCCGCGAGACCATCATCGACGAGACGATGGAGACGCTGCGGGAGCAGGGCCTCGACGACGTGAACATCCGGCACCTCATGCTCGTCGCGGACATCATGACCAACCGCGGCGAGATCGAGTCGATCGGCCGCCACGGCATCTCGGGGTCGAAGGACTCCGTGCTCGCACGCGCCGCCTTCGAGGTGACGGTCAACCACCTGCTCGACGGCGCGGTCCACGGCGAGGAGGACGACTTGGACGGCGTCATCGAGAACGTCATCGTCGGGAAGCCGGTCGCAATCGGCACCGGCGACGTCGACCTCAGGATGGGATCGATCGAGGCCGACGGGGGCGCCGAGCCCGAACTCTCGGACGACTGAGGCGATGCGAATCACGCTGTCGGACGCGGCGCGCCAACACATCGCCCGGTTCGAGTCGGAGACGGGCGCGACCGCGCGGGACTGCCTGCTCTTCGAGGATCGGGTCGTGATCCTGGTCGCGGCCGGCGAGATGGGCACCGCGATCGGCCCCGGCGGTGCGCACGTCCGGGCGGTCGAGGACGCCGTCGGGCGTCGCGTCGACCTCGTCGAGGACGCCGGAACCCCCGAAGCGTTCGTCGAGAGCGCCCTCGCGCCCGCGGCGGTCCGGCACGTGACGCTCTCCGAACAGGGCGGCGACCGGGTCGCGTACGTCGAGGTCCCCGAGGGAGATCGGGGCGTCGCGGTCGGGACCGACGGGCAGAGCATCGAGACCGCGCGCCGACTCGCCGACCGGCACCACGACATCGACGACATACAGTTGACGTAGTCGGTACGTCCCGAACCCGGAGTCGATGGGGGGGCAGCGACTCAGTTTGCACGCCGTTCAGGGCGTCTTCACCCGTGAGCCCGCGTCGTCGTGATCGAAACGACGGGCGCAGAACCCGTCTTAGGGGTCGCTACTCCGAGTTGCACCCGTTTCGGCGCGTACGAAAAGGGAGTCTTAAGTGGTTCCGACGAGAATCTGTGGTTACTATGGCCAACGGCAAATACGCCGCGCGGAAACTCAAGAAGGACCGGCAGAAGCGGCGCTGGTCCGACTCCGAGTACGCGCGACGCGAGCGCGGCCTCGGCGCGAAGTCCGATCCCCTCGAGGGGGCTCCGCAGGGACGGGGGATCGTCCTCGAGAAGGTAGGGATCGAAGCGAAGCAGCCCAACTCCGCGATCCGAAAATGCGTCCGGGTCCAGTTGATCAAGAACGGCAAGCAGGTCACGGCGTTCTGTCCGGGCGACGGTGCGATCTCCTTCATCGACGAGCACGACGAGGTCACGATTGCCGGGATCGGCGGCGCGAAGGGTCGTGCGATGGGCGACCTCTCCGGCGTGAACTACAAAGTCGAGAAGGTCAACGGCGTCTCGATGATCGAACTGGTCCGCGGTAACGCCGAGAAACCGGTGCGCTGAGATGTCCGAGAGCGAAGCCCCCGAGGCCGAAGCGGACGTCGATGCCGACACCGAGGAGTCCGAGGCGGGAATGGAGCACGAGGCGTTGCTGTTCGGCACCTGGGACGTCTCCGAGATCGAGTACTCCGACCCCTCGACGGAGCGGTACGTCACCGTGACCCCCGTTGCGCACACGATGGGTCGGCACGCCTCGAAGCAGTTCCAGAAATCCGAGATCAGCGTCGTCGAGCGGCTGGTCAACCGTCTGATGCAGACCGAGGAGAACACCGGTCACAAGCAAAAGACGATGAAGATCGTGCGCGAGTCCTTCGAGTTGATCCACGAACGGACCGACGAGAACCCCGTGCAGGTCCTCGTCGAGGCGGTCGAAAACGCCGCGCCCCGCGAGGAGACCGTCCGTCTGAAGTACGGCGGGATCTCGGTCCCGCAGGCGGTCGATGTCGCCCCGCAGCGCCGCGTCGACCAGGCACTGAAGTTCATCGCCGACGGCACCCAGGGCGGATCGTACAAGACGCCGAAAAGCGCCGCCGAGGCGCTGACCGACGTGCTCGTCGGCGCCGCCGACTACGACGTCCAGTCGTACGCGATCGCACAGAAAGAGGAGTCCGAACGCGTCGCCGAGGCCGCGCGGTAGGACGCGCACACGCTCGGATCCGCGGGTTGCCGTCCGTTCTATTCAGTCCGCAGCCACGGTGGTGCCGGAGTCGACGACGTACGCGCGGGTCGCGTCCACCAGCGTCTTTCGGTAGTCGCTCGCGGATGGGTCCGTCCCCAACGACCGGAACCGGCGTTTGAACGCGTCGAGGTCGATCCCGGGGGCGTCGTCGGCGGCGGCGTGCGCCAGGTCGTAGAGCCGGTGGCCCTCGTCGACGACGTCGTGCCGCTCGACGAGTCCCAGCGCGAACGCCGCGTTGACCGCGGTGATCTCGGGGTCCGACCCGGTTGTGACCCGGCGGGAGTCGGGCCACGGCGTGGGCGGCGACCGGGTCGAGACCGCCCGCGCGAGTTCGGATTCCAGAAACGACACCAGCTTCGCCGGCGGCGTCACGGAGAGGGTGATGTCGTCGGCGTAGATGTCCTTCATGTGGTTCGCGATCTGGTAGCAGTGGGCGATCTTCCGGCGTTCGACCGATTCCCCGGACAGCGCCAGAAACAGCGCCTCCTCCGTCCGGAAGTGGTGGGAGGCGTGGCCCTCCTCGTTGCGGGCCATGTGTGCGAGTTCGTGGACGGTCAGTTCCCGCGCCATCGCGCTCGTCGCGGCCTGCTGTGAGATGTTCAGAACGTGACGGTCGTCGTAGTGGGCCGCCCAGGTCCGCTCGTCGGGATCGTCGCGCACGTTGACGTGGACCGGACGGTCGAGGTCGTATTCGGTCTCGAAGAGGTCCGCCGCGCCCAGAAACGGGTCGGCCGGGACGGTCCCGCGCACTCGAATATCCATGAATACGTCACACACAGTACGCGCCGATGAAGACTCTTGCCCCGAGGCCCGCGCTCAGGGCGACAGCCCGGCTCAGGGGTACCGGCCGACTCACGCGAGCCCCAACCCGCCGGCGACGAGACGGACGCCGACGAGAGTGAGGAGTCCAAGCACCACCAGACGGCGGGGGCGCTCGCCGACGATGGCTCGGAGTCGTTTGCCGACCGCGACGCCGACGGCCGCCGGGACGACCGCCGCAAGCGATGCCGCCGCGACCGTCGTGCTCGGGTAGAGCCCGAACGCGCCCGCAATCGCGACCCGGATGCCGTTGAGGCCGAGAAACACCAGCGCGACCACCCCGACGAACAGGCCGTGAGAGAGGTCGAAGCTTCGGAGGTACGCGATCAACTGGACGCCGACGTTGGTGCCGCCGAACAGGAGTCCGGAGACCCCGCCGACACCGACCATCCCGATCCGTGACGTTCCGATCCCGCCCCCGCCGAACGGGATCCGGATCGGGACGGGAACGGCCCGCTGTGCGGTCGCGACGAACCCGAGCGTCAGAACGCCGAGACCGACCCGGAGCGGCGCCGCCGGCACCCGCTGGAGTACCGCCATCCCGACCACGGTCCCGGCGAGCGCGGCGGCGATCAGCGGCCAGAACCGAGCGCTACACGTCCGCAGTTCAGTCCGGGAGAGATCGCTCACGAGCGAGACGTTCACCGAGAGGATGGGAACGATCATGAACACCACCGCGGTCGTGGGGTCGACGAGCGTTGCCAGCGCCATCGTCCCGACGACGGCGAACCCGAACCCGGCGACACCGTTGATCGCGCCGGCGACGAGCACCACGAGCGCGATCGTCGTGGCGACTGTCGGGGAGAGCGTTGCAAACATTATCGAGCTGCCGGCCGCGGGTATGGTGTGTCCATCGTGTTGTTGCGTTCGGATCGGGAGACGGCCGGCGGTAATATAACTCGCGGGGGATCGCGGCGTCTGCTGTCGGTCGGAGTTGCGCGAGGGGCTTCGGTGCCGTGATTCGAACTACCGGACGCGACGTGGATCCGACAGTGTCAGAACGTGATGATCTCGTAGTCGTCGTCGACGAGCGAGCGAACGCTGGGGTGGCCGTCGTGGTCGTCGAGTGTCACGAGTCCGGAGTCGGCGACCGCGTCCGCGACCCCGAACGCGCTCGAACAGTAGTCACACACCGCGGTGTCGTCCCGGACCGTTTGATACAGGTCGTGGTAGTCGCTGTCCTCGTCTTCGAGTTCCGGGATCCACTGCGTGCCCGCGCCGTCGAAGATGAGTTTGAGGTCGTCCTCGTCGTGTTCGGCGAACTCCGTTGCGGCCTCGAGCCCGTTTGCGAGTCGACCGAGGTTCTCGTG
>CAZDEJ010000106.1:0-7738 GCA_964504395.1 uncultured Halobellus sp. | reverse complement strand
TGGTCCGGAACCAGGGACTCTGTCCACTGAGCTACGGGCCCTCAGCCGCAAGTATATCTGCTGCCCGTTTAACCGTTGTGAACCGGTCCGAACCGACAGCGGCGTGTCAGGGCGCCTCGCCCGTCTCGATCGTGAACTCCGACCGCGGGTACGCGACACACGTCAGGGTATAGCCCTCGCCGAGTTCCGCGTCATCGAGCATCTGTTGGTCGTCGTGGACGACGTAGTCCTCGGAGTTGCCGCCGGACGTGATCTGGCCGGCACACGAGACACATTGGCCCTGCCGGCAGGCGTAGGGGAGGTCGAAGCCGTCGTCCTCGCCGGAGTCGAGCAGGGGTTGGTTGTTGGCGACCTCGATGGTTTCGCCTTGCTTCGCGAACTCGACCTCGAAATACTCGACTTCGTCGTCGGGGATGTCGGCGGGACTCGTCTCCTCGGTCGCGTCGCCCTCCTCGAGTTCGGCCTCCTCGGTCTCGCCGGCTGGGACCGCCGCAGGGGCCGTTCCGCCGCCGATGGACCGGTTCATCGGCTCGGGGAAGTCGGTCTCCGGGACGGCACTGGCCCGCCGTTCGAGCACCTCCTGAGAGATGTCCGCGGTGGGGGTCCACCCGGTGCCGCGGGCGTAATGCATCGCCACGGCCAGAAGCGTCAGCGTCACCCCGAGGCTCAGTCCCACGAGGTTGATTTCGACCATGATCGCGGCTACGAAGTCGGAGGTTAAGGAGGTTATGATTGGGTTGGGGAGCCCGACACGGGCAGCGCGTCAGCGCCGCGCGACCTCGTGGCGGCCGAACCCGTACCGGAGCCGGTTGGCCAGCCGCCGGGAGAACCGGCCCGCGTTCTCGCCGGTCGCCCGTGACCCGAAGCGCTCGGCCAGCGCCTGGTAGATGAGCGGGACCGGCACCTCCTGTTCGAGCGCCTCCTGCACCGTCCACGTCCCGGTGGAGCCGCCGGCGACGTGGTCGGCCACGTCGCCGAGTTCGCCACCCTCCTCGCGGAACGCCTCCTCGCAGAGCTCCAGCAGCCACGATCGGATGACCGCGCCGTTGTTCCACGTCCGGGAGACGGCCGCCAGGTCGAGGTCGTACCGGCCCTCGGCCAACAGCTCGAACCCCTCGCCGTAGGCCTGCATCAGCGCGTACTCGACGCCGTTGTGAACCATCTTCACGTAGTGGCCGGCGCCGCCGGGACCCATCCGGTCGTGACCGGCCGGCCCCGTCGCTACCGCGTCGAAGACGGGGGTCAGTGCCTCGTAGGCCCACTCGGGTCCACCGATCATCAGGGAGAAGCCGAGTTCCGCCCCCGCCGGACCGCCGGACGTCCCGCAGTCGAGGTACGCCGCGTCGGTCGCGTTGCCCCGCCGGACCGAGTCCTCGAAGTGGGAGTTGCCGCCGTCGGCGACGACGTCGTCGGGTGTGAGCCGCGGTTCGAGTTCCGCGAGGGTGGCGTCGACCGCGTCGCCCGCGGGCACCATCAGCCAGATCCGCTTGTCGTCGCCGAGCCGGTCGGCGAGGTCGTCGAGACCGTCCGCCGGCGTCGCCCCCGCGTCGGCCGCGCCCGCGACTGCCTCCGCGCTGAGGTCGAACGCCACCACGTCGTGGCCCGCGTCGAGCACACGGTTGACGACGATCTGTCCCATCCGGCCGAGTCCGACGACTCCCAGTTGCATACTGCCGAATGCGGCGCGCGCGGTGGTAGTGATTGTGGTTTCGCCGTGAGCGGGGTTGCCGGTCCCGCCCGAAGCCGACGGCCGGTGCCGGCGATGACGCGAGCGGGCGTTCGCTCGACACAGCGTGTCCGGCGGGGGTGGCAGCCGCCTCGACCTCGGTCTCACCGGCTCTCCCCCCTCGACCCGGTCCCCGCCGGAGCATGCCAAACGATTTACTCCCGGCCGGCGTACCGCCAGGTATGGCAGACAAACCGAAGCAAGGCGAGATCCTCGGCGTCCCGTACAACTTCGAGCGACCCTCGATCGGCCGGCTGGTGTCGTCGCACTGGCAACCCGGCGACGGGATGCTCGTTCGGAAGCCGTTCGGCATCGGCTATACCCTGAACCTCGCGAGCTGGCGGTCGTGGATCGTGCTCGCGGTGGCCGGCGCGTTGCTCTGGCAGGAGCGGGGCGCCGGCGACGACGCCGACGCGGAGGCCGAAGGCGACGACGAAGCCGAGGACGATCCGGCCGAGATCGTCGTCGACTGATACTGCTGGCCGTGCCGACGTGAGGGGTTTCGATACTCCGGGTATCGAGACTCCTCACGTGACGCTAGCCGACAGTGTGCGCACACACCGCGTCAGTATCAGGTCACCCCCGCCGTGGAACCGACGACGCTTTTTCGACTGCTGCCACAGATCCGCGTAGATGCTCCGTTACGTCACGACCAACTCCGGGAAGGTCCGGGAGGCCCGGGAGTACCTCGACGGTGTCGAACAGTTGAACTACGACTACACCGAAGTCCAAGCCCCGGAGTTGGGCCCGATCGCGGCCCACGGCGCCCGGGAGGCGTACCGCCACGTCGGCGACCCCGTTCTGGTCGACGACTCCGGGCTGTTTGTCGACGGCTTCGAGGGGTTCCCCGGCCCGTACACCTCGTACGTTCAGGAGACGCTCGGCGTCGAGACGGTTCGGCGGGTCGCCGCCGCCGAGATCGACGCGCCACGGCGGGCGGCGTTCCGGTGTGTCCTGGCGTACTGCGACGGCGACGAGTTCGCCGCAACCCCGGACCCCGTCGACCGCGGGGATCGGAGCGCCGCGGCGGCCGCAGGCGCGGCCGATGACGCCGACAGCGGGGCCGCAGCCGACGACTCCCTCCCGGTGAAGCTGTTCCACGGATCGGTCCGCGGGCGGCTCGTCGAGCCCCGAGGTGACGGCGGGTTCGGGTACGATCCGGTCTTCGAGCACGACGGCCGGACGCTCGCGGAGATGGACCCCGCCGAGAAGAACGCGGTCTCCCACCGCGGCCGCGCGCTTGCGAAGTTCGCGGAGTGGGTCGACGGCCGCGGGGAGTAGCGGTCACGGCCCCACAGGCGGGCCGTCGTCCGGGCGTCCGACGCGCCGATTCTATACCCTTATCCGTCCGACGACCGAACCGATGCGTATGCATATCGTGCCGGACACGAGCGCGGTCATCGACGGTCGCGTGTCCGAGCGGGTCGAGTCGGGCGAGGTGGCGACGGTGTCGGTGCCGGAGGCGGTCGTCGGCGAACTCGAATCCCAGGCCAACGACGGGCTCGACGCCGGGTGGGACGGGCTCGAGGAGCTCCAGCGGCTCGCCGGGTTCGCCGACGACGGGGCCGTCGAGGCCCGGTACGTCGGCCGGCGGACGAAACCCAGCGAGTCGACCGGCGCCCACGAGGGCGATATCGACGCGCTCATTCGCGACGTCGCCGAGGAGGAGGGGGCGACCCTCCTCACCAGCGACGTGGTGCAATCGGAGGTCGCGAGGGCGAAGGGCCTCGACGTCGACTACGTCGAACCCCGCATCCGGGGCTCCGGCGACCTGATAATCGAGGACTTCTTCGACGAACGGACGATGTCGGTCCACCTCAAGACCGACACGACGCCGAAGGCTAAACGCGGCGCCATCGGCGAGATGACGTATCAGACCATCGACGACGGGGTGACCGACGAGGCCACGATGAAGGAGTGGGCCGACGACGTCGAGGAGACCGCCCGGACGAGTTCCGAGGGGTTCTTGGAACTCGCCGAACCCGGGATGTCGATCGTGCAGTTCCGCGATTACCGGATCGCGGTCGCACGGCCGCCGTTCGCCGACGGGATCGAGATCACCGCGGTCCGACCGATCGTCAAGACCGACCTCGACGACTACGAGTTCGCGGACGAACTCCGGGATCGACTCACGGAGCGCCAGCGCGGCGTCCTGATCTCGGGGGCGCCCGGCGCGGGGAAGTCGACGTTCGCCCAAGCCGTCGCGGAGTTCCTGACCGACAGCGACTACGCGGTCAAGACGATGGAGAAGCCGCGCGACCTCCAGGTCGGGTCCGACATCACCCAGTACACCGCACTCGACGGCGACATGGCGAAGACCGCGGACTCGCTCCTCCTCGTGCGCCCGGACTACACCATCTACGACGAGGTGCGGAAGACGAAGGACTTCGGGGTCTTTGCGGACATGCGCCTCGCGGGCGTCGGGATGGTTGGTGTCGTCCACGCCACCCGCGCGATCGACGCGCTCCAGCGGCTGGTGGGCCGAGTCGAACTCGGGATGATCCCCCAGGTCGTCGACACCGTGGTCTACATCGAGGACGGCAGCGTCGACACCGTCTACGACGTCACGACCGAGGTGAAGGTCCCCGAGGGGCTGACCGCCGAGGACCTCGCACGGCCGGTGATTCAGGTGTCCGACTTCGAGACCGGGACGCCCGAATACGAGATCTACACGTTCAACCGCCAGGTCATCACGGTCCCGCTCGACGGCACTGAAAGCCAGGAAAGCGGCGTGAGCCGGCTGGCTCGCCAGGAGGTCGAACGCGAGATCAAATCGATCGCTCGCGGGCACGTCGACGTGGAGTTGCAGGGTCAGAACACCGCGATCGTCTACGTCGACGAGAACGACATCTCCACCGTGATCGGGAAGGGCGGCGGCCGGATCTCCGACGTGGAAAACCGACTCGGGATCGACATCGACGTTCGGACACACGACGAGCGCCCCGGCGGCGGATCGGGCGGACCTGGCGGCACGGGCGGTGCAGGCGGGTCGGGCGGCGCCCCGGCGGCGTCCACCGGCGACGGCGGGATCACCGTCACCCCGGAGGTCACCTCCCGACACGTCGCCATCCGGCTGGACGAACACGTCGGCGAGACCGTGGAGGTCCGCGCCGACAACGAGTACCTCTTCACCGCGACCGTGGGTCGTGGCGGCGAGATCCAGGTCTCCCGGGGAAGCGCGATCGCGGACGAACTGGAGGCCGCCATCGACCGAACGAAGCGGATCACCGTCCACCCGGCGTAGCCGGGCGAACGCGGCGGCCGTGCCACGTCGACGACACGTCCGGCCTCGGCCGCGGTCCCGTGATCACCACTCTCGTCGCTCACCGCTGGCCGTTGCCAACGGCGGTGGCGATCACCGGACACCGACGACCCCGGTCGCCGTCAGTGGAGCATATCGAGCAGGAAGATCGCGAGAAACCCGACGAAAAACAGCGTCGTCGACACCGGCGTCTCGGGCACCGTCCCGGCTTTCACCAGCAGCTCCTCGGTGACGAGATACAGCAGCGCCGCGGAGCCGAACGCGAGGATGATCGCGATCGGGGGGCCGGTCACGCCGTCCAAGACGAGCACGCCGCCGGCCACCCCCGACACGAGCAACAGGCCGAACGCCGCCGGCACCGCGAGCTTCCGGCCCATCCCCATCCCGTCCGGTAGCGCGACGACGCCGGCGACGCCGAGAAAGAGCACCTCGATCGCCAGCGCCACGGCGATGATGACCCCGGTGTCCGGGTTGTCGAGGAAGGTGACCCCGATCAGGACGCCATCGATCGCCATGTCGATCCCGACGGTAATCAGCAACCCGGCGGCGCCCGCGAACTGCCCGCCGACGCCGCGCTTCTCGATCGTCCCGCTCAGCCGGTGGATCCCGAGCATCGTCACGACGCCGACGGCGAACCCGAGAACCACGACTACGGGTGCCCGCTGGTGTACCTCCGGTAGCAACTCGGCGGCGACGGCGGCGGTGACCACCCCGGCCGCGAAGTGTTGGACGTTGCTCTCCATCTGTGGGCCCGGGGGGCGGTAGACGGCGATCACTCCCCCGACCAGCGCGGCGACAACCGCAAGCGCGGCGTACGACAGCGCCTGCACCAGAACCATACGATCCATCCCGACCGGAGCGACAAGAATGTTATAGGACCCGGCCACGCGGGCCGGTGTCCAGCCGGTCGACCCGGTCGACCACCACACCGGATCGAACCGGTCGACTCTTCAGCCGACCACCACACCGAACGGTATGGACAGCGACACGCCGCCCTCGGAGGTACTCGACGAACTGTTCGCGACGATCGAAGCCCGGAGGGAAACCCTTCCCGAGGACTCCTACACCGCGTCGCTGTTCACCCACGAGAAGGGCGAAAACGCCGTCTTGGAGAAGCTTGGCGAGGAGACGACCGAAACGATCCTGGCCGCGAAAGACGGCGACCGGGCGGAACTCCTGGCCGAGAGCGCGGACCTGGTCTACCACCTGCTGGTGCTGCTCGCAATGGAGGACGCCGATCCGGACGACCTCCGCGCGGAGCTTCGGGACCGGTTCTGAGCGTCCATTCCGGAAGGTCGTCAGTTCGCCTACGGCGTCGGGGGTGACAGCGACAACACGCCGCACGCCCCGTCGTCGCAACCCGGATGTGTTCCGTGCGGTCAGACGAGATGCCCGGGGCGAGGCCCGTGACGGGGCAACATCGGCACCGACAGCCCACCGCGTGCCGGGGATTCCGCCTCGGTCGAGTCCGTGTCGTCCGTTGTGTACTGTTCGTCCGTGTCGGCGTTGGTGTGTGTCGTCATCGGATAGCTGGTGTGTCGCGGTTTGCGAACTGTCCCACCGTCGTCGTGCTATCCGAGACGTACCTGCGCGATCATCGACTCGTCTACGAGCACGGAGTATAATAAAAGTTCATTATTTACTCGATGTCCAGCCCGGTCGGATACTATACTGTCGGACGAAAGTCCTGATACGCCTGCTCGCTCTCAGCGAGGCGAACGACTGTATCAACAGTTTCGTCCGACAGCATACTACTATCGGCTATCGTCACGTGACGGATTTCGACACCCCGGATGTCGAAACCCGTTACCTCGGTATAGCCAACAGTATAACCAGGGACGGAAACACCCGCATCACCCGCTCCGGTACTACGGACGACCGCACGGCGCCCCGTCGGCTGTCGGCGCACATCCGCCCGATTGCGCGGGAACCGGGGCGTTCGGCTACCGGAACTGCACGCCGAGGTCCGACAGACCGTCGTTCCGCTGGGCGACGTTGATAAGCAGCGGCGTCAGCGACTCGACCTCCGCGGCGTTCGCCAGCCCGCCGGCGTCAAGGGTGCGGAGCCCGTTGATGTCCTCGGCGAGTCCCGCGATGGTGTCCTTTGCGCCCTCGTCGTCGCCCAAGAGCAGAGTGTCGACGTCGAGGTCGGCGTCGAGGTCCGCGAGTCGACCCGCCGCGAGCGAGTGGAACGCGCCGATCACGGGCACGCTGTCGGGGGCGGCGTCGGCAACCAGGGCCGTGACGCTCCCCGCGCTCGGGGGGTGATAGTGGAAGCCGTCCTCGTCGCGGGTGAGTCCCGCGGCGGGGGTGACGAGGATGTCGCCGTCGTCGAGCCGGTCGGCGACCGATTCGACGGCGTCGGCGACGTGGTACGGCGGCACTGCGAGCACGACCACGTCGGCGCGGTCGGCCGCCATCGCGTTCTCGAAGCCGGTGATCTTCGTGTCTCGGTCGTGCGCGTCGAGGGTCGCCTCGTACTCGTCGGCCGCGGCGTGGGCGTCGTCGGGGTCGCGGGAGCCGATCACGACGTCGTGGGTGGTGTGGTAGCCCCACCGGAGCGCCAGTCCCTCGCCGATGTCGCCGGTTCCGCCCAGGAGTGCGATTCGCATACCAGTGCGTGGGGATGCACCGCGGTAAAGGGTTGCGTGAGCGGGCACCCCTGCCGGTGTCGCCGCCCCCGGCGCTCCCGGGAGCAAGGACTCCCCGTCGATCTTGAGGCCGCGTCGTCGCCGCTCGCTTCGCCCGAT
>CAZDEJ010000105.1:0-8039 GCA_964504395.1 uncultured Halobellus sp. | reverse complement strand
AGTTTCCCGCGCTTGGCCGTCGGGTCCCCGTCGACGGCGACGATGTCGAGCGCGAAATCCACCGGGTCGGCGTTGGAGACGTAGCCGCCGACCCCGAACCCGTCGGCGACGTCCCGGAGGTCACGGAGGTCGGCGGGCCCGAGCCCGCCCGACACGAAGATGTCGACGTCGTCGTGGCCGTGAGCGTCGAGCGTCCACCGGACCTCCCGGATGATGTGCCGGAAGTCGCCGCGGCGCGAGCCCGTGGTATCGAGCCTGACGCTGTCGAGTCGGTCGCCGAGCGCCTCGGCGGCCCGGAGCGCCTCGTCGGCCTCGTCGTCGAAGGTGTCACACAGCGCCACCCGCGGGACGTCGGGGCCGACCGCCTCGTCGAACGCCCGCCACGCCGTCTCCTGGTTCCCGCGGCCGAAGCAGATCAGGAGTGCGTGCGGCATCGTGCCGCCGGCCTCGCGGTCGAGGACCTCGCCGCCGGCCACGTGCGAGAACCCGTCGAGCCCCGCGATCAACGCGCCGCGTTCGACGGTCGCCGCGATCGAAGGGTGGACGTGGCGCGCGCCGAACGAGAGCACCGGCGAGTCGGGCGCCGCCCGCCGCACGTCGAGCGCCGCGGTCGCGATGCCGGAGGCGTGGGAGAGAAAGCCCAGAAGGGAGGTCTCGAACCTGGCAAAGGCCAGGTAGTCGCCCTCGATCCGCAGCACGGGGCCGCCGTCGAAGAGTCGTCCCGGTGGGAGCGTGTCGACGTCGAGGTCGCGACCCGCAAGCAGCGCGGCGGCGTCACGAACCCCCGCGAGTAGTTCGGCGCGCCCGTCGGGGAACTGATCGGCGGTCACCTCCGCCACGACTGTGGGGTTCCGCCCCGCGTGACGGAGCGTCGCCTCCGTCCGGTCGAAGTACGCGTCGGTTGCCGACCCCTCGCGGATGGCGTCGTGACCGACGATGTCGAACTCCATACGACCGCGTTCGCGGGGCGGATTGAAAAACGCATTCGTCCGTCGCGACCGTCCGAAAGGGATTCGTCTTCAACTGTTCGACCGCAACGCTCGGGGGCCGAGCGATCAGGACTGCTGCGGCCGGATGTCCGCAAGGTCGTCGGTCGTCGGGCCGTTCACGATCGTCACCCGGGTGCCCGAGCGGGTGACGCTGAACGCGTCCTCGAACCCGCCGTCGGGGATCACGTAGACGTCGTCCGCCCGCCGTTCGGCGCCTTGGGCGTCGAGGATCGCCCGGTAGGCTCGCCGAAACTCCCGGGCGTCCGCCTCGCTGTCCCACTCGGTGACCCACACGTAGCCGTACTCCGCACTCGACCCGCTTCCCTGCTGGTAGGGGTAGAGCCGGTCGTTACCCCACCCCGCGGAGGGTTCCGAGTCGTAATTGTACGTGTCGGCGGGATCGTCGGTGTCGGTGATCGATCGCGGATCGATGGTGTCGGCGCCGGCGGTCCGCGCCTGATACCAGAACATCACGTACATCGACGCCTCGCCGACGGTGTCGGAGCCGCCAACGCCCTGGTCCGGGAACGGCTGCCACCCGTTACGCGCGCGGTCGCGGTACTCGATCGGCACGGGTTCGTCGTCGGTGCGGTGAATGACCTGTTCGGTCGAGACTGGGGGGTCCGCGAACTCCCTGTCGACGGCGTTCCACCCGGTTGAGCCGACGAGGTCCCCGATGTAGACCGGGCCGTCGGAGTACGGCTGGAAGATGGTCAGGAGGATTCCCAGGTTGGAGCCTCCACCACCGCCGTCGCCGCCGTCACCGTCGCTCTCGGGGGTCGACACGCAGTCCCACGCCGCGCCGCACCGCTGGGCGTACCGGCGTTCGACGTAGTTCGCATCACCCTCGACGAGCCCGTCGACCGCGAGCTGTTCGTCCTGAGTGTCGCCGCCGTACTTCGGGTCCGTGAGGTCGTAGTGTTGGTCCTGGAGGCCATGGACGAGTTCGTGGATCAGCGTGGCGTTGTCGATCGTCGGCGACTCGGGGGTGTCGGTGATGACCTTGATCTCGTCGTCGCCGGGGGCGTAGAAGCCGGCGACTGCAGCGGATCTGGTGTCGCTGATCGCCGTTCCGCTGTCCTGGGACTCGCCGGTGATGAACAGCGCCTCCCACACCTGGTCGTTCCACCGCTGGTAGTCGCTCGGGCCGTTGGCGCCGCCGGAGCCGCCCGAACGGTTCCGGTACTCCTCCCGTGAGAGCACCGAAACGGGGACGCGCTCGGTGAACTCCTTCCCGCGGATGTGCTCGACACGGGCCATCGCCCGCGCGACGTACGCCCGGAGTTCGCCGTCGGAGAGGCCGTCGGACTGATCGACCGAAATCGACTCGTTGTACCAGTAGCCGTCCTCCCACCCGAGGACGTCGCCGTCGGGGTCGTCGAAGTCGGCGTCGGGGGCCGCAACTGCCTCGCCGCCACTCGGGGGTTGAGCGGTCGGCGGTTCGATCGCGGGAGCGCTACACCCGGCGACCACGAGGAGGGCGGCCAGCACGACGGCAACTAGCCCGCGTCGCTGCGTCATTGCCAGTGTAAGGGACCACACGGGCAAGTAGCTTTCCGCCGGGCGGTCGCTCCGGACGACGAGGGGGAAGCGATTTGTCGATCCGATTCCGAGACCGGCATATGATCCCCGATCCCTTCGATCCGGACCGGACCGCGGTGATCGTTGTCGACATGCAGAACGGGTTCTGTCACCCCGATGGGAGCCTCTACGCCCCCGGGAGCGAGGCGGCTATCGACGACGTGGCCGCGCTCGTCGGCGAGGCCCGCGAGGCAGGCGCACAGGTCGTCTTCACCCGCGACGTTCACCCGCCGGAGCAGTTCGACGACACGCACTACTACGACGAGTTCGACCGATGGGGCGAGCACGTGTCCGAAGGGTCGTGGGAGGCCGAAATCGTCGAGAGCCTCGCCGTCGAACCGTCGGATCACGTCGTCGAGAAGCACACCTACGACGCGTTCCACGAGACCGAACTCGACGGGTGGCTCTCCGCGCGGGGGATCGACGACCTGCTGATCTGTGGGACGCTCGCGAACGTCTGCGTTCTCCACACCGCCGGTAGCGCCGGACTCCGGGACTACCGGCCGGTGCTCGTCGAGGACGCGATCGGCGCGATCGAGCCGGATCACCGGGAGTACGCCCTCGATCACGCCGGGTGGCTGTTCGGCGAGGTGGCGACGCGCGAGGCGGTCGCGTTCGGGTGAGGCTGTCCAGCCCCGGGGATCAACCCAGCCGGATCGGGTCGTCGCTGTCTCGGACGGTGATCCGGACCTCGTCGCCGACAGCGAACTCGTGGTCGGGACAGACGAGTTTCGCGCCGAACTCCGGGTCGAGCGCCGCAAAGAGCGAGAGCCCGGTGATCCGGTCGCCGTTCGCGAGGACGTCGATATCGCGCCACGCGACGTCGTGACCGGTGGCGTTACCGACGTGATGGCCGAGGACGGTGACGGGACTGCTCTCGGGACGATGGGATTCGGCCGCGCCCCGCTGCCCCGGGAGGCCGCCACCGGTGTAGTGACTGAACCCGCCGTCGAGAGCCGCGGGTGTTCCGGCACCGGCCGTCGTCGGCCCGCCGCCAACCCGCCCGGCGATACCCGCGAACCGCTCGCCGGGTGCCGGGTGTGTCGGGGTGTCGAGAACCGCGTACGTATCGCCGGCCCGGGTCACGGTCCCGACCCCGTCCCACGCCAGCGGGTCGACGTCGACAGCCGCCTCGAGCGGCAGCGACCCGCCGGCGCGGAGGAGGTTCTGGTCGGGTCGTCGGAACCCCACGTGGACGTGAGTGCCCACCCACGGCGCGAAGAATCCCGAGCGGACCATCGGGCCAAGGGAGTCGCCGACCCCGACAGTATCGCCCGCAGTAACGCGCGGCCGAACGTGGAGGATACGCGCCACAACCCCCTCGTCGGTCGGCCACTCTCCCGTGAGTCCCGTCCGGTCGCAGTCGACGTCGATCAGGATCAGGAACTCCTCGTCGGCTGCGTGTGGTTTCGGCGGGGCGCGGACGGTCCGCGTCCCCAGTACCTCGCCGGCCACGGGCGATAGCCCCCGGGTGCCCGCCGGGTAGAGGTCGATCGCGCACCCACGGTCGTGGGCGGGGTACGGGGAGTTGTACAGCGAGAACCGTCGGTACTCCCGGACGACCGATGGCGGGAGCCTGATCGGGTCGTCACTAAACGCGCTCCGATCCGGGTCGGAACCGCCGGACGTCACACCCGATCACCCATCACGTTCGGTGGGCGGACTGTGTGCGCTTAGGTGCGTCGGCCTGCGTCGGCATACCGCCCGGTTGCACCTGCAGACCTGGCAAAACCGCCGCCCTTAGGTCGGTCCGTTGTGAGGCCAGGATATGTCGACACTGTTCCGTGACGCGCGGCTCGCTGACGGGCGGACTCGCGACGTTCGAACCCACTCGGGGACGATCGTCGCAGTCGCCGACGCGGTCGATCCTAACCCGACGGACCGCGTTGTCGACGCCGACGGGCGGTTGTTGCTCCCGGGCGCGATCGACGCCCACGTTCACTTCCGGGAACCGGGGGACGCGCACAAGGAGTCGTGGGCGACCGGGTCGCGGAGCGCCGCGGCTGGCGGAGTGACGACCGTCGTCGACCAGCCGAACACCACACCGCCGACGATCACGGGCGGGGCGTTCGACCGGAAGGCCGAGCTGGCGGCCGCGTCGACCGTCGACTACGGGATCAACGGCGGTGTGACGGGGGACTGGGCCCCCGACTCCCTGTTCGACCGGCCGGCGGTCGCGCTCGGGGAGGTGTTTCTCGCCGATTCGACCGGCGGAATGGGGATCGACACCGACCGCTTCGCCGCGGCGGTCGAGCGCGCGGCCGCCGCCGGTGTCGTGGTAACCGTCCACGCGGAGGATGCGACGCGGTTCGACGAGACGGCGCGCGACCGCGACGCCGGGGGAACGGGTCGCGACGCCGACGCCGCCCGCTGGAGCGAGTACCGTCCCGCAGCGGCGGAGGTGGCCGCGGTCGAGGACGCGGTCAGTATCGGCGCGGCCGCGGGGGCGACGGTTCACATCGCCCACACCAGCACACCCGGGGGCGTCGACGCCGCGATCGACGCCGGGGCGACCTGTGAGGCGACGCCGCATCACCTGCTGCTCTCTCGCGACGATGCGACCGAACTGGGTACCTACGGCCGAATGAACCCGCCACTCCGGAGCCAGACTCGCCGCGAGGGGCTGTGGGACCGACTTCGGGATGGGACGATCGATATCGTCGCAACCGATCACGCGCCGCACACGGCGGCTGAAAAGGAAACCGGGCTGTGGGACGCGCCGAGCGGCGTGCCCGGCGTTGAGACGATGCTGCCGCTCCTGCTCGAACGTGCACGCCGTGGGGCGATCTCGTACGAGCGCGTCCGGGACGTCACGGCAGCGAACGTCGCGGCGGTGTTCGACCTCCCGCGAAAGGGACGGATCGCCGAGGGCAACGACGCCGATCTCGTGTTGATCGACCCGGAGCGATCCCGGGAGATCCGCGGTGCCGACCTCCACTCGAAGTGCGGGTGGACGCCGTTCGAAGGAATGGATGGCGTCTTCCCGTCGCTGACGATGGTTCGGGGGACGGTCGTCTACGAGAACGGCGCGTTCCCGAGCGAACCGGTCGGGGCGAACGTTCGCTCCTGACCGATGGCGAACAACCGGCACGTGGCGCCCCCGGGTCGGTGTGCCGGACACCCGCTGTCCGACCCGGGGTCGGGGTCAGGTCACGGGGAGCGTGGGCCCGGCATCGCACAAAAACGCTCGGCACGTCGGATTGGGGGACTGGAGTCACAGCACCACGGCTGTCGCCCGCGGATCCACCAGGGGGCGACGGACGGAGTCGCCCGGATCGCCAGTCACCCGGCGGATCAGACGATCAACCCGAGGTTGACCATGGTCGCGCCGAGTCCGACACAGGTCATCACCACCGGGGGGGCGTAGTACATTGTCCGGTCGCGGTGTCGGATGCCGAGCCAACTCACATAGAGCCCGATCCCGAACACGCCCAGTTTCAACCCGACGAGCCCCGGAATCCCGAACGTCTCGAGCCCCCAGTGGACGAACGGGTTGGCCTCGCCGAGCCCCGGGATCAGATACACTAGCACGATCGTCGTGAGCACGTCCCCGACGCCGTAGGTCGCCGCTGCAACCCCCCAGAGCACGAGGAGTTCGGTCGACTCCCGGCGCTGCCACCGGTACCAGCGTCTAGCTCGACTCATCCACGCTCACGTACGTCCGCAGTTACGTCCCGCTGATAAAATAGCGTTCGGGCGCCGTGTCCGGACGGGTCGGCGTCGCCCGTAGCGACCGGCGTGACCGCGTCGAATGTCCGGCCGCCCGGGCGACCCCGCCCCGCCGTCGAAAGCTATCTACCCCCAGCGGTCGGAGTTTCGTCCATGTCAGACCCGTTCGTGGTTGTCGGGGGCGACGCGGCCGGCCTCTCGGCGGCGAGCAAATGTCTTCGAACCGAGTCCGACCGTGACGTCATCGTCTTCGAGAGGGGGTCGTGGGTCTCCTACGCCCACTGCGGCACGCCGTACTTCGTGAAGGGAGAGGTAGAACGCCTCTCGGACCTCCTGTCGCTGTCGCCGGCGGACGCCGCCGACCGGGGGATCGACCTCCGGCGCGGCCACGAGGTCGTCGACATCGACACCGACGCGGGGAGTGTCACCGTGACCCACGACGGCGAGACGACCGAACAGCCCTACGGCGACCTGCTCGTCGCGACGGGTGCGCGGGCCGTCTCGGCACCGATCGATGGGGCGTCGCTCGACGGCGTGTTCACCCTTCACGGCCTGGATCACGCGGCCGCGATCCGGTCGTACCTGACGCCTCCGACGGAGTTCGACGTGGCCGACTTAGGCGGCGGTGCCGCCCTCGACGAGCGGGTGGCCGAGCGGTACGGCGGGATGGAACCCCCCGAGACCGTCGCGATCGTCGGTGCGGGCTACGTCGGCGTCGAGATGGCCGAGGCCTTCGACGCGTGGGATCTGGACGTTCACATCTTCCAGCGCTCGGACCGCCCGGTTCCGGGGTTCGGCGACGCCGTCGGCGACGCGGTCACGGACCACCTCCGGGCGTCAGGGGTGACCCTCCACTTCGGCGAGGAGGTGCGCCGGCTCGACGGCGCGGACGGCCACGTCGACCGGGTCGTGTGCGCGAGCGGCGCGGCACTGTCGGTCGATGCCGCGCTCGTCGGAATCGGGATCCGCCCGAACACCGCTCTCCTGGACGGGACGCCGGTCGAACTCGGCGAGTCGGGTGCGGTCGCGACCGACGAGCACGGCCGGACCTCCGTTCCCAACGTCTACGCCGCGGGCGACGTCGCGGAGATGACCCACACCGTCACCGGCGACCCGACCTGGAACCCGCTCGGACTCCCCGCAAACCGCGCCGGCCGGGCGATCGGGGCGACCGTCGGCGGCCGGCCGGAGCCGATCGGGTGCGTCTCCGGGACCGCGATGGTGAAAGCCTTCGATCTGGAGTGCGGTCGCACCGGAATACTCGACCACGACCGTGCCCGCGGGGCGGGCTTCGATCCGGTCTCCGAGACCGTCACCGCCGGGTCGCGGTCGGGCTACTACCCCGGTGTGGCCGAGACGACCGTCACGCTCACCGCCGACCGCGACACCGGCCGGCTCCTCGGCGGCAGTATCGTCGGCACGGATCGGGCGGCGGTCCGGATCGACACGGTCGCGACCGCGCTCGGCGGCGGGTTGAGGGTCGCCGAACTGGAGCGCCAGGATCTCGGGTACGCCCCGCCGTTCAGCCCGGTGTGGGATCCGGTGTTGGTGGCCGCGAAGGTTCTGAACGGGTCGATGGCGTGATACTGTTGGCTATAGTCACCTGAGGGATTTCGATACCCTGGGGTGTGGGAGGTCTTCACGTAGGTATAGCCAACAGTATGAGTTGTCGCGGCGCTTGGCCGTGACGGTCATGCGTCCGGAGCCGTAATTCGTCCCGTATGGAGACCCGGGAATACCGAAGTCGACGGAGGGAACGGAGCTGATGGACCGCGACCGACGCACCGCGCTGCGCGCCGC
>CAZDEJ010000104.1:0-8168 GCA_964504395.1 uncultured Halobellus sp. | reverse complement strand
CCGTCAGTCCCAGAACGACTGCGTCCGCGCGTACTGCCGCTCCTGTTCGAGGATGTCGCGGTAGAAGTCGCGTTCGTCCTCGCGGAGTTTCCCGATGATGCGCGCGGCGGTCTGTGGGCCGACCCCGCGGGCCGCCAGGGCGATGACGGCCTGCTTGCCGTGGCTCTGGACCAAGCTGGCGGAGCGGTACGCCCGCTGCACCAGGCGTTCGGCCTCGTCGTCGCGATCCGTCGCCCTGACCGCGCTGACCGTCTCCTCGTCCCAGGGGTTCAGGCACGCGATCCGTGTCGCGCCACACTCCGGGCATTCGGGCTGGTCGCGGACGCGCCGGACCTTCGTGGTATGCTCCCAGTCCGGACAGTGGAGACACAACAGCCGGACCCGGTCGTTGTGGATACGGTCTCTGACCGTCTCGATCACGCTCGCGTCGGCGTTCTCCGGGACGACCAGCTCCCGGCCGCTGGAGCGCCCGCCGGTGCCGATCGGAGTCCGGTCGCGGGCGGTCTCCAGGGTGGCCGATCCGTCGTGGAGGTCCGCAAGCAGCGACGCCGCCCGGTCGACCGCGAGGTCGACGTGGAACACCTCCCGGACGGCCTCGTCGTAGACGGGGGTGTCCTCGAGGGCGGCGAGCAGCCGGTCGGCACCGAAACGCTCTCTACCCTGGTACCGCTTCAGGGCGCCGAACTTCGCGGCCACCTGCGCGAGCGTGAACTTCAGCGCGTCGGAGTTCCGAAGCGCGAGCTCCAGGGTCGGCTCGACGTGTTCGGGCTGTGTCGTCTCCAACACCTCGACCACGTCGCGGGCGGACGCCCGCGAGGAGACCTCGAGTTCGATCCGGTACGGGGAGACGTCCATGCCGACCGACGACCCGGTGCGCTGACCGACGAGGGCGGCCAGCAACCTACCGAGCGTCTCGTTGATCCGGTGGCCGTGGGTGCTGTTGAGCACGACCGTCCGGGCCTGTCCCTCGACGACGAACCGGTCTGCGGTCGGGATCGGATGGTCGGCCCGTACCTGCCGCTCGACCGGTTCGAGCGCTGCCGACAGCGTGTGGGTGTCGGTGGGGTACCGGCCCCGGAGGTCGTCGGCGACCGCATCGGGGTGTGCACCGCGCTCGAACTGCTCGGCGGCGACCGCGCGGATCTCGCCCACCTCGCGGGCGACGTGGGCGGGCACGGGGATCTCCGAGCCGGTCCAGGAGGGGACCTCGCCGCTGGGATCCTCGATCGGGGTGACGTTCACCCGCGCCTCGTCGTCGTCGATGTCGTTGATCCGCCACATCTCCCCGCGTTGGACGAACGCCGCGCCGGGCTCGGCGAAGTTGACCACGAACCGCTCGTCGAGCGTCCCGATCTGACCCCGCGAGGAGATGTCGTGGACCTCGTAGGTCTCCTCGTCGGGGATCATCGAGAGGTTGGCGTAGAAGTACTGCCAGGTGCCGCCCGACTTCTCCAGTCGGTCCCGGTCCTCGTCGAGCCACAGCAGCCGGTTCTTCGAGAGCTCCCGGACGACCTGCCGGAAGGTGTCCTCCGCGAGGTCGGCGAAGGGGTACGCCGCCGTCACGAGGTCGTACGCCCGCCGGGCCGGCACCTCGCTCTCGTCCATCACGATCCCGACGATCTGGTTTGCGACCGTATCGAGGCTGGCGTGGTGGATCCGCGCGGGCTCGACCGCCCCCGTTGCGGCCCGACGGGCGATCGCGAGCGCTTCCAAGGTGTCGTCCGGGTCGGATGTCACGAGCGTACCGCGGGAGACCTCGTCACGACGGTGGCCCGCGCGGCCGACCCGCTGGAGCAACCGGGCGACCTCCCGCGGGCTCCCGTACTGGACGACGTGGTCGACCCGGCCCACGTCGATCCCGAGTTCCATCGACGACGTACACACCAGCGCCGCCAGGTCTCCGGATTTGAACCGCTTCTCGACGTCGATCCGGACGTCCTTCGAGAGCGACCCGTGGTGGACCTCGATCGGCTCCCCGAGCGTCTTGAACCGCGACCCCAGCGCCTCGGCCGTCTGCCGGGTGTTGACGAACACCAGCGTCGACTCGTGGTCGCGGACGACGTCACGGACGAACCGGACGTGACTCGCGATCGTGTCGTCGGTCGCGAGTTCGCCGGCCAGCCGCTCGTCCTCGGGCGTTACCTCGGGGTGGACGACCTCGAACTCCACGTCGCTACCGACATCGACCTCGACGATCTCGAAGGCGCGGTCGCCGGTAAGGAACTTCCCCACTTCCTCCGGCGACCCGACCGTCGCCGAGAGCCCGATGCGCTGGAACGCCCCCGCGAGCGTCCGGAGCCGTTCCAGGCCGATCGTCAACTGCGCGCCACGCTTCGCGGAGGCGAGTTCGTGCACCTCGTCGACGACCACGTGGCGGACGTCCGACAGCGCCGCCCGGAGTTTCTTGCCGGTCAGCATCGCTTGCAACGTCTCGGGTGTCGTCACCAACACGTCCGGGGGGTCGTCGGCCTGTTTCGACCGCTGGTACTGGGTGGTGTCGCCGTGCCGAACGTCGATCTCGATACCGAGGGTTTCGCCCCACCACTCCAGGCGCTCGCGCATATCCCGGTTGAGCGCGCGCAGCGGCGTGATATACAGCGCGGACAGCCCCTCACGCGCCTCGGGGTCGGCGCGGGCGATGGCGTCGAACACCGGGAGCATCGCCGTCTCCGTCTTGCCGGTCCCGGTGGGGGCGATCACGAGGGCGTTTCGGCCGGCCGCAAGCGGCGGAATAGCCCGGCGCTGCGGCTCCGTCGGCGTCTCGAATCCCCGCTCGGACAGCGCGGACCGGACCGCGTCGCCGAGGCTCGCGAACGCGTCCACGCCCCGCGGAACCGACCCCTCCGTCATCGTCCGTCCTACCGCCGCGACGGGATTAAGCCCGGCGTTTCCCCGCCCGAAGGTTGGTATGTCGTGCGTCCGAATCCGGCCGTATGGACCCGCGTCGAAGCTTCTGGATCGCCATCCTCGCGTACGGCACGCTGTCGGCGGCAGCGTTCCTGCCTCCGGCCACTCCCGTGTCGGCCGTCGGCGGCGTCGCCGGCCTCCTCGTCGCCGCGAGCGGCGGGTACGCCTCCCTCCGCCCCGAGCGCGTCGGCGGCCCTGACGAGTGGAACCTCCCTGTCCTCGCCGCGATCGGCGGTGCCGCGCTGTATGCGGGTGTCACCGTCCTCGGGGCGGTCTGATCCACCACCCGACCGCTACACCGTCCGGTACGGCCCGAGTCGCGTCCCGTCGAGCAGATACGCCTCGGCCCGGTCGTCGACGAGTGCGTCGGGGAGAAACGGCGAAAGGAACCCCTGTCCCTCGACGTTCACCCACGTCTCCCCGGATCGGTCGTTGAACGCGGGAAAGACCACAACCTCGGGGTCGCTCCACGCCAACTCCGCGACGTCGACCCCGAAATGCTCGGCGAACGGCTCCGGGCGGAGCGGGCCCCGGAGCCACGCCCGCTCCTTCCGGCCGCCGCCGACAGTGTCCTGAAGCCTGATACCGGGGTGCTCGTGGCCGATGCAGAGCACGTCGACGGCAAGCGCCTCCCGCGATGGCCACGTGTGGCCGTGGGCGAACCCGACGCGGTCCAGTCGTGTGCCCGTGCTCCCGGCGAGAGTGAACCGGTCCTCGCCCGCGAGCCGCTCGCCGACGCCGGTGTCGTGGTTGCCGGGAACCAACGTCACCGGAACGCGGTCGAGCAGAGTACGTAGGAGGTCGTCGAGTTCCTCGGCCTCCGCGCCGTCGCTCCCGCCCACGCGGTGCCCGAGGTCGCCGAGAACTACCAGCCGATCCGGGTCGATCCGGTCTACGAGGCCCACCAGCCGGATCCGCCGGAGATCGGCGTTGCTCTCGAGTTCGACGCCCCGTTCGTACCGGAGTCCGGCCTCGATCCCGGCGTGGTAGTCGGCTACGACGAGCACGGATTCCACAGCGGTTCGAACCGTCGCGGCGGGTTCGCCGGGGACCGGCTCGACCGCCGGCTCCGCGTCGCCGACCCCGAACCCCGTGAGGTCGGCCATCAGATGGCTTTCAGCCGCCCCTCGCCGGGTTCGTAGCACTTCCCGCCCATCAACGCGTCCTGTATGGCGGACTCAACCGCGTCGGGGGCGACGCCGTACTCGTCGACCACCGTCGAGACGACCGCTTCCCGGTCGGCCCCGTCGCCGCCGTCGAGGTCGTTCATCACATCGACTGCGGCGGCTTCGAGATCGACGTCGTCCGCGTCCGTCCCGTCAGGTGTGTCGTCACTCGCACCTGCTCCCCCGTCGATCCCGTCGACGTCGGTCGCTCCGCTGCCGGTCGACGTTGGGGACGCGGCTCCGCCGGGGTCGGTCGTCGGGTCCGGGTCCGATTCTGACTCCGACGACACGCCCAGCCCCGACTCCGGGCCCGAGGACGACGCGGGGTCGCCGTCGGCTGTCGGCGCGTCAGCCCCGGTCGCCGTAGCCGCCTCGGCTTCGAGATCCTCGACGTCCGGCACGTCGATGTCGGCCTCGCCGGGGCCGTCGACCTCGTTGCCGGTGGCGAACTCGGTGCCGTACTCGGACTCGATCTCGGCGCGTTCGGCCTCGTCGAGTTCGTACATCTCCGACCCGTCGGGGCCGTCACCGACACCGAAGTCGCCGAGGTCGTCGGAGCCGTCGCCGGAACCCGTGGCCGTGTCGACCACGTCGTCCGTTGGAACCGATGTTTCCGGGTCCGTGGCCGACGATTTCGTGGATTCGGAACCAGTGGCGGCCGCGGTATCGACCGACGGTGGGTCCCCTGCGGCGTCCGTCGACGGCTCTTCCGTCGGTACTGCTTCCGACATCGTGTCGCGTGTCGTATCCGCGGTCGACGTGTTATCGGCGGCGTCCGCGGTAGCCGACTCGCCTGCGCCCGGATCCGCCGCCGGCCCGGAGTCGGCGCCGTCGACTGCCGGGCTCTCGGTATCCGTGTCGACGGGGTCAGGTGTCGCATCCGCAGGCTCGACCGTCCCGCCGGAATCGACGACCGTATCACCGGACCCCGTCACCACGTCGGAGTCGGCCGTCGCGTCGCCCGACCGCGTCACCGCCGCGGGCGCGGGCGATGCGGCCGGAACGTCGGGGAGCGAACCGGGTTGGGCTGGGCCCGACTCGTCCGGGGCGACATCGAGCGTCTCGACGGTCTCGCGGTCGCCCGCAACGAGTTCGAGCGACTGGACTGCGAGGGTGCGGACCGACTCGAGATACTGCTCGGTCGGCCGGTAGTGGTCGAGTGCGAGTGTGACTCCGCTTGCCAGCGCCGCGTCGACGCCGCGGGACTCCAGTTCCGTCCGAAGGTCGTCGCCGCGAGCTTCGACGTCGAGCGCCGCGGCCATCGTCGCGATCCGGTCGAGTGTCGCCTCGGCGGCGGCCACAACCCACCGGTCCCGGGTGTCGGCGTCGACCTCTGTGAGGCTCTCGGGACGGACCGAGGTGAAGATCCGGTCGGAGTCGTCGGGCTGGTAGGTCCGCCCCTTGCCGGTGATGGCGACGAAACACGGCGGCGTTGCCCGTTCGAGGAAGGCCGCGGCGTCGGGTTGGTACTGACCGCCGTATGTCACGAACACCCCGGTCGGGTCCGCGATCCGGCCCCGGAGGACGTCGTCGTTGACCTGCTCGACCTCCGTGAGCGCGCCGACGCCGAACAGTCTGTTGACGCGCGCACCGGTCGGGGTCACCACGTAGTTTGGGGCGCGCTCCTCGTCGCTCTCCGAGTACGACAGCGTCGCGTCGTCGAACTCCGCGGCGAAGACCCGGCGGGCTACCTCCCGCTCTTGGACCTCGTCGCTCATCCTCGCACCTCGGTCAAGACTGTGGTCGCAAGCGCTGTGGGGTCCTCGCCGGTCCGCTCGAACGCCGTCGCTTCGAGGTTTGCGCCGTACTCGTCGACCGAGAGGTTCCCGCGAACCCTGTACTCCCGGCCCACGACCTGCTCGCGGATCTCGTCGGCGACGACCTCCTTGTCCATCGCGTCGCGAGCAGCCGTCATCGCCTCGTCCATCGTGCCGCCGTACACCGACTCGGTGAGGTTGCGGTCGAGCATCGCGGTCACCGTGCCGGTGCCGTCGTCGAGGATGGCTTTGACGCGCATGTCGTCCTCGCCGTCGACGTCGCCGTGGGCGCGGCACTGCCCGTTCTGGAGCACGCGCCCACAGTCGGGACACCGCTCGATGAGCCCGGACCCGTCCCGGACCTCGAGGACGTTGCCGACGACTTCGACGTCGAACACCCCGCCGGTGCCGACCGCCTCGGCGATGGGGAGCCGCTGGGCCTCGGTGTCGACCTCGACGGAGCGTCCCAGCGGCGTCACGGTGGTGTACGCCGAGAGGTTCACCTGTGGGACGCCCCGGAACTCGCGGATGTACACCTCCTCGAATCGGAGCTCGGCGGCCTCGCGGAGCTCCGGGCGGGCGTCCCAGTCGGTGAACGGAAGTCGGCCGGTTTCGTCGGCGACGACGCCCGACCGGATGGTCGTCTCGCCGTTACGGCCGTCGATAACCCGCTCCTCCGATTCGAGGACCCGCACCTCAACGTTGCGGCCGCGGTCGCCGGCTCGGAGGTCCGCGAGGTCGGTGTCGCCGCCGACGTCGTATGGCACCTCCACGGGCGTCGTCTCGATGGCGACCGTCGAGGACTGGCCGACGTTGAGTTCGGGCTCGCCGTCCCACTCGCGAACGCCGGCGTTCCCGACCGTGATCGAGTCGCCGGGCTCGAACCCGAAATCCTCCCACGCGGTGTAGGAGATCCGGCCGGTTTCGTCGGCGAACTCGCCCTCCCGGATCGTCTGTTCGTCGCCCTGATACTGGATCGACCGGCGGCCGACGGAGAGCACCTGGACGGTCACCGTGACGTTGCCGTTCTCGGTGGTGACGTCGCCAACGTCCTTGGTGGTCGGTGATGCGTCGCCGCCACCGCCGCCGTGTTTCCGGCGGATGCTCTGTTTTGCCTCGTCGACGGGCACACTGTACGACAGCAGGTTCTCCAAGTCGTCTTTGACCTCCGCTTTGTCGACACCGAGGGCGGAGGCGAGTTCCTCGGCGTGGTCGTCTACGTCCATCACCCTAACGTACGCCCGCCCCGAATAAAAAGGATCGGCGGGGGCGGACCGAGGATCCGCCCGACGCACGGACCGGCCGCGACGTTTGATCCGGATCACTACGACGGATCGTTGGTCTTCACCGGGTCCCGTGGGCGATACCCGGTGGTCGGCCATGTGAACCGCATCACCCGTCGTCGATCGTTTGCGAGACGTATATGACGAGCGACAGCGGCACACCGAGCACCAAGGCGAGGGTCAACCCACCGTAAGCGGCGAACCCCAACGGCGTGGGTGGAAACGGGACGAGAAACAGGAACCGGGGTGCCTCGAGGCCGTCGACGAAGGTCCCAGTCAGAAGCCCCGCCGTAGTCGCGACGCCGACCAGCGCAGCGTACAGCAGGAGTACGAACCGACGGCCGTCGCGTCCCGCCGGCTGCTCCGACGCCCCCTCCTCGGCAGCCTCGCGCGCGGTCGACTCGGGGCCCGAGACGGGTGGCTCCTGCTCGACGTCGTCGCGCGCGGTCGACTGCTCCGACGCCGACGTCGTCCCCTCGGCGGCGTCATGTTCGGTCACGCAACTGTATCGGGGGTGCGTCGGGTTAAGCCACGCGTTCACGAGTCGGCCTCGCAAACCGACGCCCATTTGATCGCCCTTCACCAACTGCGAGTATGAACGACACGGACCTCCTTGCGGTCGTCCTCGCGTCGATCGTGGTGTTGATGTTCGCTACCGGCATCCTGCTCGCGGTCTGAATCGCAGTCACGATCCTGGGCGAGCGGCGGCAGACGTCGGACGGCCGCGTCGGAAAACGGGGGACCGGACTACTCGTTGACGCTGTCGTCGGCTTCCCGTCCGCCATCGGTCATCGCTTCGTCCTCCTCGCCGCCGTCGGCGATTGCGGTCTGGAGTTTCTGGTCGAACCAGTCCCATTCGGCGGTGTACAGCTCCGAGTCCTTGAGGTCCCACGGGTCGCCGTCGTCGATCTTCGGGGCTTCGAGCCACGACTGTACGAAGTTCCACACGAAGATGATCTGCCCCGCGAGCAGGATGAGTGCGCCGAGGGTCGCGACCTGATGCAGCGTCGCGAACTGCGGCAGGTAGTTGGCGTACCGCCGCGGCATCCCGCCGT
>CAZDEJ010000103.1:0-8286 GCA_964504395.1 uncultured Halobellus sp. | reverse complement strand
AACTCGCCGGGACTCAGTCCGCGCCGGCTTCGGCTTCGCCGCCGCTGTCGACGCTCGCGTCCGCAGCCTCCCCGTCGTCGGCTACGGAGTGGACATCGACGCTTGCGACTGTGTCGCCGGCCGCCAGGTCCATGACGATGACGCCCATCGTGTTCCGTCCCACGACCGACAGGTCGTCGACGAGGGTCCGGACGATCTGGCCGTCGCCGCTCATCACGAACAGGTGATCGCTAGTAGTGACCGTTTCCGCCGCACAGACCCGCCCGTTGCGGTCGTTGGTCTTGATGTCGATCAGTCCCTTTCCGTTCCGGGACTGGGGAGTATACTGGTCGATCCCGGTCCGTTTGCCGTAGCCGTGTTCGGTCACCGTGAGCACCCACTCGTGGCGGTCAGTGTCGACGGCCGCGAGCGCTGCCACCTCGTCGCCGTCCTCCAACCGGATTCCGCGAACCCCGCGGGCCGACCGGCCCATCGGCCGCACCTCCGACTCCGCAAAGCGGATCGCCATCCCGCCGCGGGTAGCGAGCACCAAGTCGCGGTCGCCCTCGGTGACTTCGACATCGATCAGGGCGTCGCCGTCATCGAGCGTCGTCGCGATGATGCCGGTCGAGCGGATGTTCTGGAAGTTCTCCACGCTCGTCCGTTTGACGTAGCCCTCGCGGGTCGCCATTGTGAGGTATTTCTCCTCGTCGGTCTCCATGTCCGCACAGTTGACCACGGCGGTGAGTTCCTCACCCTCGTCGAGATCGAGGAGGTTGACTGCGGACTTCCCGCGGGCGGTTCGGGACATCTCCGGAACCTGGTAGGTCTTCAACTGATAGACCTTTCCGTAGGTGGTGAAGTACAGCAGGTAGTCGTGGGTCGAGGCGACGTACACCGACGAGACACGGTCTCCCTCCTTGAGTTCGGTGCCGATGATCCCCTTGCCACCGCGGTGCTGAGTACTGAACCGATCCAGCGGCATCCGCTTGATGTAGTCGTCCTCGGAGACCACCACGACAACGTCCTCCTCGGCGATCAGGTCCTCGTGGGTGACGGAGCCGGTATCCTCGATGATCGACGTCCGCCGGTCGTCGTCGTACTCGGCTTTGATCGTCTCCAACTCTGATCTGACGACGGCGTCGAGTTCGTCCGGGTCGGCCAGAATGGCCTCCAGCCGGTCGATCCGATCCTGAACCGCCTCGTACTCCTCGCGGATCTCGTCGGCCTCCATCGCGGTGAGCGATCCGAGTTGCATCGCCACGATGTGGTCGGCCTGCGCCGCCGAGAAGTCGAACGCGGGGAGCGGCTCGCCGTCGACCTCGGCGGTGTGCTCGCCCCGAAGTGCGGCCTTCGCGTCGTCGCGGCTCCCGGAGTTTCTGATGACTTCGACAACGTCGTCGACCGACTGCAGCGCCCGGAGCCGGCCTTCGAGGATGTGCGCGCGGTCGCGCTTCTCGTCGAGTTCGTACTGCGACCGCCGCCGGACGACGGTCCGTCGGTGGTCGAGATACTCCTCGAGGGTCTCCTTCAGGGTCAGGACTTGGGGCTGCCCGTCGACCAACGCGAGGTTGATCACGCCGAACGTGGACTCGAGGTGGTGCTCCAGCAGCTGGTTTTTCACCACTTCGGGGTTGGCGCCGCGTTTGAGTTCGACCACGACCCGAATACCGTCGCGGTCGGACTCGTCGCGGAGGTCGCGAATCCCCTCGAGTTTCCCGTCGTTGACGTTGTCCGCGATCCGCTCGACCAGGCGGGCCTTGTTCGCCTGGAACGGGAGTTCGGTGATGACGATCCGGTCGTCTTCCACTTCGAACTCCGCGCGAACGCGGATCCGGCCGCGACCCGTCTTGTACGCCTTGTGGATCGCGTTCCGGCCAACGATGTTTGCGCCCGTCGGGAAGTCCGGCCCCTTCACGTACTCCATCAGGTCCTCAACCGTACAGTCGGGATTGTCGATCAGGTGAACGGTCGCGTCGATCACCTCACCCAGGTTGTGCGGCGGGATGTTGGTCGACATCCCGACCGCGATCCCCGACGACCCGTTGACGAGGAGGTTCGGAAACGCCGCGGGGAGGACGGCGGGTTCCTCCAGCCGGTCGTCGTAGTTGGGCTGGAAGTCGACGGTGTCCATCCCGATGTCGGCGAGCAACTCCTCCGCGATCGGCGACATCCGTGCCTCGGTGTACCGCATCGCCGCCGGTGGGTCGCCGTCGACGGAGCCGAAGTTCCCCTGCCCGTCGACAAGCGGGTGTCGCATCGAGAAGTCCTGGGCCATCCGCGCGAGGGTGTCGTAGATCGCCGAATCGCCGTGGGGATGGTAATCCCCCATCGTCTCCCCGACGATCGAGGAGGACTTTCGATGCGCGGAGCGGGCGGTGACGCCCAGTTCGGACATCGCGTAGAGGATCCGGCGGTGGACCGGTTTCAGGCCGTCGCGGACGTCCGGGAGCGCCCGGCCCGCGATCACCGACATCGCGTAGTCGATGTACGACTGTTCCATCTCCTGTTCGATCCGTGCAGTCTCGACGTTGGCGGCGATCCCCGTGTCGGGGTCGAACCGCTCTGGTGCGTCTGAACTCATTAGATGTCAACCCATTCGGCGTCCGTCGCTCGATCCTTGATGAACTGCTTCCGTGGCTCGACGGCGTCACCCATGAGCACCGAAAACATCTTGTCGGCCGCGGCGGCGTCCTCGACGGTGATCCGCTTGAGAATTCGGTTTTCGGGGTTCATCGTCGTCTCCCACAGCTGATCCGGGTTCATCTCTCCGAGTCCCTTGAACCGCTGGACCTGCGTGGGGTTGCCGTCGCACTTCGCCTCGATGATCCGGTCGCGCTCGGCTTCGGTCATCGCGTCGTACGTCTCACCCCGGTGCCGGATGCGGTACAACGGGGGCTTCGCGGCGTAGACGTAGCCCGCCTCCACCAAGGGGCGCATGTGGCGATAGAGCAGGGTCAGAAGCAACGTCCGAATGTGGGCGCCGTCGACGTCGGCATCGGAGAGGAGGATCAGTCGGTTGTACCGTACGTCGTCGATGTCGAACTCCTCGCCGACCCCCGCGCCGATCGCGGTGATGAGCGCCCGGACCTCGTCGTTTTCGAGCACCCTGTCGAGGCGGTGTTTCTCGACGTTCAGGATCTTCCCCTTCAGCGGGAGGATCGCCTGAAACCGGCGGTCGCGGCCCTGTTTGGCGCTGTTGTGGACGAACACCCCGGATTCCAGCGCGAAGTTGTGCGTTCCGGGCACTTCGATGTCGTACACATCTGCGGTCTCTTCGATCGGGTCCACAGACGCGACGGAGTGGTTGTGCGCTTCGACTGCCGACACGAGTTCGTCTTCACCGTCGAAGAACTTCTCAACCGTCGTCGACTTGGTCAGGACATTCGGATCGGCCTTCTCACGCCGACGTTCGTCGTAGTTCTCTAGATCTCCCTCCGTTTCGAGAACCTCTTTCATAAACGGAATCGTGTTCTCGTAGTAGGTCTGGTTGTACGCTTCCATCCGGTTCTCGCGGAACTCTTCGGTCCACTGCTCTTCGGTCTTCTCGCTGCGCCACTCGCGAAGTTCGTCGTCGTCCCACTGGTTCTCAGCCTCCTTGCGGCGCTCTTCGATCGCCTCCGGATTCTCCTCGTAGTACTGTGTCACGCGCTTGGACTGTTCCTCGCGGTTCTCTTCATCGCTCCAGTACTCCCGGGCTTCCTGAGTCAGGCGCTGCCTGACGCGCTCTCGGTAGTTCGGGTTATTCTCGTAGAACTCCCGCCACGCGTCCAGCATGAATTGTTCGTACTCTTCATTCTCCCACTGCTCTTTCGCCTGCTCCCGCAGCGTCTCGACAGTCTCGTCTTCTTTCATCCGCTGGCTCATCTTCTCGCGGAACTCTTCGGACTGTCTCGTTTCCCTGGCTTTCTTTTTCGCTTCCGCGGTGTGAAGCGTCCGCGCGGCGTGTTCCCGGCGTAGTTCGAGGTGTTCGTCCTTCGGAAGGCGACGCACGTTGTCCGGTCGGTTGTTTCGCTTGTCGAAGTCAACGTGGTGCTTGTGGTCGCCGTCGCTCCGCTCGTACGCGCCGTGTTCGAGGTTGTACCGGTCCGCCAGAAGGTGGGTGAACTCCCAGAAGTCGGGTGCGAACGGCTGTTTCACCATCTCGTACCCGTCGATTGTGATGTTCTCCTCGTCGGTGTCGGACTCCTTTCGATACAACGGCATCAGCGACTGCCCGTCGGTGAGGTTCTGGGCTTCACAGTAGCTCCCATCCCGGAGCATAAATTCGTGATCCGGCGTACACCGGATCTCCTCGCCGTTGTCGAGGACGACCCGGACCAGATCCGCGTTCTCTTTTGTCACGCGCGGGTTCGTGATCCGTTCGATCCCGATGCGGCTGTCGTCCTGTACGGTGTAACAGTAGTGTGTTTCACCGTCCTCGTGCTCCTCGATTAGCTGTTCGAACGTGATCGACCGTCCGTCAGCGAGTGCGACCTCCGTGTCGCCGGTGAAGCAGCCGCCGGCACTGTCACCTTCCACGACGAACAACTCCGCTTCCGAGGGATCGCGGCTCTGACAGTCCGCGAGCTTCCCCGGCAGCGACGTCGACTCCAGGGCGGATTTCCGACGGGTGAGTTCCTCGGCCTGCTTTGCGGCCTTCCGCGCCTTTGCGGCCTCGACGGCCTTGCTCACGATGGCCTCGGCGGTGTCGGGGTTCTCCTCGAGGTACGTCCCCAGCTTCTCGTGGGTGACTGACTCGACGATCCCACGGACGTCGCTGTTACCCAGCTTCGTCTTGGTCTGGCCCTCGAACTGCGGGTCGGGGTGCTTGATCGAGATGACCGCGGTCAGACCTTCGCGAACGTCCTCGCCCTTCAGCGAGTCGAAATCCCCCAGCAGGTTCTCCTCCCGGGCGTAGTCGTTGATAACCCGGGTGAGCGCGGTTTTGAACCCGGTGAGGTGGGTGCCACCCTCGCGAGTGTTGATGTTGTTCGCGAAGGCGTGGATCGAGCCCTGAAGCTCCTCGGTGGCCTGCAGTGCGACCTCGATCCGGATGTCGTCGGCGCTGTCGGCATAATAGATGACGTCGTCGTGGAGGACGGTCTTGGTCTCGTTGAGGTACCGGGCGAACTCCCGGATTCCGCCGTCGTACAGGAACGACCGCTCCCGTACCCCGGCGTCGTTCGCCTCGGGATCGTTCGCGTCGGCGTCCGACGCGTCCCCGCTGTCGTTGGGCTCCTCGACCAGCCGGATCTCGACCCCGGAGTTGAGGAACGCGAGCTCGCGAAGTCGGGTTTCGAGCGTGTCGAACTCGAAGACGTCGGTCTCGAAGATGTCGGTGTCGGGCCAGAACCGAACCGTGGTTCCGGTGTCCTCGTCGGGTTCGAGGTCGCGCACGCGCTCGAAGGAATCCTTTTGAGGTTCTCCATACTCGAAGCTGTCGCACCAGACGGCGCCGTCGCGCTGGATCTCGACGTCGAGCCGGCGCGACAGGGCGTTGACCACCGACACGCCGACGCCGTGGAGTCCGCCGGAGACCTGGTAGGATTTGTTGTCGAACTTGCCGCCGGCGTGGAGGACGGTCATGATGACCTCGACGGCGGGGCGATCGTACTGTTCGTGGGTGTCGACCGGGATCCCGCGACCGTTGTCGGAGACCGACACGGAGCCGTCGGCGTGGAGGGTGACCTCGATCCGGTCACAGTGGCCGGCGAGGGCCTCGTCGATCGCGTTGTCGACGACCTCGTAGACGAGGTGGTGGAGCCCGCGGGAGTCCGTCGATCCGATGTACATCGCCGGACGTTTCCGGACGGCCTCCAGGCCTTCCAGCACCTGGATCTGGCCGGCTCCGTAGTCTGTGTCCTGTGACATTGAGTGTGTGAAAGTTACGGCACGTTCGTTCTTAAACCCTCGCACGCGCGGGCGCGAGCGCCTCCCGTCAAAACGGCTCAGGGGATCTCCCGACCGACAGCACAAAGTCGCCGCCGCGGCAACGGCGGGGCATGAGCGACGACGACTCGGCGCCGCAACCCAGCGATGTCGGCGACGACGCGAACGCCCCACCGGTCTCGGATAAACCGTACAAGATCATCTTCGAGGGGAACAAATGCATCGGCGCGGGCCGGTGTGCGGAGGTCGCGGACAACTGGGAGATGGACATCACTTCCGGGCTGGCGCGGCCGAAATCGTACTTCATCGGCGAGGAGGAACTCGACGAAAACATCCGCGCCGCGGAGGTCTGTCCCGCAAAAAAGGACCGCGGCGTCATCCACGTGATCGACCGACGAAGCGACGAGGAGATCGCCCCCGACCCACACGGCGACGGGACGCTCAGCGTCGACTGGTGACCGGCCGTGACGACTCCTGCGGTCCGCGTCCTGAGCACCGGCGGCACCATCGCGAGCACTGACACCGCCGGGGGCGCGACGCCGACCCGCGCCGGCGACGAACTGGTGAAGTCGACGGCGCTCCCGGCCGATGTCGACGTGTCGGTCGAGCAGATCTCCCAGGTCCCGGGGTTCGGAATGGACACGGGGACCGTCGACGACATCGCCGAGTCCGTCCGGGATGCGGGAGCGGAGACGGGGGTTGTCGTCACCCACGGCACCGACACGATGGCGGAGTCGGCGTACTACCTGGACGCGGGACTCGACCCCGACGTTCCGGTAGTGTTCACGGGGGCACAGCGACGCCCCGACGAGGTGAGTGCCGACGGCCCGGCGAACCTCCGAACCGCAGTTGCGGCAGCCCTCCACGCCGACGTCCGCGACGCCGGCGGCGTCTATCTCGCGTTCAACCAGGAACTCCACGCCGCCAGGGACGTCGTCAAATCCCACTCGCACAAACTGGAGACGTTCCAGTCACCCGGGAAAGGCCCCGTCGCGGTCCGCAACAGGACGGGGTTTCGGTTCCACCGCGACCCCGGGAGCCGGTCGACACACGTCCCGGGACTCGGGTCCGAGGCCACAGTGGTGACGGTGACGAGCGGCTTAGGCGTCGGTGGCAGGCCGGTTCGTCGGGTCCTCGACGAGGTCGACGGCTTGGTTGTGGCCGGCACGGGGCTCGGGAACGTTACCGGAGCCCTAGCCGGCGCAATCGACGAGGCGCTGGACCGGGCGATTCCGGTCGTGATGGTCTCGCGCTGTCACGCGGGCGGCGTCAACGGCGTCTACGGGACGTCCGGCGGCGCGAAACAGCTCTTCGAGCGGGGCGTGCTCCCGGGCGGCGACCTTCCGCCATGGAAGGCCCGGGTGAAACTGCTGCTCGCACTCGCGGCTGCGGATCGCCCCGCCGGCGTCTCCGAGTACTTCTGATGCTGTCGGGAACAACCAGGTGATGGGGTTCGACTAACGTCGTCTCACACGACCCGCGGAATCCGCTGAACGTCGCGATGGGGCGGCTCGAACTGGCAACCGAGGAGTGCAACAGTGCACATCTCGACCGGATCGACGGGCATTGGATCGGACGGGGACGCTGATCGACGACCTCCTGACGCTCTCCCGGGAAGGCAGGGAGGTGACCGACCCCCAACCGGTCGACCTCCCGACGATCAACAACGGTCGCTGGAAGACCGTCGAGACGGACGGGGCGACATTGACCGTTACCGCCGACCGCAGTGTTCGGGCCGACAGACGTCGCCTCGAGCAGGCGTTCGAGAACCCGTTCCGTAACGCGGTCGGACACGGTGGGGGAGACGTAACTGTGACAGTTGGCGAACTGGACGACGGGTTCTATGTTGCCGACGACGGTCCGGGGATCCCGCCGGGCGAGCGCGACGAGGTCTTCGAGGCGGGCCGTTCGGAGTCGGCGAACGGAACTGGGGTCGGGCTGAGCATCGTCAAGCAGGTGGTCACTGCTCACAACTGGCGGCTCAGCGTCACGGACGGGGCCACAGGTGTGAGAGTACTTCCACAACTCTCTCTGGCACTATCCGACGAGAGTCCCATCGTCGATTCCGAGGGCGCTGGCGATCCGCACCGATAGTATTAGAGCCCGAACCGGACGTCCGGAGCCACGGAGAACTGATCGAGTCCGAGGTGTCCGTATTCCGTGCGCCCTGGTGTTTTAGTATTGACCCGATGGCAACCACACTGGAGAGCAGAACCAGCCCAAGGTGATGCCAGAGGTTGAACACGGTTCGAAGGCCACGTTCACCCCGTCGAGCAAAACGAAACCACTAACGGTGTGTCGGCGGAAGAGTCGAACGCGCGGGGGTGGCTGAGCCAGGCCAAAAGCGGCGGACTTAAGATCCGCTCCCGTAGGGGTTCGTGGGTTCGAATCCCATCCCCCGCACTCGCGTGTCCGAGCGACAGCGAGGACCGCAGC
>CAZDEJ010000102.1:0-8386 GCA_964504395.1 uncultured Halobellus sp. | reverse complement strand
CCGTTCGGGATTGCGACGTACTTCCTGTGGTACCACGCCAGCGGCCGGCTCACCGACCGAGTCCGGCGGACAGCCACCCGCGGTCGACGGCGCCGGGCTAACGCCGCCGCGGAGGGACCCCGAGGGTTCGAAGGCGTCGGCCCCGGCCGGGGGGCGGCCGACTCGCGGGCGACACGCGGCCGTAACGGCTCCCGCCGCCCCCGACAGGATCCGAACGAGCCGACGATCGCGGAAGCCTACCGGACGCTGGGGGTCGACCCCGGCGCCGACGAGGATGCGGTGCGGGCGGCCTACCGCGAGCGGGCGAAATCCACACACCCCGACACCGAGTCCGGCGACGAGGAGACGTTCAAGCGGGTCAATCGCGCGTACGAACGGTTGACCGAGCAGTGAGGCGGGCCGCCGCTCCGGATCGTCGAACCCGACGTGGACGACTGTCGCAACAGTGTCGCCGTTAGTCACGCCGGGAGTAGCACCGCGGGCCACCTTGACGCCGCTGTTGCTACGGACCGCTGCTCCGTATCCATCCGGAGCACCCCGTAGCGTTCGTGTGACATGAAATCACACGCCACGAAAAGGGTTTTGTCGGATCGACACTCACCACAGTGTATGAGCGCTGACCGGGCCGTTCTCGAATCGGCCCTCGAGCGCGGCGAGGAGGAGGGCGGCAGCGTCGAATTCAAAGAGCGGCTCTCCCGGGAGCTCCATCTCGCCGACGGTCGGCTGGAGAGCCTCGTGGCACAACTCCGCCACCGGGTACTCTCCGGCGACGGGACCGCGACCTACGTGGTCGGCGTCACCGACGACGGCGGGATCGCCGGACTCTCGCCCGACGCGTTCTCCGAGTCGATGGACGTGCTCTCGATCCTTGCAGACGAGGCCGACGCCGACGTCGACCGCGTCGAAACCTGGGGTGTCGGCGACGACGGCGACCGCGGGCTGGTGGGCGTCGCGACCGTCACGAGCGGCGGGCGGCTCGCCGACGACGACCACATCGTGGTCGGCACCGCGGGCCACGTCGACCACGGGAAGTCGACGCTCGTGGGATCGCTCGTCACGGGAACCGCCGACGACGGTCAGGGGGGGACCCGCGGGTTCCTCGACGTTCAGCCCCACGAGGTCGAACGCGGGCTGTCGGCGGACCTCTCCTACGCCGTCTACGGGTTCACCGACGACGGCGCGGTCCACATGGACAATCCACACCGCAAATCCGACCGCGCCCGGATCGTCGAGGAGGCCGACCGGCTGGTGTCGTTCGTCGACACGGTGGGCCACGAGCCGTGGCTCCGGACCACGATCCGTGGACTCGTCGGCCAGCGCCTCGACTACGGACTGCTGGTCGTCGCCGCCGACGACGGGCCGACGAAGACCACCCGCGAACACCTCGGGATCCTGCTCGCAATGGAACTCCCAACCATCGTCACGATCACGAAGGCCGACATCGTGGCGGACGACCGGCTCGAGACCGTCGAGCGGGAGGTCGAACGTCTGCTCCGCGACGTCGACCGCACGCCGCTCTCGCTCGACCGGTACGGCGTCGAGACCGCCGTCGAGGAACTGGGCGATTCGGTCGTCCCGATCCTGCGAACCAGCGCGGTCACGATGGACGGACTCGACGACCTGGATTCGATGTTCGAGCGCCTCCCGACGACAACGACGCACGAGCGGGAGGACTTCCGGATGTACATCGACCGGACCTACTCGGTGACCGGCGTGGGCGCGGTCGCCTCCGGCACCATCGACTCCGGCAGCGTCGAACCCGACGACGAACTCCTGTTGGGGCCGATGCCCGACGGATCCTTCCGCGAGGTCGCGGTCCGCTCGATCGAGATGCACCACCACCGCGTGGACCGCGCGACGGCGGGCCGGATCGTCGGGATCGCACTCAAAGGCGTCGAGGAGGCCGAAATCGAGCGCGGGATGGCGCTGCTTCCCGCCGATGCCGACCCCACCGCGGCCCGATCCTTCGAGGCGGAGGTGATGGTGCTGAACCACCCGACCAGGATCCGTGACGGCTACGAGCCGGTTGTCCACCTCGAAACCGCGAGCGAAGCGGTAATCTTCCACCCGGAAGGCGGCCAACTGCTCCCGGGCGACACCGGGACGGCGACGGTGGAGTTCAAGTTCCGGCCGTACCTCGTCGAGGAGGGCCAGCGGTTCGTCTTCCGCGAGGGCCAATCCAAAGGCGTCGGCACCGTTCTCGAGGTGGGCGACGGCGGTCCCGGCGAGTAGAGAACGCTACGACTCCATCCACGGCAACGACCCGAGTTCCGACATCGACGCGATCCGGTCGTCGGGGGGGTTGCCCCCGTCCGCGGCTCCGTCGGCCGCGAACAGCACCGACGTGAGACCGGCGGCGTTCGCGCCGATGATATCCGACTGGATCGAATCGCCGACGTGGACCGCACGGGTCGGCTCGACTCCGAGATCCGAAAGCGCCAGGTGAAACGGGTCCGGTGCGGGCTTTGCGGGGGTGTCGTGGCCGGCGAACACGACGGTCTCGGTGTAGTCGTCGACACCGGCGGCGTCGATCTTCTGTCGCGCCGCGCCGGCGGGGCTGTTGGTCACGACGCCGACCCGGTAGCGCTCCGATAGCCGTTCGATCGTTGCGCGTGCGCCCGCGACCCACTCCACGTCCCGGTGGTCCCGCTCGTCGGCGTATCTGTCGGCGACCCGCCGCCCGAGGTCGGGGTCGTGGCCGCGGTCGGCACACAGCGCCGCGAAACACTCCCGGCGGAGTTCCGCGACCGAGTCGGTCCGGTCGGCGAACCGCCGGAACCGGTCGTAGTACGCCTCGACCGGGAAGATCGGGTCGGCGCCGGCAGCGTCGAACGACTCCCGGAGCAGGGTTTCCGACGACCGCCGGTACCGTACGAGGGTGTCATCGAGGTCGAACAGTACCGCACGGGTGGGGTCGGTCATCAGTACTGACATCTCATACAATTGGCTACAAGTACCTGAAGGTTTTCGACACCCCGGGGTGTCGAATCCGTCGCGTGACGATAGCCGACAGTATCACGCACGGTGGAAGCCGGGGTCGCCCGACAACACCACCCTCGGTGTTCGCCTCCCTGTGAGTGGGGCTCTCCGAGGGGAGCCTGCGGTCCCGTCCCGAGCCTCGGCTTCGTCCTTCAGATCGAATCGCGGTGCGAAGCCCTCGTACGCGTTATGAGGACACGATCGTATCGCCATCGGATTCGACGGGACGAACGCGTCGAAGGGCGCGAACCCGTGGGCTTCGACGTACGTCGACGCTGCGACGACCGTATCAACGTCGCCACGCATCTCCCGCCCGCGACGTTGAAGTTTCGTGATCCCTTAGTGCACACTAATGGTTTCGTCTCCCGCGCTCGTACTCGTCGGTCTCGTCGGCGGCGTCCAGTTCCTCGAGACTGTGCTCGATGGGTTGAACGTCCAATACGGTGCCTCGGCCGTCCGCGACGCCAAGGCGTGGGTCAGGGAGGCACTCGACGTCGACGACCCCGAGGAGATGCTCGCGTACCAGCGTTCGAAGACGACCCTCTCGGGGATCCGGTCGTGGCTCGGCGTCGGAGTCGTGCTCGCGGTCGTCGTGTCGGGGCTGTACGGTGATCTCGTCAGAGCGTTGTCGGCGACGGGGCTGCCGAGCGTCGCGCAGGGCGTGGTGCTTCTGGCAGGCGCGGTGCTTGCCGGCCGCCTGCTTTCGGCGCCGTTCGACGCCTACGAGACGTTCGTGGTCGAAGAGCGGTTCGGATTCAACAACCGGACTGTGGCCCTGTGGCTCCGCGACCTCGTCGTCGGCACGGTCGTCGCGCTCGTCTTCGGCGGCCTGATCGCGGGTGCGATCCTGATCGCGGTCGACGCGCTGCCGACGCTGTGGCCCGTTGTCGGCTGGGCGCTCGTGGTCGGGTTCTCGCTTGCGATGATGGTGGTCTACCCACGCGTGATCGCACCGCTTTTCAACGACTTCGACCCGATCGACGACGGCGCGCTCCGGGACGCCGTTACGGACGTCTTCGACCGCGCGGGCTTCGAGTGCGAACAGGTCTACGAGATGGACGCCAGCCGGCGGTCCTCCCACTCGAATGCCTACTTCGTCGGCTTCGGCCGCGGGAAGCGTGTGGTGCTGTTCGACACCCTCGTCGACCAGATGGATCGGGAAGCGATTCAGGCGGTGCTTGCTCACGAACTCGCCCACTGGAAGAAGGCCCACATCTGGAAGCAGGTCGCCGCCTCGGCGATCCAGATGGCGATCGTGTTCGCGTTCCTGTGGTGGGTGACCTCCTCGCAGTGGATCTACGCCGCATTCGGGCTGCCCGGCGAGACGTATGCCGCGCTGGGACTCGGACTGCTCTACGCGACGCCGATCCTCTCGCTCACCGCGCCGCTCACCAATCGGTTGTCACTCGCACACGAGCGCGAGGCCGACGACTTCGCGGCCGAGACAATGGGCGGCACGGCGTCGATGACGCGTGCGCTACGGACGCTCGCCGGCGAGAACCTGAGTAACCCGTTCCCGCACCCGGCCTACGCCGCGTTCAACCTGACGCACCCGCCGATCCCCGAACGGATCCGTCGGCTGCGGGAGCAGTACGGCGAGGATGCGGGCGGTGAGGACGTCGGTACGGGCGACACAGGCGACGTGGACGTGCCGCCGGCGACGTAGTCCCGCTCGCCTTCTATTCGATCCGTACGTACCCCCGGTCCCGCTCGTCGACGAGATCCAGCAGTACCGCCCACTCCAACATGTGCTCGACGCGCTCCCGCCAGACGTCGCGCCAGTCCTCCGCGGCGCGGTGGGTCTCCCAGACCGGCACGCGCTCCTCGAACTCGGTGAAGATCCCCTCAACCGTTCTCGGTTCGTCGGTATCGAGCGACGCCAGGACCTCGCGTGCGCCGTAGACCCGTCGCCGGAACGCGTCCCGGAGGTGTTCGGGCGTCGGATCGGTCCGTTCGCGGACGAACCCGGAGTCGGTCTCGCGCGCGAGTTCCAGCGCCCGGAGAAAGGTGAGCCACGTCCGACTGACGTCGCGGGCGGGAACGTCGACCCGGCGCATCAGCCGGGCACAACAGTCGTCCTCCGAACCCGGGACCAACGGGACCGCGCGCTGGGCTTCCGCCACGAACTCGAGCGACTCGGGGGGCTCGGGGAGGAGTTTGAACTTCACTGGTGGCCGAACGATTCCGCGAGGAGGGCCTCGTCGGTTTCACCCAGGACGTAGGTCGGGCCGTCGACAACGTCGATGGTGGCCTTCGCGGGCGCGAACACCGATTCGGGGACCTCGTAGAAGTCCCAGTCGGCGGCCGCGAAGATCTCCGCGAAGGGCGTACCGTACTCCTCGCGTGCGCTCGAGGGCATCCGGTCGAAGTCCTCGAAGTCCTCCGTGACGGTGAGGCGGACCTCGCCCCCGTACGCGAGGGCGTCGTTGGTGCGGGCAAGCGCCTCGCTCTCGTCGTAGGTTTCCGGCGCGAGCGGGGCCGACCCGAACGCCGACCGGACGTTGCGGACGTCGTACCCCAACTCGAAGAGTCTGAACAGGCCGAGTTCGGCGGCGCGGGCGGCGGCGGTGACGCTGCCGACCGTCGACCCGGTGGCGTAGGTCGGGAGGAACACCCCGCTGGGTTCGACGCCCGCGCGCTCGGCGACGTGTTCGGCGATCCGGTCGTCGGGGAGGTCGACGCTCTCGATCGAGAGCACGGTGAGATCGAACTCGTCGGCGTACTCCAATTTTCGAAATTCGTCCTCCTCGGCGACCAGCGCGCGGGCCGGCCCGGCCCCCAGACCCTCGAACGCCGGATCCTCGAAGGCGAGCTCCCACCCGGCCTTCTGGGAGCACAACAGGGCGAGTGCGGGGTGATCGGTCTGGAGTTCGACGTGTGGGGTCGGCGCGCCCGCGACCTCGTCCATCCGAGTGTGGACGGTGGCGAGACCCGCGGTCTGAACCTCACTGAGGAGCATGCCGGCCTCGACGCCACCCTGTGCGTCGACGCCGAAGTCGAGGGCGGTCGCGCCGGACGGGAGTTCGTGTGGATCCACCCGGAGCTCGTCGGCGAAGTCGATGGCCTCGTCGACGAGTTCGATAGCCGTTCGGTTGATCGAGTCCATATGCGTGGTTGGGCGGTCCGGAATAAATGAATGTGGTCGTCATCGCAGTCGGAGCGAGGCGACCGGGGCGGTGAAAGAGTGTCTCGGCGATCTCAGCGTTCGGGCCTCGGAACCGTCACCGGTGGCGACGACGACACGACCTGGAGACGAACCTCATTGTCGTGAACGACGACGAATGTGATTTCGAACTCATCAACGACGAACTCGACGATGACAACGAGGAATCGCTCGTTGGGTTCGATGCGAACGAGCCCGAAATCAACGTCGATGAGGCGTTCAACGTCTCTCAATGGAGGGACAAACAGTGAGCGGCGACACGAACGTCGCCCAAGCATCGAACTGTCGCTCCGCGTGCGCGGCCACCGGGACCACTCCGAGCGCCCTGAGGACGGCATCGCTCGTGGTCAACTCCGACGGGACGTACAGCACGACGTTCGACCTCAACGAGCAGAACATCGGCGACGAGTACGACATCGAACTCGACGCTTAGGTCCCGACGGACCGACCGAGGAGAGCGGCGAAGTCGTCGGGGTTGTCGCACCCGACACCGCGATGCCGGACTCCGACACCGACACGGCAACACCCGAACCGGACACCGACACGCCGACGTCCACGCTGACCAGCACGCCTGGATTCGGTGTAGTCGTCGCGCCGACCGCACTGCTGGCAGTCCGCCGCGACAACTGATCCGCTGACCACCGGAACTGAGTCCGGCCTCCCAGCGCTCACCTCTTTCGTATACCGTTACACACCGAGAGCTATCCTGACGGGGTCTCGCCGACTGCCCCGCTCCGAGACCTGATAATCGGGGCCGAACGTATATGTTGGGAAGCGAGTATATCAACAATGTACCCCTACCAAACGGTGCGGAACCCGGCCACGCGCGGACGTGATGACGCACGCCGCCCGCCCGATCTGCCGGAGGTTCCGTGCCACCCGTCGGTTCGATCCACAGCCGCCGCTTTCGTCAGTGTCTTTTCCGACCGACCGCTGGTGTAAGTGTGCCACCGTCGGATCCACTCTCCAGTCGCGTCCCGGGCGTACTCGCGGGACTTCGCGGCGACGGTCGCGGGTGGACGCTCTCGGCGGTTGCCGGCGGGTGGTTCTTCGTCCTCGGGCTCCGGTTCGTCGTCCCCGCGCTCCTCCCCGCGATCAGGGCCGACTTCCCGGTCTCGGACACCGTTGCGGGCGCCGCGATCACGCTCCTGTGGGTCACCTACGCGGGGATGCAGTTCCCTGCCGGCGCCCTCGTCGACCGCATCGGCGAGCGCGCGTTGCTGACGCTTAGCGTCGTCGCCGGCGCGGTCACGATGGCCGGCTACGCGCTCTCGCCGACGTTCGCGGTGTTTCTGGTCGCGACCGCCGGATTCGGGCTCGCGTCGGGGCTCTACGGCCCCGCGCGGGGGATCGTGCTCTCGCGGGTCTACACCGACCGCGACGGCGCGGCGTTCGGGACCGTCCTCGCCACCGGCAGTGTCGGCGCCGCCCTCCTCCCGCCGCTTGCCACCTACGCGACCGGACTCGTCGGCTGGCGGGGCGCGCTCGGACTGACCATCCCCGGATTCTTACTTGCGGGCTACGCGCTCCGAGCACACGTTCCCGACCGCCCGTTGAGCGCAGCCCCGGGGGAGACGGCACCCACCGGCGGAGCGGAGACGCCCGATCCCGGCCTCCGAACTCGGCTCCGGACCGGCGCCGGCGACATCAGACGTGCGGTCGCGTCCCGGAAGGTCGCACTCGCGGTGGCGGGTACGACCCTGATGCTGTTCGTGTTCCAGGGCGTGACCGCGTTTCTGACCACCTACTTCGTCGTCGAGAAGGGGCTTCCGGAGCGCACGGCCGCCACGCTGTTCGGAGTCCTGTTCCTCAGCGCGGCCGTGTTTCAGTCCGTCGGCGGCGCGCTCGCCGACCGGTTCGGCCACGGCCGGGTGCTCGCTACCGTCTCGCTCGTCGGCGTCGTCCCGCTTGCGGCACTTCCGTACACCGGGAGTCTCCCTGTTCTTACAGTGGTGGTCGCACTCCTCGGGATGCGGCTCTCGATAGGGCCGATCTCGAACGCATACATCGTGTCGGTGCTTCCGGCAGAAATCAGGGGGACCGCGTGGGGAACGGTCCGGACGGGATTCTTCATCATCGGTGCGTTCGGATCAACGGCCGTGGGATCGCTGGCGGACGCTAACCTGTTCGCGGAAGCCTTTCTGCTGCTCGCGGGGCTGACCGCCGTTGCTGGCGTCATCTACGCGTTCCTCCCCGAGCGATAGTGGTGGGATCGTACGGCTGCGGCTGACGCGGGCAAAACGC
>CAZDEJ010000101.1:0-8418 GCA_964504395.1 uncultured Halobellus sp. | reverse complement strand
AGGCGTTCGGCGCGGATGAGATCCATCGGTCGTCGCTTCGTGAGCCGAGAGACAAGCGTGTCCGTCGTAGCTCGCGGCGGTCACTCCCCGCTCCCGTCATCGAACACGACCTTTGGCAGGTCGTCGACCGACGCGACGACCGCGTCGGCGCCGGCCGACTCGAACGCCGCTCGCCCGGAGTCGCCGGTTAGCCCGCCGGTGAGCACGCCGATCCCGTGGTAGCGCCGGCTCCCGTCCTCGGCCGCGGCGTTGCCCGCGGTTCGGACGTCGTCGAGGGTGTCGCCCGCGAACGCGACCACCCCGGCGTCGAACCGCTCCGCCAGCGTGACCAGTGCCTCGGGGTCCGGCTTCCCCGCCTCCCAGTCGTCCATGGTAAACCGGTGGTCGTCGGGGACGGCGAGCCCGACGCGGTCGAGTGCGATGTCGGCCTCGGCGGCCGGCCGGCCGGTGAGCACGCCCACGTCGGCTCTCGCGTCCAGCCGATCCAGCGTGTCGCCGTCGACAAGCACCGGCTCGTCGTGGATGTACCCCGGCGTCTCGAACGGCGGGTCGCCGCCCTCGAGGTCGCGGTACAGTTCGCTCCCGAGATACAGCGCCTGGAACGTCTCGCGGAGGGCGGTGGAGTCCCAAACGTCGCGGACCGCCGCGAGGTCCGCACTCCCGAGGTGGTCGGCGACGACCGACTCCGCGGCGGTGAGCCCGCCGCCTCCCTCGCCGATCCGCTCGGCGAACGCCGGGAGCGAAAGCGGGTCGCGGTCGTCGGCGAGGACGTACAGCGCGACCGCGTCGGTCACGTCCCAGTCGTTGTTGAACCCGCCGGCGTCCTTGAAATACTGGACCTCGTCGCGGTCGATCGTCCGACCGTGCATGCGCTCGACCGACTCCACGACGGCGCGGCGGTAGGAGTCGGCGACGTCGACCAACACGCCGTCGATGTCGAGGACGACCGCGTCTGCGCGCATACCTCCGGGCGGTCGGCGGGCGGCTTTAGATTTGCGACTTTGATCGGGCGGAGCCCTCCGCGCGTCCCCCCGTCGCCCCCTGCGCCCGAGTTAGATGCTATTTTACCGCGGCGTCGCCAGAGAACAGGTATGAGCGAGTACGACCCACAGGAACTCGAACCGCGGTGGCGGGAGCGGTGGGCCGAGGAGGGCCGCTACGAGGCGGATCCGGCGGATGCGGCCGACGGCGACGACGACCCGACGTTCATCACTGTCCCGTACCCGTACCCCAGCGGCGGGATGCACATCGGTCACGCACGAACCTACACCGTCCCCGACGTCTACGCCCGGTATCGGCGCCAGCGCGGCGACAACGTCCTGTTTCCGATCGCGTGGCACGTCACGGGCACGCCGATCATCGGCGCGGTCGAGCGGCTGAAAAAGGGCGAGGACGACCAGTTGTCGGTTCTCCGGGATACCTACAACGTCGCCGAGGACACCCTGGCGGACCTGGAGACGCCGATGGGGTACGCCCGGCACTTCATCGAGAACCACTACAAAAAGGGGATGCGCGATCTCGGACTCTCGATCGACTGGCGGCGGGAGTTCACCACCAACGACGACCGCTACTCGAAGTTCATCACCTGGCAGTACGAGACGCTCAAAGATCGCGGCCTGCTGGAGAAGGGGCTCCACCCCGTCAAGTACTGCACCAACGAGGAACAACCCGTCACGACCCACGACCTCCTGGAAGGCGAGGAGGCGGAGTTCCAGGAGTACACGCTGATCCGGTTCGGCCACGGTGATACCGTCGTCCCGATGGCGACGCTCCGACCCGAGACGGTCCACGGCGTCACCAACGCCTACATCGACCCCGACGCCAGCTACGTGGTCGCCGACGTCGACGACGAGGAGTGGTTCGTCTCCGCGGCCGCCGTCGAGAAGCTCCGACTCCAGGGCCGAGACGTGACCCCGAAGCGTACCGTCACCGGCGAGCATCTGGTGGGCCAGCGCGTCGAGAATCCGGTGACCGGCGACGAGGTGCTCGTTCTCCCGGCCACCTTCGTCGACGCCGACAACGCCACCGGCGTGGTGATGTCGGTGCCGGCGCACTCCCCGGACGACTACCTCGCCCTCGAGGAGGCGAAAGCCGACACCGATCGGCTCTCGGGCTACGGGATCGATCCCGCTGAGGTCGACGCGATCGACCCCGTGCCGATCCTCACGGTCGAGGGCTACGGCGAGATCCCCGCCAGGACCGCGGTCGAGGACGCGGGGATCACGTCGAGCACCGACCCCGCCCTCGAGGAGGTCACCCGGGACCTCTACAACAGCGAGTTCCACACCGGAACGCTCACCGACGAGTACGGGGAGTTCGCGGGCGAGGTTGTCGAGGACGTCCGCGGTCGGTACCGCGACACCCACCGGGAGTCGGGCGCGTTCGACACGATGCGGGAGTTCTCCGAGGAGGTCGTCTGTCGGTGTGGCGGCGACGTCGTCGTCGCCGAACAGGACACCTGGTTCCTCCGGTACAACGACGAGGCGTGGACGGCGAAGGCACACGACGCGGTCTCCCGGATGGAGGCGATCCCGGAGAACACCCGCGGGGAGTACGACCACACCATCGACTGGCTGAACGAGTGGCCGTGTATCCGGAACTACGGGCTTGGAACCCGGCTGCCGTGGGACGACGAGTTCGTGATCGAGCCGCTGTCGGACTCGACGATATACATGGCGTACTACACCATCGCCCACCGGCTCTCGGAGATTCCGGTCGAGGACCTGGACCGGGAGTTCTTCGACGCGCTGTTCTACGGCGCCGACGCCGTCGACGACCCCGACGAGCGGGCGCTGGAGCTCCGCGCGGAGTGGCAGTACTGGTATCCGGTGACCTACCGGTTCTCCGCCAACGACCTCATCTCCAACCACCTCACGTTCTACCTCCTCCACCACGCGGAGCTGTTCGACCCCGACGAGTGGCCCGCGGGAATCGTGATCATGGGGCTGGGCCTCCTGGAGGGCGAGAAAATGTCGTCGTCGAAGGGCCACGTGGTCCTCCCTGATACGGCGATCGAGGAGTACGGCGCCGATACGGTCCGATTCTTCCTCCTGAACTCCGCGGAACCGTGGCAGGATTACGACTGGCGGACCGAACAGGTCGATTCGGTCCGGGCCCAGTTGGAACGGTTCTGGACCCGCGCGAGCGACATCATCGACGACCCCGGTCCCGCGGAGCGGCCGGAACTGTCGACCGCCGACCGGTGGCTGCTGTCGCGACTCCAGCGGACCGTCGCCGACGTGACCGAGGCGCTCGACGGCTCCGAGACCCGGACGGCGAGCCAGGCCGCCTTCTACGACTTCGAGGAGGACCTGCGGTGGTACCGCCGCCGGGCTGACCGCTCCCGACCGGCCGCGCGGTGGACGCTCCGGGAGGTCCTCGAAACCCGGCTGCGGCTGCTCGCACCGTTCGTGCCGTTCCTCGCGAACGAACTCCACGAGCGGCTGACCGGCACGCCCGCCGAGGACGCGCCGTGGCCCGAGCCTGACGATACGCTCCTCGACCCGGGCGTTGAGGCCGCCGAAGCCCAAGTCGAGCGACTGGTCGACGACATCCAGGGGATCCAGCAGTCGCTCCGGAACGCCGACGAGGACGTCCCGGAGGCCGACCCCGACCGGATCCGCGTTGCCGTCGCCGCCGACTGGAAACACCGGGTCTTCGACACTGTTGCCGAGGTCGGAGCGGACCAGGGTGCGGTGATGAGTGAGGTGATGAGCGACCCTGACCTCCGAGAGCGGGGCAACGCGGTCAACGATCTGGTCTCCGAACTCATCGAGTTCGCTCGCGCCCGCGACGCCGACGAGCTTGACGTGCTGGCGGGCCTCGACGAGGCGGCGATGTACCGAGGTGCGGTGGGGTTCCTGAGTGCCGAGTTCGACGCCGATGTCGCTGTCACGGTCGAAGCCGACGACGCCGGTGCCGTCCCGTTCCGTCCGTCGATCGATCTCGAAGCCGCCTGACCGCTCCGCCGGCACCGGGCTGTTGACCGCGCTCGTCCCGTTCGTGCTGCCGTATGCGTCCGTCTCGACTCACGAAGGTTTATGACCGTTCGGAGGGTTTACTCTGCAATGGCAGAGGCAGAGCAGGAGAGTCTCGGAGACCTCCCGCCGAGTGCGAAGCTGGTGTTCAAGGTGCTCGAATACAGCGGCCCGCTGACACAGAAGGGGATCGTCCAAGAATCGATGCTGTCGGCTCGGACGGTCCGTTACGCGCTCGAACGACTCGAAGGGATCGAGGTCGTCGACGAGGACGTCTACTTCGCAGACGCTCGACAGAACCTGTATCAACTCACCGACGATGCGCCACAGACTCACCCGACGGAGGGCGACGCCGACGAGGCGGAAGCCTGTCGTGCGGAGTAACTGAGGCGCGGGTCGGCGGTGTGGTCGTCGCTCGCCGGTTCGGCGCTCCACAGGGAGTTATATGATTCGGAACCCGACCGGTGGACACACATCATGTCGCTCTCGCTCGACTCAGCGCAGCTGGACCGATACTCCAGACACATCATCATGGACGACGTCGGCCCGGAGGGACAGAAGCGGCTGCTGAACTCCCGGGCACTCGTTGTCGGAGCGGGGGGACTCGGCTCGCCCGTCATCCAGTATCTCGCCGCGGCCGGTGTCGGTCACCTCACGATTGTCGACGACGATGTCGTCGAGCGGAGCAACCTCCAGCGCCAGATCGTCCACGGCGACGCCGACATCGGCCGACCGAAAGTCGACAGCGCCGCGGCGTTCGTCGCGGATCTCAACCCCGATATCACGGTCGACACGCACCGGACCAGGGTGACGAAGGGGAACGTCGCCGACATCGTGCCCGGCCACGATGTCGTGGTCGACACCTCCGACAACTTCCCCACCCGGTACCTCCTGAACGACTTCTGTCGGCTGGAGGGGGTTCCGATCGCCCACGGCGCGATCTACAAGTTCGAAGGACAGGTTACGACGCTGGTACCCGAGGGGCCGTGTTACCGGTGTTTGTTCCCCGAAGCGCCCGAACCCGGAACCGTCCCCGACTGTGCGGCCACGGGCGTGTTGGGTGTGCTTCCCGGGACCGTCGGCTGTCTCCAGGCAACCGAGGCCGTGAAGCTGCTGTTGGGCGTCGGCGACCCGCTGGTCGGCCGGTTGCTGTTCTACGACGCGATGGACCTGAGCTTCGAGACCGCGCCGTACCGGCGGACCCCCGAGTGTCCGGTGTGTGGCGACGATCACGTCGACTCGATCGACGGGATCGAGTACACCTCCGCGTGCGCGGTCGACGCCGATTGAGGCGCGACCGGCCGTTGCGCCCGACATCGCGGGTCCCGGCGTCGTGGCGAGCAGTCGGCACTCGTATTTCCCACGCCGACGTGCCGAACACCCGCTGCCCGGCGTGGGGCGATTCCTACGTCACACGCCGGGTGGCCGCGGGTTCGGATATAACCCCTCGTAACGCGGGGGGTCCGGCCGGCTCCCCACACCACCGTACCGTAGCGTTTTATCCGCCCCACATCCAGGTGCGGGTATGGCCTCCCAGGGGATCGTCGAGGAGTTCCTCTCGCTGAAGTCCGACACCGACGCCGACGTTCTGACGATGCAGTGCGGCGACTTCTACGAGTTCTTCGCCGACGACGCCGAACTCGTCGCGTCGGAACTCGACCTGAAGATCTCACAGAAATCCGCCCACGGGTCGTCGTATCCGATGGCGGGCGTCCCGGTCGACGACCTCACGCCGTACCTGAAGGCGCTCGTCGAGCGTGGCTACCGCGTCGCCGTCGCCGACCAGTTCGAGGACGACTCTGGCGACCACCACCGCGAGGTAACGCGGGTCGTCACCCCCGGGACGCTGCTCGACCCCGACGACGCGGACGCCCGCTACACCGCCGCGGTCGCCGACGGCGCGGCCGACGACGGGGACGCGATCGGGCTGGCGCTGGCGGACGCCACCACCGGGCAGTTCCTGGTCGCCACCGCCACCGACCCCGACGACGCGGTCTCGGAACTGTATCGGTTCGGCCCCGTCGAGATCCTCCCAGGGCCCGCCGTGCGCGACGACGACGCGTTCGTCCGGCGGCTCCGTGAGGAGACCGACGCCACCGTGTCGTTGTTCGAGGCCGACGCCTTCGCCCCCGGCCGGGCGGGCCACCGGCTCCGCGAGCAGTTCGGGGCGGAGACGGTGTCCAGCGTCGGCCTCGACGCCGACGTGGCGATCCGCGCGGCGGGTGCAGTGCTCGCGTACGTCGACGAGACCGGCGCCGGCGTGTTGCCGTCGATGACCCGGCTCCGCACCTTCGAGACCGACGAGCACCTCGACCTCGACGCCACCACCCAGCGCAACCTCGAACTCACGGAGCCGATGCAGGGCGATTCGGGCGGGACCCTGCTGGGGACGATCGACCACACCGTGACCAGCCCGGGTGGCCGGCTGCTCCGGGAGTGGGTGACCCGCCCGCGGCGCGACCGGGCGGAGCTGACCCGCCGGCTCGACGCCGTCGAGGCGCTGGCGTCGGCGGCACTGCCCCGCGAGCGCGTTCGCGAGTCACTCGATGGCGGCTACGACCTCGAACGCCTGGCGGCGCGGGCGGCGTCCGGCACCGCCGACGCCGCCGACCTGCTCGCGGTCCGGGACACCCTGGCGCGTCTGCCGGCCGTTGCCGACGCCATCGCGGACTCCCGGCTCTCGGAGTCGCCGCTCGCGGCCGTCGTCGACCGCCCGGATCGGGACGTTGCGGCCCGCATGCGCGAGGAACTCGAAGCCGCCCTCGCCGACGACCCCCCGAAGACGGTGACCGAAGGGGGGCTGTTCAGAACGGGGTACGACGACGACCTCGACGACCTGCTGGAGCGCCACCGCGAAGCCAGCGAGTGGATCGATACCCTCGCCGAGCGGGAGTCGCGGAAACACGGCCTGGCCCACGTCACCGTCGACCGGAACAAGACGGACGGCTACTACATCCAGGTGGGCAAATCCGCCGCCGACGGGGTACCCGACGCGTATCGGGAGATCAAGACGTTGAAGAACTCGAAGCGGTTCGTGACCGACGAACTCGACGAGCGCGAACGGGAGATCCTCCAACTCGAGGAGGCCCGCGGCGACCTGGAGTACGAGCTGTTCTGTGACCTCCGCGATCGGGTCGCAGACCGTGCGGAACTCCTCCAGGACGTCGGTCGCGCCCTTGCGGAAGTCGACGCCCTGGCGTCGCTTGCGACGCACGCCGCCGGCAACGACTGGGTCCGACCGGCGTTGGTCGACCCCGGGCCGCTCCGGATCGAGGCCGGCCGCCACCCGGTCGTCGAACGAACGACCGAGTTCGTGCCCAACGATCTCCAGTTGGGCGGTGCGGGCGGCGGTGACGGCGGAAGCACTGGTGTCGATACCGCGGGCGGCGCGGCTGGCGCCCCCGACTTCCTGCTCGTCACCGGGCCGAACATGAGCGGCAAATCCACGTACCTCCGGCAGGCGGCGCTGATCACGCTGCTCGCCCAGATCGGGAGTTTCGTGCCCGCCCGGTCGGCCACCGTCGGCGTCGTCGACGGGATCTACACCCGGGTCGGCGCGCTCGACGAACTCGCCCAGGGTCGTTCCACGTTCATGGTGGAGATGCAGGAGCTCTCGAACATCCTCCACTCGGCGACCGCGGAGTCGCTCGTGATCCTCGACGAGGTCGGCCGGGGGACCGCCACCTACGACGGGATCTCGATCGCGTGGGCGGCGACCGAGTACCTCCACAACGAGGTGCGCGCGAAGACGCTGTTTGCGACCCACTACCACGAACTCACCGCGCTCGCGGAGCACCTCGACCGGGTTGCGAACGTCCACGTCGCGGTCAACGATGACGGCGACGACGTGACCTTCCTCCGGACGGTCGAACCGGGGGCGACCGACCGATCGTACGGCGTCCACGTCGCGGACCTCGCGGGCGTCCCCGATCCGGTGGTCTCCCGCGCCGACGGGGTCTTGGACCGGCTCCGCGGCGACGAGGCGATCGACGTCCGGGGTAGCGGGAACACACGCGACAGCGGCAGCGACAGCGACAGCGACGACACCCGCCAGGTCGTCTTCGACCTCGATGCCGGTGGGTTCCGGACCGACGCCAGCGCGGACGGCGGCGCGGCCGCCGATGCCACGGACGGCCGGGCAGCGTCGACGCCGGCGGACGAGACAGCCGACATCGACCCCGCCGCCGAGTCGGTACTCGCGGCGCTCCGCGACCTCGATGTCGACGAGACGCCACCGGTCGAACTGATGGCCACGGTCGCCGAGTGGCAGGCGGAACTCGACGGGGAGTGATACTGTTGGCTATCGTCACGTGACGGATTTCGATACCCCGGGGTATCGAAAATATTCACGTAGTTATAGCCAACAGTATAAGCTGCGCCGGGGCGGTGGGGTTCGACCACCGGTACTGATTAGGGAGTCACGCACGAACGAATTCGACAG
>CAZDEJ010000100.1:0-8465 GCA_964504395.1 uncultured Halobellus sp. | reverse complement strand
GGGGGGGCAAGTCTCATGCCGACCAAGGAGTTTCTCATGCCCGACTCCGAGAACATCGTCGAGTAGCCGGGGCCGGGGACTCAACGCAGGGTATCAAGCATCCGGACCCCGAGAAGGGAGCAACGGAGCGACTTCCGAGACCGGTATCGGCCGATCAGGCGCGGTTCATGTCGGTCGCGCGGATGTCCCCGTCCTGGCGGGGTTCCCAGTCGATGCGCTCGGAGTTGACCCCGTAGATGTTCTCCTGTTGGTGCATGAACACCCACGCCGCCTCCTCGTGGACGATCCTCGACGCCTCCTGCAGCAGCTCGGTCCGCTCCTCGCCCAGCGGGAGATTGTCGGCCTCGATGAGCAGCTGCTCCAACTCGTCGTTTCGGTACTGCCGCCAGATACCGTTGATAAAGAAGGTGTTCATCGTGTAGGCGGCATCGAAGGTTGGCGTCGACCACCCGAGCAGCGAGAACATCGGTGCATCCGACTGGTCGGTGCTAAGGATCTCGCCGACGAGAGTACCGAAGTCACGCCGCTCGACCGTACAGGAGACGTTTGGAAGCTCGTTGATCTGTCCGGCGGCCGCGTCGGCCACGTCGACGTCGCCCAAGTACCGGCCGACGGGCGTGTGCAGCGTAAGCTCCGTGCCGGCGAATCCACTCTCCTCGATGAGGTTCTCGGCCCGCTCAGGGTCGTAGGGGTACGGCTCGAGGTCGGGATTGTGTCCGGTGTGACCCTCGAGCAGCACCTGACCGGTCGGGGTACCGAAGCCGTTGAGAACCGAGTCGATGATCGACTCCACGTCGACGGCGTAGTTCATCGCCAGCCGGAACTCCCGGCTCTGGAAGAACTCGAACACGTCGTTCATCTGGAGGAAGATGTTCCGCGTCGAGGCCTGATTTTTGATCGCAAGCCCGTCGGCATCTTGAATGTCGGCAATACTGCTCGGGTTGACGTTGACGATCAGGTCGCTGTCACCGCCCAACAGCGCGTCGATGCGGGGACCCGCCTCAGGAATGTTCGTGAACGTGACCTCGTCGAAACCGGGGGCGTCGTCGCCCCAGTAGCCGTCGTACTTCGAGTACTGCACTCGGGTGTCGTCGACGAACTCCTCGAACTGGAAGGCACCAGTCCCGTTGATGTCGGTGGTGATGTCGCCGTCGAGCTCCTCGAACCACTCCTGGTTGAGGATGCGGCCGAACGCAGTCAGGTTGTTGAAGATCGCCGGGACCACCGAGCCCAGCTCGATCACCGGCGAACCGTCCTCGACGCGCCCGCCGGTGATGTTGCCGATCAGGTCGCCGATCGCACTCACCTCCGGGTTACCCGACCGCTCGAGGGTGAACGCGACATCCTCTGCGGTGAGCTCTTTGCCGTCGTGGAACTGGACGTCCTCGCGGAGTTCGAAGGATACCTCCTGTTCGCTGACTCGCTCCCAGTCGGTGGCGAGACGCGGGATCAGCCGGTTCTGATCGTCGCGGTAGATCAGCAGGTCGTAGGCCTGATCGAGGATATTGAACATTGCGTCGCTGCTATCCCCGACCGGATCGAGCGTATCGGTGAGCTGTCCCTGGGTAACGGTAACGCCGAACGTCCCGCCTCCGTCGCCGGTGTCGCTATCGCCGGTATCGGTGTCGCCGTCGCCGTCCCCGCTGTCCCCGGCGTCATCGTCGCCGTCGTCACCGTCGCCGCCACCCACGCATCCAGCCCCTGCCACGAGCGTCGCCGCCGCGCCGGTGCTGCCGGCGTATGTCAGTAGCCGCCGCCGGGAGAGGTCTGTCCGTTCGTCTGTGTCAGACGTTGGCATATCAGTTATGCAAAGCACGGAAGCATAAGAATTATGTTGATAAACGAACCAGTCGTCGAGACTGCCCGGCTCACTCCGGGAAAAACAGCGTCGGGTCGTCGTGTTCGACCGTCACTCGCTTGTCATCGGAGAGTGGGCGGACGTGGGTGGCCATCCTCCCGGCGTCGTACGCACGACCGCGAAGGCCCGGAAAGTCGGCGTACGGGAGATAGGCCGGAACGACCACCGCGGCCTCCGCGGCGTCCTCGACGGCGATAACGAAGAGTCGAGCATCCTCGCCGTCGAAGCGGTAGACCCGCGTCCGGTCGAAGCGCCGGTTCTCGACCGCCGCGGCGACCGCGTCGAACTCGTTGCCGGGGACGACGACATCGAGTCCGATCGGCTCCTCGACGAGGGGGGTCACATCGCCCGGGTGAACGAGCGTCGTCTCACGGCCGTCGGCGCGGTACTGGTCGGCGATCGCCGCCGCCTCCTCAAGCAGGTCGGCCCACCTGTCGGTGAGCGTCGACGGGAGCGAGGGCGACCGATCGTCGGACATAGTCGGTCTGACCGCCCGGGGAATAAAAACGGGCGGATCGACCGACCGGTCGGGTCAGGCGCCGCCCTCCCCCTGGATGCTCGGGTCGAGCGCGTCTCGGAGCCAGTCGCCCAGGAGGTTCACGCCGACGACGGCCAACACGATGGCGACGCCGGGCAGGGTCGCGATCCACCACCGGTCGCGCTGGTCGCTGCGCCCGTCGGCGATGTCGGCGCCCCAGGTCAGGTCGGTACCGGAAAAGCCCAGAAAGGACAGGGCGCTCTCGAGCAGGATGATGAACGCGACCTGGATCGTTCCCAGGACGATGATCGGCGTCACCGCGTTCGGGAAGACGTGTTTGCGCAGGATCGTGAGATCGCGCCCGCCGAGGCTCCGGGCGGCTTTGACGTACTCCTCGGAACGGATGCTGTAGGCCTCTCCGCGGGCGACCCGGGCGAACCACACCCAGTTGACCAAGGCGACGACGACCGTCACCGTCACGGGGAACGTGATCGTCGCCGGCATCGAGGCGACGTGATTGGCTCGGGGGATCAGGACGTTCGGGACGAGCTCGGAGCGGGCGGCCACGACGAACGGATCCGGGAGCTCGAACGTGTGGAAGTTCGTCTCCCGGAAGATCCCGACCAGCGCGATGGCCAACACGAGCGACGGGAACGCGAGCATCACGTCAGCCCCGCGCATCAGTCCGTCGTCGACGTTCCCGCCGTAGTAGCCGGCGATCAGTCCGTACGGGACGCCGATGAGCGCGGCGATGATCGCCCCGAGGATGCCGACGAGCATCGACACTCGGGCGCCGTACAGCAGCCGCGAGTAGATGTCCTGTCCGAGCGTGTTGGTGCCAAGCGGGTACTGTGCCGTCCCGGTCACGGCGGTTTGCTCGCGGACGATCTCGCCGTCGACCTGGGTGGTCTGTGAGGTCGTGTAGGTCACACCCCAGGGCGGAAGTTCCGACTCGTCGGGGGTGTCGCCGGTGCCGATCCGCTGCTGGTCGGGATCGTACAGGGAGAGAAACGGGGCGAACACGGCCGCAAACAGAATCAACACGACCAGTACGAGCCCGACCTTCGCGAGCAGGCTCTGTTCGAATTCGCGCTTGAGACTCGACTTGACGCGGTCTGAGAACATTGTTATGCTGATTTCGGATCGAGGTATGCGGTCAGCGCGTCGACGGCGATGTTGATGAGCACGAACCCGACAGCGATCACGACGATCGTCCCCTGGACTGAAGTCCAGTCGCGGTTGTTGATCGAGGAGATGAAAAATCGGCCCAGTCCGGGCCAGGCAAAGATCTCCTCGGTGATGACCGCGCCGCCGATTAGCGTGCCCAGCTGGAGCCCGAGGACGGTGACGATCGGGATCAGGGTGTTTCGCAACACGTGCTTGTACAGGACGAGCGTCTCGGGGAGCCCCTTGGCGCGGCAGGCTTTAACGTAGGCCTTGCCGATCTCTTCGATCATGCCGCTGCGGGTCAGCCGCGTGATCAGCGCGGTAAAGTAGGTCCCGAGCGCGATCGCCGGGAGGATGATCTGCCCGAACCAGGTGATGAGCCCGTCGATCGAGCCCTCGGCGACCAACATCCCGACGGCGGTGCCCAGTGCCATCTGACGCCCGCCGACAGGGATGAAATCGAGCCGGACCGCCACGAGCAAAATCAGCATGATCCCGAGCCAGAAGTTCGGCGTCGAGATCCCAACGAGCGAGAACAGCGTCGCCCCGAAATCGGCCGGCTCTTGGCGTCGCCGCGCGCTGATCACACCGAGCGGGATCCCGATGAGCACGGCAACGATCGTCGCGGCGATCGCGAGCTCGATCGTCGCCGGCATGCGGTTGAAAATGAGCTGGCTGACCTCCCGGTTGGTGACCATCGACTGACCGAAATCCCCCGTGACGAGATCGGAGAGGTAATCCAGATACTGGACGTACAGCGGCTGGTCGAGCCCGAGCTGCTCTCTGAGCCGGTCGCGGACCTCCTGGCCGGCGTCGGGCGGAACCAGGGCAGTCGTCGGGTCGCCGGGCGTCAGATACCGCAGAAAAAACACGACGGTCACGACCCCCCACATGACCACCACGCCCTGCGAGACGCGCTTGAGCAGGAACCGACCGAGAGCCATCCTACCACCAAGCGCGGCACAGATGAATAAAAAGCTATTGGGAACTACTGACACAGTAACGACAGCTGATAACTCTACCACGAAGGGCCGGACCCGGACGGCCCCGCGGGCGGTCGACACTGCGGCGGTACATAACAGTGAAACTACACGATAGCCGACGGCGCCCGAACGCATAAGTGATAGTGCCGACCACGTGGAGTCGATGGAGCCGGACGTGATCGCCCCAGCCGGGCTGGCCGACACGAGGGCCGATCAGTACAGCCAGGCGAGAGTTGAGGGGAGGCGGGTGTACGTCTCCGGGATGGTCGGGCGAGACGAGCAGTTCGATCCGGTCGGAGACGATACCGAGACCCAGGCGCGACAGGCCTTTGCGAACGTCGAGACGATACTCGAAGCCGCCGGCTGCGGGTTGGGTGACGTGTCGACGGTCACGAGCTACCTCGTCGACGCACAACGGCGGTACCCCGCCTACGAGTGCGTCTGGAAGAACGTGTTCGATTCCGAGCCGTACCCGTGTCACACTGCCGTCGGCGTCGCGGAGCTGGTCCGGGAGGGATTTGTCATCGAGATCGACGTCGAGGCACGGCTACCCCAGCCGTCGGAGACCGAACGGAGGGATCTCGAGTGACCGCGCCGGGATCTGCCGCTCAACGGATTCGGGGCCGATGACCGAGCCGCTGCTCCGCGTCGAGGGGCTCAAGACCCGGTTTTTCACCAGAGAGGGCCAGGTCAACGCGGTTGAGGACGTCTCCTTCGACATCCAGGAAGGCGAGGTGTTCGGGATGGTCGGCGAATCGGGCTCGGGGAAGTCCGTGACCGCGCTGACGATCATGGATCTCGTCGAGTCTCCGGGACGCGTCACCGACGGCCGGATCCTGTACCGAAACCCGGAGCTGGTCGCGGAGGCCCGCGAGGACCACCCCGAGGCCGTCGACGGCGAGTACGTCGACCTCAGGGAGCTCCCGGAACGGACCCGCCGGTCGCTGCGGGGACCGACGTTTTCGATGATCTTTCAGGATCCGATGAGCAGTTTCAACCCCTCGCTGACGATCGGCGAACAGATCGCCGAGGCCGTCGAAGTCCAGCGTCGGTCGGAGTCGAACCCGCGAGCGCTGCGGTCGCGGACCCAGGGGTACGGACTCGGGCGGTACGTCTCTCACGCGATTCTCCCCTCGAAGGAGTTCGTCTCGGACGAGAGTCGGCGGGAGGCGATCGAGCTGCTCGAACGGGTCGGCATTCCGGACCCGTCCGACCGGATCGACGAGTATCCCCACCAGTTCTCCGGCGGGATGCTCCAGCGGGCAATGGTCGCACAGGCGATCGCCGGCGAGCCGGATCTGCTGATCGCCGACGAACCCACGACTGCCCTGGATGTCACGATCCAAACCCAGATCCTCGAGTTGCTCCAGGAGATCCGGTCGGAGCTGGGGACAAGCATCATGCTCATCACCCACAACCTGGGGGTGATCGCCCGGGTTTCCGATCGCGTCGGGGTGATGTACGCCGGCGAACTCGTCGAGCGCGGGACCCTTGAGGACATCTTCGACGATCCGGTCCACCCGTACACGAAGGGCCTCATCGGCTCGATACCGGACTTCGAAAACCCCGAGCGGGAGCTCCAGCCCGTCGAGGGGTACATTCCGAACCTGATCGACGCGAACATGGACGACCGGTGTTACTTCGCCGACCGGTGTCCGAAGGCCATGACTGAGTGTCTCGACAAGCCCCCGGAGTACGAGGTCAACGAGACCCACGGCGTCAAGTGCGTGCTCGCCCGGCGGGAGTACAGCGAGGCAGAGGCCCTGCCCGAGGACTGGTTCGACGCTCCCGAGAGCGCCGGCCAAGCGGGTGACGGAGACACCCTCGAGACCCCCGCTGGGGAGTCGACCGATGAGTGACCCGCTCCTCTCGGTGCGAGACCTCCAGAAGTACTACTACGAGAACGACCTACTCGTGGACAAGCTCCTCCGCAACGAGCCGGCCACGATCCGGGCGGTCGACGGGGTCTCCTTCGAGATCGAGCGCGGCGAGACGCTGGGACTGGTCGGCGAGTCGGGCTGTGGGAAGTCCACGACCGCCGAGACGCTGATGCGGCTCCGGGAGCCCACCGGCGGGACGGTGACCTTCGACGGCGAGAGCGTCTTCGAGTTGGACGACCGGGAGCTCCGGGAGTTCAGAAAGCGGGCCCAGATCATGTTCCAGGATCCGTTCTCGAGTCTGGATCCCCGGATGACCGTCGACGAGATCATCCGCGAGCCCCTCGACATCCACGGCGTCGGCTCGCGAGCGGAGAAAGAAAGCCGCGTCGCCGACCTGCTCGAACGGGTCGGGCTCTCGGAGGAGCAAGCCGACCGATACCCCCACGAGTTCTCCGGCGGCCAGCGCCAGCGGATCGGGCTCGCCCGGACGCTCGCGCTCGAACCGGAGTTTGTCGTCCTCGACGAGCCGGTTTCGGCACTCGACGTCTCGATCCAGGCGCAGATGCTGAACCTGCTCTCGGAGATCCAGGCCGAGTACGAGCTCACGTACCTGTTTATCGCCCACGACCTCTCGGTGATCAGGCACATCTGCGATCGGGTCGCCGTGATGTACCTCGGCGAGATCGTCGAGATCGGGCCGGCCGAGGCGGTCTTTCAGGACCCCGAACACCCCTACACCGAGGCGCTGCTCGAGTCGGTCCCGCGGGCGAACACGAGCGAGCGAGACAGGGAGGTCACGGCGCTCACCGGCGACGTTCCCTCACCGCGAGATCCCCCGAGCGGGTGCCGGTTCCGGACCCGGTGTCCGGAGGTGATCCCGCCGCCCGAGTTGGAGCTCTCACAGCCGGCCTACCGCGAGATCATGGAGTACCGGACCCGGCTGGAGCGAGACGAACTCGACGTCGAGCTCGTCCGCGAGCGGGCCGAAACAGAGGGCGTCTCGTTTGCCGAGGCGCTCGCGGACAGGCGGTTCACCCACGACTTCGAGGGCGAGGACCGGGCGGTCTTGGAGGAGTCATTCGCGGCTGTCGAGGCCGGCGACAGGGGAGAGGCGATCGACCTGCTGCGGGAGCGCTACGAGTCGGTCTGCGAGCGGGTCTCGCCGGAGCTCGGCGAGCACGGCCCCGAGGGTGGTCGGGCTGCCGCGTGTCACCTGCTCGCGGACTCGGTCGCGGCAATCGAGAGCGACGACTAGTCACGAGGTGTCGCGCCCGCGCGCGAGTCGGCCACGATCACGTCGGGGCGTCGGTCCGGGACGCGTCGGGTGCCTCGGTCCGCACCCACGCGAGCAGCTCCCGCAGGTCTGCGAGCGCTCCCTCGAACAGCTCCTCGCCTAGTTCCGGGCTGGCCTCGCGGGCGTCGCCGGTGATTCCGTTCGCGGTGAACTCGTCAGTGTCGTGGGCGACCGACGCGCCGCCGACGTGCCATCCCCAGGTTTCGGCGTCGCCCTCGACCGGCTCGCCGACCAGCTCGGGGCGGAGGTGCATCATCAGCGCCGTCTCGTACTTGCCCCCGTGGCCGACGTCGACCTCCCGGGTCGAGAACCACTCCCACACGACCGCAAACAGGTCACCGTCGCGGGTGAGACGCGCGCAGGCCTGCTCGACAGGAGCGGAGTTGCCGCCGTGGCCGTTGACCACCACGGCCCGGTCGATCCCGTGGTGGGTCAGCGACCGCAGCGTCTCGGCGACGTAGTCTCTGAGCGTGTCCGGCGAGACGTACAGCGTCCCGTCGAACGCGCGGTGGTGTTCTGCGACCCCGATCTCGACCCCGGGGAGACAGACGGCGTCGGTCCCCTCACAGGCCGCCCGCGCGAACTCGCGGGCGACGATCGCGTCCACGCCAAGCGGGTTGTGCGGGCCGTGTTGTTCCGTGCTGCCGACCGGGAGCACGGCGACCGTCGCGTCGCTGTCCCGAACGTCGGTCCAGGACTGTTCCTGAAGCTGCATGTGCCCGCTACGGCGACGGTGATAATACGTCCGGCGGGACCGGTCGTCGGCTTGTCAGGTCGCGCCACCGTTTAGTGGGGTCCCGGGTTG
>CAZDEJ010000099.1:0-8514 GCA_964504395.1 uncultured Halobellus sp. | reverse complement strand
GGGCGACGCCGACGCGCCCGGGAAGTACGTCGACACCGCCGTCCCAGATCTGGTGGACGCGATGGTGGAACACGGCGCCGACCGGTCGCGGATCGAGGCCCGACTCGCCGGCGGGAGCGCGATGTTCGAGTTCAGCTCCACCGACAGCGGCGTCGGGAGGCGAAACGTCGCCGCCGCGGAGGCGGCGCTCGCAGAGTGGGGTATCCCGGTCGTCGCCGCCGATACCGGGGGCGACTACGGACGATCGCTGACGCTCGATGTCGAGACCGGGTCGCTGTCGGTCCGGCGGGCCCACGGCGACATGGAAGTCATCTGAACGGAGGCGTGGGAACGCCGGACCGACCGAGGGTCGTCGCGCCGAGTCGCTTTTGGCAGCCTCGGGCGTACACCAACTATGCATGTTGCAGTCGTCACCGTCGGGGACGAGCTCCTGACGGGCGACACGACGAACACCAACGCATCGTGGCTGTGCGAGCGGCTGACCGATCGCGGCGTCGACGTCCGGCGGGTGACAACCCTCCCGGACGTCGTCGCCGACATCGCCCGCGTGGTCAACGAATACCGCGCTGACTACGACGCAGTCCTCGTCACTGGTGGCGTTGGGCCGACCCACGACGACGTGACGATGGCAGGGGTTGCCGCCGCGGTCGGCCGCGACCTCGAACCGCACGCCGGCGCCGAGGAGTGGCTAGCCGACGAGACGGGCTACACCGCCGCGGATCTCGCCGACGGCACCACCGACCTCCCCGCGGGGGCGCGAATGATTCCGAACGACGCCGGCGTCGCGCCGGGTGCTGTCGTCGAGGGGATCTACGTCTTCCCGGGCGTCCCCGGCGAGATGAGGGCGATGTTCGAGCGGGTCGCGGGGGAGTTCTCCGGAACCGCGACCTACACCACCGCCGTCGCCGTCGACGAACCCGAGAGCGAACTGCTCGACCGGTTGTCGGCCCTCAGAGACCGGTTCGACGTCACGGTCGGGAGTTACCCCGGCGAGTCGGTCCGCGTGAAACTCACCGGAACCGACGAGGCCACAGTCGAGGACGCGCGCCAGTGGCTCGGCGCGCGGGTCGAGGAGACGCCGGGGGGTTCGGACGGCGCCGCCGGCGGCGCGTCGAAGTGAGGGTACGAGGCCGGGCGGCCGACGACAGGAGCGGTCCGGGATCCGGCGTGTACTGCAGACCGGCTACCGGATGAGGAGGTAGACCCACGCGAGCGTCATCGCGAGACACAGAAGCAGGACGACCACGCCGGTTTCGGCGATCGGAAGCGACACCTCGGACGCGAGTGGGAGCATACGTCGGCGTACCGCGAGGCCGGTATTAAAAGTTCAGATGGCCGGGGCGCACCGGCGGGCTTTTTGCCGTACTCCCGCTCGGTTCGGCTATGCGGATCGGGTTCGTAGTCAACCCCATCGCGGGGATGGGCGGGCGGGTCGGGCTCAAAGGAACCGACGGCAAGGTCGCGGAGGCGCGGCGCCGGGGTGCCGAGCCTCGCGCCCCCGACCGCGCACGCCGGGCGCTCGAAGCGATCGGCGAGCGCTTCGGACCGACGGGTGCCGACGGGGTCGACGTCGGGACCGGACTCGACCTGCTCACTTGGGGTGGGGCGATGGGCGCCGACGCGGCTCGTGCGGCCGGGTTGGAGCCGACGGTCCTCGGCGCATCCGACGACGACACGAGCGCCGCGGACACCGAGCGTGCGGTGGCGGCGTTCGTCGAAGCCGGCGTCGACCTCGTGGTGTTCGTCGGCGGCGACGGGACCGCCGGCGACGTCGCGGCCGCAGTCGAGGGCACCGAAACCCCGATCCTGGGCGTGCCGGCCGGCGTGAAAGTCTACTCCTCGGTCTTCGCAGTCTCGCCCGAGGACGCCGCCGAGATCCTTCGAACGTTCGAACGGACCGAGCGTCGTGAGGTGATGGACATCGACGAGGACGACTACCGCGAGGGCGAGGTCTCCCCCGAACTCCGGGCGATCGCGCGGGTACCGGTCGCGGAGGCGCTCCAGTCGTCGAAACAACTCGGCGGCGGCAACGTGGCGGCGCTTGCCGCCGGGGTCGCCGACGACATCAGCGGAAGCCACAAGACGGTCGTGCTCGGCCCCGGAAGCACCATCGGCGCGATCAAGTCGGAACTGGGGTTTTCGGGGTCGCCGATCGGCGTCGACGTGTGGCGGGACGGCGAGGTGATCGCCCTCGACGCGACGGAATCCGACCTCCTCGACGTTCTCGACCCCGACGGCGACAACACGATCGTGGTCTCCCCGATCGGCGGTCAGGGGTTCGTGTTCGGCCGCGGGAACCCGCAGCTGTCGCCCGCGGTGATCCGGCGGTGCGACGTCGAGGTCGTCGCCTCCGCCTCGAAACTCGACACGATCGGGGAGCTCAGGGTCGACACCGACGACCCCGACCTCGACGCCGAGCTCCGTGGGTGGACGAAGGTCCGGATCGGCCGGGTGGAGCGCCGGATGCTACAGATCGTGTGAGTTATAGCTTTCAATCGAGGGGCATCTGTTACCGATCGGGCGTAACGCCATGTCCCGGTCCTACAGGGTGAATTTCGGGGTCGAACGTGGTCTCGACGACGTCGTCGGCAAGCAGTAGGTTCCCGTCGAGATCGACGTACTCGAAGGTCCCGAGTCCGGCGACAACGTGGGCACTCGTGTGGATGCCGACGGCACTCTCGAGCAGACACCCGATCATCACGTCGAGATTGGCGGCCTCAGCAACGGACGCAATCGCCATCGCACCCAACGCCCCGGACTTTCCGAGCTTCACGTTCAGTATATCGGCGGCGTCCGATCGCACGACGGCAAGCGCGTCGGCCGGTGAAAACACCGATTCGTCGGCGGCAACCGGGACATCGACGTGGTTCCGTGTGTACGCGAGTCCGGACAGGTCGTCCCTGTCGACCGGCTGTTCGATGAGCGCGAGATCGATACCGCGAGTCTCAACCGCAGCGGCGAACCGTTTCGTTTCCTTGGGGCTCCACCCCTGGTTTGCGTCAACCTTCAGGACGGCATCCGGTACGATGTCGTGGACGGCAACGATCCGTTCGACATCGGTCGCGACATCGTTTCCGGCCTTGATCTTCAGGTGGCCGAACCCGGCGTCTACGGCTTCTTCGGCCCGCAACGCTGCTTCCTCGGGGGGAACGATCGGGATCGTTAGATCAGTCTCGACGGTCTCGGGCGTCCCACCGAAAAGCTCCGCGAGTGGGATCCCCTGCTCGCGACAGTATGCGTCGAGAATCGCCGTCTCGACCGCGACCGTCGCCGAAACAGCACCGGGGAACGCGTTCCGCACGTCGGAGACGAGTCCGCGGTAGTCCCGCACCTCCCGCCCTTCGACGATCTCGGCCGCCGACTCTGCGATCGCAACCGCCGCCGGCTGGGTCTCACCTGTGACGGGTGGCAGCGGTGAGCCCTCACCGTACCCGTGGATGCCCGACTCGGTCCGGACGGTCACGACGAGATTGCGTGCTGACTCCCGGACGCCAAGGGAGATCTCGAACGGCTCGGAAAGCCGACGCGCGACTGCGTCGACGGTAACCTGTTCGATCGCGGTCATAGTACGCTCCGAACGGCCTTGAGAAGCCGTTCAGTACCGCCCTCGTAGTACGTGTTCGCGGCCGGGAGATCGTGTCTGTCCGACTCCGTGTCCGGGTCGCCCCACGTGGACAGAGCGGTGACCGTCGCGTCGGATACTGCTTCGATAGCCCGGCGCTCCCGTTCGACCCCCGTCACTGAAAACCGGTCGAAGTGGGTCCGTCCGGTGCGGTCGGGGTCGTCGGCCAACACGACCGCGTCCGGATGTGCGCCGTGGAGGATCGAGATCGTGACGCCGGCGTACGCCGGGTGAGTGAGTGCCGCCTGTCCCTCGACGAACACGATCTCGTGCGCGTCCGCAACGCTGCAGACGAGATCCTCAACGACACCGGCACTAAAGTCAGCGGGCACGCGGTCGATAACGACGCCGCGTTGGGCACCGATCATGATCCCCGTCTGTCCGGTCGCAACCCATCCCGCGTCGAGGCCGGCCGAGCGCGCGGCCTGGTACAACTCGACCGTCGTCGTGCGCTTGCCAACCGCGCAGTCGGTGCCCATCGTCACGACGACGTCGGCGGCGATATCCTCGCTGCGCCCGTCAGCCACACGGAGGTCCGCTTCGGCCGGCGGTTTGCGCACGTCGAACAGTTCGACACCGGACTCGCTGGCGAACTCGCTCCACTCCTCGTGGTCACTGAGGAACATATGGAGCCCGGAGATGACGTCACAGCCCTCGCGGATTGCGTACTCGATGTCCGCAACCCACGACTCCGGCAACTCCCCTCCCGCTGGAGCGACGCCAATAACCAGCGCCTCCGCTTCCGGTGCGTAGTCGAGGGCAGACCGCATACTGTCGACGACTGGCACGCCGGGCACACCCTCACGACCGAGTACCGCGTCGGCTGTGGTGCCCGCACGGGTCGAATCGACGACCACTCGGGCGTCGAAGAGTTCGCCGTGCATCACGACGCCGTTCGCGGTCTTTCCCGAGGGCGTCCCGAATGCCCCCTCCGCAAGGACGACGGCCGGCGTTCCTGGATCGAACGTCGAGTAGAAGTTCACGGATGCACATACGTGGTCTCGTATGAAAATCCACCCGATTACACGGGACGGCGGACCGTTCCACGAAGGCGCGGCGGCGCCCGGGGGCGTCACTCCGCCAGCCCCGTTTCACGTTCCCGTTCGGAAGCACCGACGACGCGGGCCGGTTCGCTACGTGTGGGCTGCTCGCCACTCTCGGCCGGCGGTCGCGCGGCACGGATCCAACCGCGTCGATGCTGTTCCCCGGCCGGAAACGGGGCGGACCCCAGTCACGTGGAGATGTCGAAGCTGTGGACGGAGTCCGCGGGGTCCAGCAGAAACGTGTGCTTGGCGACGATGTACGCCGAACCGCTGATTTCGGCGTTGGTGACGGTGTAGCCTTCCCGGCGTTCGACCGCACGGAGCCGCCCCTCGAAACGCGTGCCGATGACGCTCTCGTGGCGGTACGGTTCGTCGACAGCCAACTCCTCCTTCGAGTGGAGGAGCGTCATCTTCCCGCAGGTGCCGGTTCCACACGGGGACCGGTCGACCGCACCCGCAGAAAAGACGACGACGTTGCGGTCGGCCTCCGCCCCCGGTTCGTAGAACTCCGTGTGGTCGACAACGAGTTCGTCGCCCGAGAACGGGTCCTCGAACTCGCTCGTCCCGTTCACGCGTTCGCGAATCTCGACGCCGTAGTCGACGAACGCGTCAGTGTTGTCGGGAGCGACGTGACGATCGAACGCCGCGGCCGGTACCATCGCGAAGACGTTGCCGGCGTATACGACGTCGACGGGGACAGCCACCGAGTCACCGTCGATATCCATCGGGAGTGTCATCGAGTCCAGCACGTACGAAGTGACGTTCTTGACAGTCACGTGCTCGACCTGTCCGGCCTCGGAAATTTCGGGGTCGGCGGTTACCAGTCCCGCCGGTGTTTCGACCGTGACCGCACCGTTCGGGTTGAGGTACCCCGTTTCGACGAGTGCGGTCACGACGCCCATCGTCCCGTGTCCGCACAGGTCCTTGTAGCCGCCGTTGTCGATGAAGAACACTCCGATATCGGCCGCTTCGGCCGCCGGTGGCACGAGTATCGCCCCGTACATGTCGTCGTGACCTCGCGGCTCTTTCATCAGCAGCCGGCGCAGGTCGTCGGCCTGCTCGCGGAACCGGTCGCGCTGTTCCTCGACGCTGCCGCCGGCGAACCGGTCCGTGTTCACCCCCCCGGTGACGACCCGGGTGGGTTCACCGCCGGTGTGCGTGTCGACCGCCTCGATCAGAACGTCGGATTGCACGTCTCGACCCATCGGGGGACGGCGTAATGAAGCTTGACCCGTCTCTGGATATCGTCGCGCCGACGAGCCTCCGCATCCGACGGGATGCGGCGCCTCCGGCGATTGCGCTCGTACTGTCGGTTACCGTTGCGTGACGTATGTCGACATCATTAGAGTGTCGAAAATCGTCGCGTCGGGATGGCCGACAGTATCAGTTCACCGTGTATACGATCACTCGTACCCGAAGCCATCGACGGTGGCGACGACTCGGTCGGCCTGCTCGTCGTCGAGTCCGTACTGCGGGGCGCGGACGTTCGCGGGCGCGTGTCCGAGGTGTTCCAGCGCGGCCTTGACAGTTATCTGTGGGTTCTTCGTGAGGAGGCCATCCTCGAGCGCGAGGATCTCGTGGTGAATCGCCGACGCCGTCTCCCGGTCGCCCTCCTTCGCCGCCGCGACCAGTTCCGCCACGGCCCCGGGGACGACGTTCCCGCAGATCCCGATGAGCCCCGTCGCCCCGGCGTTGATCGCCGGCCACGCCAGCGAGTCCCACCCGGATAGGACGTCGAAGTCGACCTCCTCGGTGCGGCGAATCAGCTCGTGAATCTGCTGTATATCACCCAGTGAGTCCTTGATTCCGACGATGTTGGGATGGTCGGCCAGTTCGGTCACGACGTCGGGGTCCATGTTGAACCCGATCGCTGCGGGAAAGTTGTACAGCAGAATCGGAATGTCGACCGCGTCGGCCACGTCCTGGTAGTGGCGGACGGTATCGTCGTCGCTCGGCGCGCTATAATACGGCGCGTGGACCAACGCGGCGTCGGCGCCGACGTCTGCCGCATGAGTGGTCAACTCGATGACCTCCCAGGTCGACGGTGCTCCCGTCCCGGCGATGACCGGCGTCGACGCCTCGCTGGCCACGAACTCGACGACGTTTCGATGCTCCTGCGGACGCAACGTGGACCGTTCGCCCGTCGAACCGCACGGCGTGAGTCCGGTGACGCCGTTGCGCTCCAAGCGGTCGATGTTGTCGGCCAGCGATTCGTAGTCAACGTCGCCGTCGTCGTCGAACGGCGTCACTATCGGGGGAAAAACGCCGTCGGTAACTTTTGCCATACGTGTTCGGCAGACTCCCACCAGGGTAATAATTGGGTATCCCTACAGGAACCTGGGGCACGGATCCACGGGTCCACGTTGTTGGCTACGAGTGCGTGACGGGTTTCGATACCCCGACGTATCGAAACCCGTCACGTGGCCGTGGCCGACAGTATCAGTCGTTGGCGGTCGACGCGACGCCATCGAAGCGCCCCAGCGCGAGCGACTCCAACGGCTCGGGTTTCCGTCCGGTAGTGAGCCATTCCGCGAGAAGTTCGCCGACTACGGGCGCGAGCGTGACGCCGTACCCGCTCATCCCGCACGCAAGCACGTAGCCGTCGACGCGAGTTTCGTCGACAATGCATCGGCCGTCGGGAGTGACCAACCGGAGCCCGTTCCACTCGTTGGTGACGTCGAAGTCCAGCAGTCTCTTCAGATACGTCCTAGTGGTTGTGTCTACCTGATCGTACATCGACTCGGGGATCGACGGCGCGCGGCCCGGATTCACCCGCTCTGACTCCCCGTACTCCGTTGCAAGCTTCCCCGCGAACACCTGCGAGACCCCCTCCTCGCGGAAGTACAGGCCTTCCTCGAAGAACACGAACGGGAGCGACCCGGAGCGATCGCCCGTGAGCACCAGCATCGGCCCCTCCGTGTGTCGCAGCGGCGCGTCGACGCCCACCAGTTCGTTCACGCCCGGTGCCCACGGCCCGGCCGCATTGACCACGACGTCGGCCGGTCGGACGCCGTTGCTCGTCTCGACCCCGGTCACTGCCCCGGCGTCCGTGGTGATGCCAGTCACCTCGACATCGGTCTCGATTGTCACGCCCGCCCGGCGCGCGCCGCCGGCGAAAAACCGGACGATTCCGCCGGGGTCCAGCACGCCGTCCTCGGGGAACCACAACCCACCGCGAAGGTCGTCGCTTTCGATGCCGTGCTCGGCGATCTCGGCGGGTGAGAGGACGTTCAGATCCAAGCCGAACGACCCGAATACGCGTTGCATCTCACGGATCGTCCCGTACTCGGCGTCGCTTTTGGCCAGATGGAGCGTTCCGATCTGATCGAACTCGAGCGCGCCTTCGTCGATCCGCCTATCGTACCACTCCCAGGCGCGCTCACGCAGTTCGTACGTCTCCCGGTCCGGTTCCTCCTGATGATGGGTAAGCATCGCGGCGGACTTCGCCGTCGTCCCGGCACCGAGGGCGTCCTTCTCGAGCAGGCGGACGTCACAGTCGGCCCCTCGGAGCTGATACGCGATGCTGGTGCCGATGATCCCCCCGCCGATGATGACGACGTTTCGCATGATTGCTGCTAGTAAACCAGTGACAAAAAGACACGGTGCCGGGGGGCGCCTCGGATCCGATCGCAGATTCACCCGAGGCAACCGCCGAAATCGGCACACGTTGGCGTTATAGAAACTGCGAGGCGAAAACCCACGGCTTCAGCCGTGGAATGAAGCCGACAACTGGGAATCAAACCACCAGACAGTAGCAGTCCGACTCCCTAACGATTAAAATTTAGAGTCTCTACGTATAAGATATGGAAGTGCGGCGTACTGTCCCCGTCACGCTTGACGTGGATAGTG
>CAZDEJ010000098.1:0-8527 GCA_964504395.1 uncultured Halobellus sp. | reverse complement strand
GTGGCGGTGTGGAGACGCCGGACGCGGGTGTCGGTGGTGCGGCGGCTCAGGACACTGACGCCGACGATACGGAACAGGACGAGGTCGACGACGATACCGAACCCCAGGACGGCGACACCGGCGACACCGGCGACACCGGCGAGACGGAGCAAAACAGGGCTGGCGACGACGCGGAGACGCGTGGGGACGCTGACGATGCGGAATCCAAAGACGACCACGCCGCCGGCGAGGAAGCGTAGTCGGGACTACTCCGGACACGGGGCTGTCGTTCGGTGTAGCTGTTCTACGGGTACGACGTCGCACCCGGAGCGGCGGTGGGCTGCTGTCCCGGGCTCGGTCAGTCCCCGTCCGCCTGCTCCGCGGCCGCGCCGCCCCCGCTCGACTCCTCCTCGGAGCGGGCAGCGACCAGGGCACCGCGGGCGACGCTGTACAGCGGGTCGGTGACGCTCTGGACGTCACTGATACTGAAGGGGATGTCGACGTCCTCGAGGTGTTGGGCGAACAGGTCCTCGAAGCCGTCGGGGCTGGAGGTGCCGCCGGTCACCACAACCGGGACGTCGAGGCCCTCCTCGACGTCCTCCTCGTCGACCTCCTGAGCGATCATCTCGATCACGTAATCCAGGAGGTTCTCGTAGTAGATCGACAGCGCGCCCTCGACCCCGCCGACGTCAGTCGTAAAGTCGAGCTTGAAGTCGTCCTCCTTGATCGAGGTGACTTTGTCGACCGGGGTCCCGGTGGCCTGGGCGGCCTGGTGGTCGATCCAGTCGCCGCCGCGGGCGATCGAGAACTTCATAACCGGCACCGCGTAGTATGCTAAGCAGATGTTGGTCATCCCCGCGCCGAAGGAGACACCCAGCCCGGAGAAGTTGTTGTCCGCAAGTTCGCTGTAGATCACGGCCATCCCCTCGTTGATCGGCTCGGGGTCGTAGCCGGTGTCCGACAGCATCGACTCGAGCGTCTTCTGGTGATACAGCGTCGAGAGCTCCGAATCGACCGGGTCCGCCGGCGAGGAAAAGAAGATCTTCTCGCCCGGCTCGTCGGGCGCACCGACCACCTGCTCGGTGATGAGCTTGATCATCGGAATCGCCGAAGCCTCCTCGCTGGAGAGGATTCCCTGCTCCATCGGGCGCCGGGTTTCCTTGTTGAAGATGTTCGCGAAGTTCAGGGCGTCGTCGCCGACGACGTACACCTTGTCGTCCTTCCGGATGTGCAGCACCTCGCTGCGGGACAGCATCTGCTCGGCCATGTCGCTGTACTCGATCTCGACGAACGAGTTCCGTTGTTGTACAAAGGTGGTTCCATCCCCCTCCGGCCGGGAGGAGATGATGTTCATCGTACCGACGTCTAGACCTCGGGCCATACGTCACCCTCAGAAGGAGCGAACAAAAAGGTTCAGTGCGAACGGTTCGCACACCGCTCACCGGAGCCCGAGCAGCGACTTGACCCTATCGAGGAGAGTTTCGGTGTCGTTCTCGGCGATTTCGGACTGTTCGCGGGTCGCCTGGAGCTCCGCCAAGGCGTTCGCCTGCTCGTCGGTCCCGGACGAGCTACTCGCTGTCTTCGTTCCCTCGCCGCGGAGTCCCCGGAGGCCTTCGACCGCGGCATCGACGCTCTCGCCGCGGGATTCGGTGGCTTGGATCGAGTGCGCGTCGGCCGCCTCGAACTCGGCGTCGTCGGGCGAGCGGATCGTGATCGACCGCCCCGAGTCGCGTTCGACGCCGCCCCAGTTGACCTCCGCGCCCGACATCGCCTCGTCGATGTCGGCCTGGACCTGTTCGTCGGTGACCGCGTCGGATCCCGACGACCCGCCGGTGTCGCCCCCGTCGCCGTCCCCGCGCTGATCGAGCCGTTCGCGCGCAATCCGCCGGCCGGTCTGCTCCGCGTGGTATCCGGAGAGCGCGGTACCGGCGGTGGCGACGACGACGACCGCCCCGACAGCGTAGAGTCCGACGACCGCGCTCGCGTTCGGGTACCACGCGTCGGGATACACCTGCGTGAACCGCGCGGCGGCGACCAGGCAGCCGGCAACGCCGGCAGCAGCCACCGCGTCGATGCGACGTGACACGGGTAACAGGACCGTTACACCCAGTAGGATGGTCGGGATCCCCGTGGCCCCGGTCAGCACCGCGAACTCCCTGAGGACGAACTTGAACGTCCCCGCCGGGTCCGTGGTGGTACTCCAGAGGAAGGTCGCAATCGAGACGACGACCAGGCCGACCCCCGCGGAGAAGAGCGCGAACCCTGCGTACACCGCTCGGCTGTCTGTCACCGGACCGATGAACCGCCGGTGCCACTCGTGGAGGAGTGCGTCGAGACCGTTTCGCTCCATACCTATACGATTGTGACGAGGAGCAAATAGCTTCGCCCCATCTCGGCGTTCGGGTCGGGGGCCGCGGTATCCATCGCGGGCGTCGCGCAAGCCGGCGTCTCCCGACCGCTCAGCCCGGTTCCGGGACGCTTTTCGGAACCGGACCCGAACGGTTGCGTGTGTTCACCGGAATCATCGAAACCACGGGAACTGTGATCGATGCGACCGACGACGAGGGGGGCCGTCGGCTCCGAATCGCGGTCGACGCCGCGGGCCCGGAGCCGACAGCCGCGACCGCCGAGGGAGACGACGAAACGGTCGGAAGCGTCACTGACGCTGCCGTCCCGTACGACGACCTCCACCACGGCCAGTCGATCGCCGTCAGCGGCGCGTGCCTCACTGTCGAGGCGTTCAGTACGGGTTCGCCCCCCGAGTTCGAGGTGTTCCTCGCGGCGGAGACGGTCGAGAAGACGTACCTCGGGTCGGTGACGACGGGTGACGTCGTGAATCTCGAGCGCGCGCTCGCGGCCGATAGCCGGTTCGACGGCCACCTCGTCCAGGGTCACGTCGACACCACGACCGAGATCACCGGGATCGAGCGGGTCGGCGACGACTGGGTCTTCGAGTTCGACCTCCCGGAAGCGGTCGAACGGTACGTCGTCGCGAAGGGGTCGATCGCGGTCGACGGGATCAGCCTCACCGTCGCGGAGCGCGGCAGCGACCGGTTCGCGGTTGCGATCATTCCGACGACCTACGACCTCACCGACCTCTCGGAGAAGTCGGTCGGTGATCCGGTACATATCGAGGTCGACGTGATCGCGAAGTACGTCGAGCGGATGATCGAGGGGTACGGCGACCGGATCGCCGGGGAGTGACTCCGGCCCCGTCGGCGCCGTCACCCCGCTACTCGAACTCGGTCAGCTCCGGTTCGAGGTCGGAGTCCGAGTCGGATCGCGCGGACGTGGTCGCCCGCCAGTAGCTGGTCCGGTACTGCTGGATCTTGCCGAGCAGGAACAGCCCCAGGAAGCCGTCGTAGATCACGACGTAGATGATGAACGGCGCGAGCCCCGACAGCCCGGTTACGGCGGCGATCGCCGCCGAGCCGATCCCGACCGTGGCGTTGTACGTCGCGTGGACGAACGCCGCGATCAGGATCCCCTTCATCACGATCGGGCCGCGGCGCCCCGGGTTGAACTTCGCGAGCCCGAGGTAGTACCCCGCGATCGCGGAGTAGATGACGTGTCCCGGCCCGGCCAGCGCCCGGACTGCGGTGATCCCGCCGCCAGCGCCGATCAGCGCGACTCCGAGGTCGAGTTCGGCCGCCGGGACTTGGCGGGTGATGTACAGCGCGTTCTCGATGACGGCAAACCCCAACCCCGCCATCGCGCCGTAGACCGAGCCGTCGAGCACGGCGTCGAACCGGTTGTCGTTGTAGGCGTACAGCCGGACCGCAAGCAGTTTCACCACCTCCTCGACCGGCCCGACGACGAGGAAAAAGAAAAGCACCATCCCGACGGCGCCGAGTCCGCCAAACAGGGGCTGGAGGCGGCCGTTGAGGATGGCCGCGAAGTTCGCGGTCAGTACCCCGAGCAGGAACGTCGCGACCAGGAGCGACAGCGGTTCGCTCGAGGTGACGTCGGTGGAGTAGACGTACGCCGCCAGTCCGACCGCCGGGATGGCCGACAACACCGTGAGCACCCCGATCTCGGGGTCGGTGAGGGCAGCGAACCCGCCGATCCCGACGAGGAGGAGGAACGCGACGCCGACAACGGCCAACCGGGCGGACCCCGCGGCCGCCCACCACACGATCGCGGCGAACCTGTCGAGTCGGCTCCGGACCTCCCAGGTGGCGACGTCGTAGAGGTCCATCGAGTCGTCTGCGGCCTCCTCGACCGGATCCCGCGGCTTGCTCATCGCCATGTGATTCGCCCTCTGCCGACTAATGTGTTCGGCCCGATGTGGGGTTCGTGGAGCGAGCAGCCGGCACGCTGTCGTCCCCGCGCCGACGTGCCGGACAACCGCGACCCGGCGCGGGGTGCGTCTCAGAGCACGCGGGGTGTGGTCCCGTGATCGGACATAAACCGTCGGGCGCCGACCGTCGGCTTCGACGCGACGGACGGGATTCAAAACCCGCCGGACCGTACCGACGCTCACGATGCATTTCGACCAGCGAACCCAGGCGGCGCTCCGCGATGCCGGCTTCGACGACGCCGAGATCCGGGCGGCTTCGGACGCCGTCGCCGCGGCCGTCGAGCGCGACGCCGACCGCCTGCGGGAGTTCTTCGACCGCGACGTCGTGTACTCGGACATGGAACTGGCCCACTCCGCCGGTGGGATCAACGAGCACGCGGTCGAGTACCTCGACGTCTTCACCCACGGCAGCGACCTCCGTGGCTACCTCCGGTTCGAAACGTGGGGCGTCCCGGTCGAGGGCGGTCGGGTACTCTCCGACGACGTCGTCGAACTCTCGCTCGGGCCGACCGTCCACGACCGAGTGCGATTTGCGGCCGACGAGGACGTTCTGCGATGAGCGACGGGTCGGGAGGAACCGACGGTTCCGACGCCGACGGGACCCCAAACGTTCGGATCCGCGGGATCTACACGACAGCTATCACCCGATTAAGCCTCGACGCCGACATGGACGTCGTCGGGGCCTCCGACCCGATCCGCGAGCGGTTCGACGCCGACTTCGGCGACGTCCCCCACGACGTGACGGTCGCAACTACCGACGACAGACAGGGAGTAGGCGTCCACGGTACCGAGGGCGCGGCCGCCACGCTCGAGGCAGTGCTCACGGATGTCGGCCGCGACACCTTTGCGTGGGCGGACCCGACCCCGCCCGGGGCGGCGTTCGACGCCCGCGTGACCGACACGCTCGGCTCCGGCGCGGTCTGTGACCTCGGTCCCGCGGAGGGGGTTCTCCCCTACGCCGAAACCGACGACTACCTCGAAGCCGGCGACGCCGTCCGCGTCCAAGTGCGGGAGAGCGCGCCGCCGTGGACCGACCGCCGCGCCGACCTCGGGACCGGACTCCGCGCCGCGAGCGGGTTTGCGACCCTGGTTCGCGGCCGCGAGGGCGTTATCGTCGACACCCGCGACGACGCCGCTGGACGGGAGCTCGCGGGGATGACCGATCTGCTCGGTGTCGAGGTCCCGGACGGGTGGGGTATCGAGTGGTCTCACGACGCCACCCGTGCCGGCATGGACGCGCTGAGCGCCGCCCTCGACGCCGCAGCCGACCGGGCGGCGGCACTGGAAGCCGCGATAGACGACAACATGGCGGATCGCCCCGACGCCGACGCCGTCCCGCAGCGGGTGGCCGCCCCGGAATCCGGCCGGTGGCTCTGGTTCGGCGGCGAATCCCGCGCTGCGCTCGACGACGCCCGTCGCCGGGTAACGCCGACAATGCCCGGTCACCACCGCACGAAAGCCGCGACCGAAGCCGCAAGCGCCGGTGTCGACCTCGCAGAGGCGCTCTGCGGGTCGGCGTTCGGTGTCGACCCCGCCGGCGTCGGCGACGACGACGCTCGGACGTTCCCGTTCGACGTCGTGACCGGGCAGTTCGGGCCGACCGAGGGTGACACCGTCACGATCACTCACGGCAAACCCGACGGTCGGGCGTTCCCGCTCGGCCGCGGCGAAGTCACCGACTGGGGCCCCGACGGGACGGTCGAGGTGACCCGCGCGATGTCCGGCGGCGGGACCTACGACGCTCTCGGCACCGAGCGGGCCGCCGGCGACACCGCCACCACCAACTTCCGGGAGGGTCGGTGGTGGTATCCCACCGTCTACCGGGGTGACGACGGGGCCTCGAAGGGGACCTACGTCAACGTCTGTACGCCCGTCGAGTGTTTCCCCGACTCGATCCGGTACGTCGACCTCCACGTCGACGTGGTGAAGGGTCCGGACGGGACGGTCGAGCGGGTCGACGACGACGAACTCGACGCCGGCGTCGAAGCCGACAACGTTCCGCCCGCCGTCGCCGAGAAAGCCCGGTCGGTGGCGGCGAGTTTGGTGCGCGCGCTGTCGGAGTGACGCGGCGGGAACGGCCGCGGCACCGCCGTCGTGATCGTCTCGCGTACCCAGAACAGCAGGTTTATCATGCGCTCACGGCGAAAGATTCCTCAAGATTCTCTCTAGGAGGTCAATGGTGACACAACAAACACAGCAACCGGAGGTGAACATCGGACTCGTCGGCCACGTCGACCACGGGAAGACGACGCTCGTCCAAGCGTTGTCCGGATCGTGGACGGATCAACACTCCGAGGAAATGAAGCGCGGGATCTCGATCCGGCTGGGCTACGCCGACGCGACGTTCAGGAGCGTCGTCGACGTCGACCCGCCGGAGTGCTACACGGTCGAGGAGACCGACCCCGACGGCGAGGAGACCGAACGGCTCCGGACCGTCTCCTTCGTCGACGCGCCGGGGCACGAGACGCTGATGGCGACGATGCTCTCGGGGGCCGCGATCATGGACGGCGCGGTGCTCGTCGTCTCCGCCACGGAGGACGTCCCGCAGGCCCAGACCGAGGAGCACCTGATGGCGCTGGACATCATCGGGATCGACGATATCGTGATCGCCCAGAACAAGATCGACCTCGTCGACCGCGAGCGCGCGGTCGAGTCATACGAGCAGATCGAGGAGTTCGTGTCCGGCACCGTCGCCGAGGACGCCCCGATCGTGCCCGTTAGCGCCCAACAGGAGGTCAACATCGACCTCCTGATCGACGCCATCGAGCGGGAGATTCCCACCCCCGAGCGCGACGAAACCGAGGACCCGCGGCTGTTCGCCGCCCGGTCGTTCGACATCAACCGCCCGGGCACCACCTGGGACGACCTCGCCGGCGGCGTCGTCGGCGGATCGGTCGTCCAGGGCAGACTCCTCAGCGGCGAGGAGATCGAACTCCGCCCCGGCCGCGAGGTCGAGGAGGGCGGGATCTCCGAGTGGCGCCCGATCACCACCGACATCCGGTCGCTCCAGGCCGGCGGCCGGGACGTCGACGAGGTCTCTCCGGGCGGGTTGTGTGGCATCGGGACCGGACTCGACCCCAGCCTCACGAAGGGTGACGCCCTCGCCGGCCAGGTCGCCGGCGAACCGGGGACGCTTCCGCCGACCCGCGAGGAGTTCACGATGAGCATCGAGCTCCTCGACCGGATCGTCGGCGAGGACGAGGGCACCGTCGAGGAGATCTCGACCGGCGAACCCCTGATGCTCACCGTCGGCACCGCCACCACCGTCGGGTCGGTCACGAGCGCCCGCGGCGAGGAGGCCGAGGTGAAGCTGAAACGCCCGGTGTGTGCGGAGGCGGGCGCGAAGATCGCCATCAACCGCCGGATCGGCGCGCGGTGGCGGCTCATCGGGATCGGGACGCTGCAGTGACCGACCACGTCCGCGCCACGGGTACCAGTGAGCGATCGTGACGCGGACGCTCCCGGGAGCGTCCCGACGGAGAGCGCCACGACAGTGATTCTCGATACCAACGCGCTGATGATGCCGGTCGAACTCGACGTTCGGGTGTTCGACGAACTCGATCGACTCGTCGGCGACGTAGACGTAGTAGTTCCCGAGGCGGTCGTCGCGGAGTTGGACAAGCTCGCCGACGCGGGCGCCGGAACGGAGGCCACCGCCGCCGCGGTCGGACGCGACCTCGCCGACCGGTGTCGTGTGATTGGGACCGAAGCCGCCTACGCCGACGACGCGGTTGTCGAACTCGCAGCCGACGGCGACGACCCTGCCGGGACCGACGGCTACGCAGTCACCAACGACAGGCCGCTCCGCGACCGGTTACTCGACCGCGGCGTTCGCGTAATCGGTTTAAGGGGCCGAACCACATTGGAGATAACAGAGCCATAGCATGTACAAACAGGTACGACTCACAGACACGGTCGAGGTGCCGCCGCGGCACCTCGCGGACGTGACGCCACAGCGGGTCAAGCGGCTCCTGCAGGACAAACTCGAAGGCCGGATGGACGAGGACGTCGGCAGCGTCGTCAGCGTCGTCTCCGTCCACGACGTCGGCGAGGGCACGGTGCTCCCCGGTCGCGCCGGGGTCTACTACGAGGCGGCGTTCGACGCCATCACCTTCGACCCCTCGATGCAGGAGGTCGTCGACGGGGAGGTCGTCGAGGTCGTCGAGTTCGGCGCCTTCGTCGGGATCGGGCCGGTCGACGGGCTGCTCCACGTCTCCCAGATCTCCGACGAGTATCTGGCCTACGACG
>CAZDEJ010000097.1:0-8711 GCA_964504395.1 uncultured Halobellus sp. | reverse complement strand
AGGTCTCACGTGACCGAATGGGCGTGTGGCTTTTGAATCTCTTCCGGTCGAAAAAATACTGTTTCGATGGTTCGGCTCCTCGTCGCCCGCTTTAGTTCTGTGCACTGCGGTTATCCGGCGGGAGACCGATTAAGCAACCACGATCTAATCAGGTGGCCGACGAACTAAGTTGACTTAGGGAGATCGTTCAACAACATGAGTGATCGGCGGCAAATGAGGCTCTCCGAGCTAAATGAGGAGTCCGCGGATCAAGTAACACAGTCTGACGTGGTCGTCTGTCCAACGTGCGGAAAGGACGATTTCGGATCCGAACACGGGCTGAAGATTCATCACACAGCGGTGCACAATGACCGATCGCTGACAATTGAGAAGCGAACCGAATTCAGGTGCGAGCGATGCGGTTCGACGGAACAACTTCCACCAGATGAAGCAGAACGGCGACGTTTCTGTAGTGACGAGTGTAAGAACAACTGGCAATCGGAGGCATACGCTGATAACGCCGGACCGGGGTGGGATGGTGGCAAGGAAACCATTGCGTGTAGTTACTGTGGCGCAACCGAGGAGCGGTTTCCGTCGCATATCAATGAGGTCAATTTCTGTAGCGATTCGTGTGAGTCGGAGTGGAAATCTGAAAATAGAACGGGAGAAAATCACCCCAACTACAGTCGGATGCTTGTAGAGTGCGAGTGGTGTGACGCTGAACTCTCCCGTCCAAGATGGCGGGTCGAGAAGTTCAAACACCAGTTCTGTGATATGGACTGCAAGGGCAACTACTATACCGCGAACCCCGCAGAGCTTCATGAAAGGAATCGGGTGACAGTTTCCTGTTCGTGGTGTGGCAACCCTAAGGAGATTATTCCTGCGCAGGCCACTCGTAGCGAACACCACTTCTGTGACCGTGAGTGTAAGGGCAGGTGGTGGTCCAGAAATATATCTGGAGAATCACATCCGAACTGGAAAGATGGTTACGAACCGTATTATGGCCCGAACTGGGAACGTAAGCGACAGAAAACCAGAAAACGTGATGACTGTGAGTGTGTCCTTTGTGGGGTAAGTGATAGAGCAAGTAAACTCATCCACGGCCAAGAACTCTCTGTCCACCACGTGGTTCGAATCAACGACTTTGAGAATCCTAGCGATGCGAACAACCTCGGGAATTTGATGACACTCTGTACGTACTGCCACCAGCGTGTGTTCGATTAATCACCCAGCAAGTGAGGTACAAGACTCCGTACACCCGTGTGCCATATGTGAACCGTAGAAGTGGAAATCCGGAAGCCCCCGTGTTCTCGACTCGATGGGCTCGCTGCGCTCCTCGTCGTTCGCTCCGGTCACTCCTGTGGTGCTTGCGTCACCCGTCTTCGTCGAGAGCACGGCCCCTTCCAGTCCTACCCGGCGACGGCTTCGCGGTCAGCCATGGCACAACTATATCATAGTCCCGCGAACAGTGCCAACCCCCGACACCCGCGATGCGTCCCTACAACTGCGCCGTGAGAACTCCGCCGGTGCGGACGATGAAGTAGATCACGAACGCGCCCGCGAGCGCCCAGTGGCCGGCCCGGACGTCGCTGCCCTCGCCGGCGGCGAGTTTGATCAGCGGGTACGACACGATCCCGGCGGCGATCCCGTAGGCGATGGAGTAGGTGAACGGCATCACGAGGATTGTCATACCCGCCGGGATGGAGTGAGTGAGGTCGTTCCACTCGATGTCGATGACGTTCCGGAGCATCACCACCCCGATCACGACCAGGGCGATGTGGGAGGCGTACAGCGGGATCGCGGCTGCGAGCGGCACCAACACCAGGGAGACGACGAACAGCCCCGCCACCGTGAGCGCGGTCAGCCCGGTCCGGCCGCCCTCCTCGACCCCCGACGCGGACTCGATGTACGTCGTGACCGTCGAGGTGCCCAGCGCGCCGCCGACGGTCGTCCCGATCGCGTCGGCCATCAGCGGCCGGTCGATGTCGGGGAACTCCCCGTCGTCGTCGAGGAAGCCGCCCGCCTGCCCGACGCCGACGAGCGTGCCGGCGGTGTCGAAGAAGTCGACGAAGAAGAACGTGAACACCACCAAGGCGAAGGTGAACGCCTCGACGTTCGCGAGCCCGGAGACGAACGCGCCCGCGAGCGGGGTGACGTCGTAGGTGACCGCGGCGTTGCCGGCGACGAGTCCGGCCTCCGGCGAGACGGGGCCGAACCGCGTGAGAACCCACCCGGCAGCGGTGGTGAGGCCGATGCCGATGATGATCGATCCGGGGACGTCGCGGGCGTAGAGCGCAAAGGTGAGGAACAGCCCGAGCACCGACAGGATCGCGACCGGGTTGGAGGCGACCGACCCAAGGGTGACGAGCGTCGCGTCGTCGCCGACCACGATCCCCATCGCCTGGAGCCCGATGATCGCGAGGAACAGCCCGATCCCGGTCCCCACCGCGAACTTCACCGGCTTCGGGAACAGTCCGATCACGTACTCGCGGGCGCCGACCGCGGTGAGCGCGACGAACAGCACCCCCTCGACCACGACCGCGGCGAGGGCGGTCTGCCACGGAACCCCGAGCGCGCCGACCACGGTGAACGCGAAGAAGGCGTTGAGTCCGAGGCCGGGTGCCTGCGCGAACGGGCGGTTGGCGTACAGCGCCATCACGAGCGTCGCCGTCGCCGCCGCGACGATGGTGACGACCGCGAGCATCGACCGGACCTCCCCCTGCGGGACGCCCTGCGGCGTGATCGCCCCCGAGAGGATCGCGGGGTTGACGACGACGATGTACGACATCGTCAGGAACGTCGTCACCCCCGCCAGGAGTTCGGTTCGGACGGACGACCCGTGTTCGTGCACATCGAATCGGTCTACGAGGGAGTCAGCCAGCCCCATGATACACGTTCGAGCATAGCCGGCATCGGATCGATAAACGTTTTCATAACCCTCGGCCGGGGCGGTCACTCGGGGTCGAACGTCGAGAGCGCGTCGACGGGCGCGTCGGTGAGGCCGCGGGCACGGTCGAGGCCGGCCTCGCCGACCGCGATGAGCGCGAAGACGCCCGCCACCGTCGCCCCGGCCTGCTCGGCGACGTCGAGCAAAAGCGCCTGGGTCTCGCCCGACCGGATGAGGTCGTCGACGATCAGGACGGTGTCGGTTGGGGACAGCGCACGCGCGGGGAGGTAGTAGGTGAGTTCGATCCCCGGGGAGACGCGCTGGCGGGACTCGATGAACTCCTCGACCGCCGTCTCCTTCGACTGCTTCGCGTAGACCACGCGGGCGTCGAAGTGACTCGCCATCGCGGCGCCGAGAGTGATCCCGTCGGTGGCGGCGGTCAGGACCACGTCCGGCCGGTCGAACCCGACGGCGTCGGCTGCGACCGGCGCCACCAGATCGAGGAAGGTCTGGTCGAACACCACCGCGGAGTTGTCGGCGTACCCGTCGTCGTCGAACTCGACGCGACGGTCGAGTTCCGCGGTCAGGGCGTCACGGCCGGCGTCCTCCACGAGGTCGCGGGCCCGGTCGGCGCCGGGGAGGACGTGACCGTTGACGTACCGGTTGAGGTCGCCCGCGGGAAGCCCCGTGCAGTCGGCGAGTTCGTCGTAGGTTCGGGTCTCCTTCAGCATCCGCAGCACCGCGACCGCCCGGAGTTGGAGGGCCGCCTTCTCCGCTCTGTTCATACGTCGACCTGCGGCGTGTCGTCTGTAAGAACACGTCGATCCGGGCCGGGACGTGTCACGGGCGGGTCGGGCCCCGCCGCAGTCCAGGGGCGGCGGCGGCGCCAGCGGGTCACTCCGCCGCCGCGAGCAGGTCGTCGGCGGTCACGAGGCTCTCGAGTGCCACGCCGGCGTCGGCCAGCAGCTCGCTGGCACCCTCCTCGCGGTCGACGACGACGAGCACACGCTCGACCGTCGCGCCGGCGTCACGAAGCGCCTCGACCGCGTCGAGCGCGCTCCGACCGGTGGTCGCGATGTCCTCAAGCACGACCACCCGCTCGCCGTCGGGGAGCCGCCCCTCGATCCGGTTGCCGGTGCCGTACTCCTTGGCCGCCTTCCGGACGACGACGTACGGCGTGTCGGTCTCGGCGGCCGTGACCGCGACGAGCGGCACCGCCCCGAGGGCGACGCCCGCGAGCGTCTCGTCGCCGACGCGGTCGGCGAACGCCGACGCGATCAGCCGGAGACAGCGGGGGTCGGTCTCGAAGAGGTACTTGTCGACGTAGTAGTCGGATGTGCCGCCGTGGGAGAGCTCGAACTCCCCGAATTTGACTGCGTCGGCGTCCCGGAGCGCCGCGACGAGTTCGTCGTTCGACATTGCTGGAAGAGGTGTGGGGAGTCGCTTAAACCGGACGGTTCGGGACGGGGCGTTGTAGTCGCCGTGCTGTGCGGCGCGGTCGAAGCCAGCAGTCGGACCGCGAGCCTCGCGTGGGTTTCCACCCGGACTGCTGATTGGCCAGGCTGACGAGAAGTTGTAGTCGCCGTGCTGTGCGGCGCGGTCGAAGCCGGCGTCGAGACCGCGAGGCGAGCGGATGCGAGCCTCGCGGGTATTTTTGATCCAGCTTTTTGTCGGGGGTTCGAGACGGCCGCGGAGCGGCCGTCGAGGACCCCTGAATAAAAAGGTGGGTTAGTACGGCTCCTCCTTCAGCCCGAGCAGGTACGCCACCCCGTTGGTCGCGACGTGGAGCACCGGCGTCAGCACGACCACGACCCCGACGACCGGAAGCGTGAACGTGGCGGCGAACCACCCGAAGTCGAACAGCGCGGCGCACGCCAACGCGCCGGCGACGAAGTCGAGTTGATCGACCACCGGGAACGCCGCGCCGCGCTCCCGGCCGGTTCGGCGTTTCAGGAACGACGCGGAGACGTCGCCGAGCATCGCGCCGAACGCCAGGCCGGCCGCGGCCGGAAGGGGGAACGTCGGGAGCGTGACCCCCGTCGCCGCGGCGGCAGCCGGGGCGACCCGGTTCAGGGCGAGCGCGAGCGCGACGCCCGCAACGGTGCCGACCGCGGTTCCGCGCCACGTCTTGCCGTCGCCGAGGAGTCGGCGGCCGCCGAGCGTCCGGCCGCCGTCGATCGGCGTGCCGCCGCCGGCGAGGACCGCTGCGTTGTTCGGGACGTACGCCGGTAACATCGCCCAGAACGCGACGGCGACCGGACCGAGGAGCATACCACCGATCACACCCGGCGGCGTCAAAGGCGCCCCGGTTCGCGGCCGGCCGTCACGCCGCCGGGTCGGGTGGTTTAATCCGTCGGAAGGCGTACCGGTCGGTAGATGTCCTCCTGGAGGCGCGATTTCGCGAGCGGGCTGATCGTGCTGGCACCCGTCATCGTCATCCTACTCGTTCTCAACTACCTGTACTCCCAGATCGTCGACCTGCCGGTCATCCGGGGGCTCCGGGAGCCGTTCGGGTTCTTCGTCGCCGTGATCGTCTTCGTCATGCTGGTGCTGTCGGTGGGGTACCTCATGCGGACCACCGTGGGGCGGCTGTTCGAGACGTATCTGGACGGCGCTATGAACCGGGTCCCGCTGATTCGGGTGTTGTACAACGCGTCGAAGCTGGCGGTCGAGACCGCGGTCACGGGCACGGAGGACCTCCAGAAGCCGGTGAAGGTCGAGCCCTGGAACGGGATGCGCATGACCGCGTTCAAGACGGGCAAAGCCACCGACGACGGCCGGATCGTGCTGTTCATGCCGACCGCGCCGAACATCACCACCGGGTTCGTGATGGAGGTCGACCCCGACGACATCACGGAGACCGACGAGAGCGTCGAGGAGGCGCTGACCCGGGTGTTGTCGGCGGGGTTCGGCGAGCAGGAGCGGACGTCGCCGATCGAGATCGACACCCGGTCCGAGGACTGACCGCCCGAACGTCGGGGGCTGCGGGCTACGGCGGCGTGTCGTCGACGACCTCGACGCCGGAGACCTCGAAGCGGGCGCCGCCGCCGGCGGCGTCGGTCACGGCGACGTCCCACCCGTGGGCCTCCGCCACCTCCGCGACGATTCCGAGTCCGAACCCGGTGCCCGTGCCGGCCGTCGAGTGGCCCGCCTCGAACACCGTCTCGCGGTCCTCGGGGTCGATCCCCGGACCGTCGTCGGCGACGTAGAACCCCCCGCCGTCGCCGAGGTCCCCGACCGTGATCGAAACCGTCCCGCCGTGCTCGACGGTGTCCCCGCGACCCTCGGAGCGGGGGCTCGTGGAACCGTGTTCCACAGCGTTCAACAGCAGGTTCTCGAACAGCTGCCGGAGCCGATCGCGGTCGGCCCGGACCGTCACCGCGGTCTCGACGGCGAGTGACGCGCCGTCGGTCGGCAGCCCGCTCCAGCACGTGTCGAGGAGCCGCGGGAGGGCCACGGGTTCGAGTTCGATCGCGTCGCTGCCCGCCCGGGCGAACGTCAGGAGGTCGTCGATCAGGCGTTCCATCCGGTCGTGGGCCTCGGCGGCCCTCCGGAGGTGCGGGCTGTCGCACTCCTCGGCGGCGAGTTCGACCCGCGCGGACGCGACGTGGAGGGGGTTGCGGAGGTCGTGGGAGACCACGCTCGTGAACTGGTCGAGCCGCTCGTTCTGGCGTTTCAGCCGGCGCTCGCGCTGCTTCTGGTCGGTGATCTCGGTTCCGATCACGTACACCCGGGAGTAGTCGTCGGCGGCGCCGTCCGGCACGACCACCTGGAGGAGTTCCTCGATGCGGTCGCCCGACAGGGTCCGCGCCTCCGTCTCGGTCCGGAACTCGGTCGCCCCGTCCGCGAAAGCCGCCCACTGCGCCGCGAGCAGCTGGGTCGTCTCCTCGACCATCACCTCGTCCAGGTTGTCCATCACCTCCGCCTTCGAGTCGGCGTCGTAGTACGGCAGGGCGTTCCGGTTGACGTCGCGGACCTCGACGCGGTCGAGCAGCCGGTCGATCTCCTCGGGGTGCTCGAGCAGGTACGTCTCGACGTCCGCGGCCTCCGGAACGGTCGCCGATAGGTACGCCATGGCCTCGGAGTGGTCCTGCTCCCAGATCACCAGCGGGCTGTTCTCGAACAGCGACCGGTAGCGGTCGCGCTCGGCGGCGAGCTCCTCGGTCCGGGCCCGGTAGTCGGTGACGTCCCGGGCGGAGACGAGGATCGACACCACCGTGCCGTCGTCGTCGGTCACCGGCCTGAACACCCCTTCGACCGCGTACGGCTCGCCGTTCGGGCGGACGCGCTCGGCGTCGAACTCCGCGTACGCCCCGGAGCGGGCCCGGTCGATCCGGGCGTCGACCGCCTCGCGGGCCGCCTCTGAGTGGTCGAACCACGGCGTCTCCCGGAAGGGCTCGCCGAGCACGTCGTCGCGGTCGGCGTCGACGTACGCCATCGCGGTCGGGTTGACGTCGACGAGCGTGCCGTCGGTGTCGAGGTGGGCGACGAGGATGTTGGGGTCGGCGAAGACGGTCTCGTACCGGCGTTTGATCCGGGTGAGCTCCCGCTCGCGCCGCTTCTGTTCCGTGATGTCGGTGATGAACCCCTCCAGGACCTGCCCCTCGGGGGTGTCGACGGCGCGGCCCCGCTCCCACAGCCGCCTGGTCTCGCCGTCCGCGGTCCGGATCCGATAGGAGACCTCGAACGGCTCGTCGTCGGCGAGCGCGTCCTGTACGGACTCCCACATCCGGTCCCGTTCGTCCGGGTGGAGCACGTCCTCGCCCCACGCGACGTCACCGCCTTGGAGCGCCGCCGCGGAGTAGCCCGTCAGGCTCTCGCAGTCGCCCCGGACGACCTCCATCGGCCACCCGCGGTCGTTCCGCGCCCGGTAGACGATACCCGGCAGGTTGCTGATCAACGTCTCCAGCCGGCGGCTCTGGCGTTTCCGGTCGGTGATGTCGGTCCCGACGCCGAACACCGCGACGGGGTCGTCGGGGTCCGACCGGGCGCCGACGTCGTGGATCGGAACCTTGGTGGTCAGAAACACCCGCTCCCCGTCGTCGGTCGGGATCCGTTCTTCGACCTCGACCGACTCGCTGCGGTCGATCACCGCCGCGTCGCTGGCTTGGAGTTCCTCGGCGACGTCGTCCGGGAGGAGCTCCGCGTCGGTTCGGCCGACGACGTCGGCGTCCTCGAGCCCGAACAGCTCGCGGTACGCCCGGTTGACAAAGAGGTACTCGTCGCGGTCGTCCTTCATGAACATCGGCGTGGTGGTGTTCTCGAGGACCGCCTCGAACCGACGTTTGACCGTCCTGGTCTCGCGTTGGGCCCGACGTTTTTCCACCGCGTTCGCGATCCGGTTGGCGAGAATGGAGTACTGCTCGGTGCCGGTCGACTTCTGGAGGTAGTCGGTGACTCCCTTCGAGATCGCCTCGCCGGCGACCTCCTCGGACCCCTTGCCGGTGTAGAGGATGAACGGGAGTTCGGGGTGTGTCTCCCGGACGCGTTCGAGGAACTCGATCCCGTTTTCCCCCGGCATGTCGTAGTCGGAGACGACGCAGTCGACCGCGGAGTCGGACAGCACCGCCATCCCCTCCGCGGCGTCGGCGGCGGTCCGGACCGTGATCCGGTCGTCCGACTCCTCGAGGAACGTCCGCGCGAGGTCGGCGAGCCCCGGCTCGTCGTCGACGTGGAGCACCCGAATGGGGTCGGCCGTCGCACTCATACGCCAACCAGTGACCTGCCCGATGTAAAACCCTGCGAGAAGGTCCCACGGAGCGGGCGCGGCGACCGAGCGGGAAGCGGGGGGTTCAGACGTACGTGAACCACTCCTCGTGGGCGTCGGTCCGGCGCTCCACGAGGT
>CAZDEJ010000096.1:0-8723 GCA_964504395.1 uncultured Halobellus sp. | reverse complement strand
TCGTCGAGGAGTCCCTCGGGGTCCTCGCGCTGGAAGATGTTCCGCCCGACCGCGAGGCCGTTGCCGCCGGCGGCGACCGTCGAGTAGACGTCGTCAAGGAACGCCTCGTCGCTCCGCTTCGAACCGCCACTCATGACCGTCTTCAGCCCACCGACGGCGTCTTCGACCTGGGTCCAGCCCTCGCGTGAGCCGGGGTACTTGCACTTGACGACGTCGGCGCCGAGTTCGAGCCCCAGCCGGGCCCCGTAGGCGACGACGGCGGGATCCTCCTGACCGGTGTACGCGTCGTTCTCCCGGATTCCCGTTCCGCGCGGGTAACTCCACATCACCACGGGGACGCCGCACTCCCTGGCTGTCTCCTGTATCTCGCGGAACTCCGTCCACATCCGGTCCTCGTGGATCGATCCCGCGTACATCGTGTAGCCGATCGCGTCGGCGTCGAGGTGCTCGACGGCGTAATCCACAGAGCACTGCGTGGGGGAGTAGTAGTCGTCCCGTTTCGGGAGGTTCGAGTTGCCGTTCACCTTCACGAGCAGCGGGGCCCCGTCGTCGATTCCGTGTTCGGCCTCCCAACTCCGGTAGTACTCCGCGATCCCCTTCTGGAGTGCGATCGCGGTGACCGCGTCGTGTCGCCCGACTTCGAAGACGTGGGTCGGATCCGCGCTCTTCGGCATCGGCTCGAAGTCCACGGGACCGTGCTCCGTCCCGTGATCGTACGCGAGGATCAGCGCGTTCCCGTTTCGGGTGATCTGAGCGGTAGTAACTCGGTTCATACCTCGTGATAATTCGATGGGAGGGTTTCAATTTACCGTCCGGACGCTCGATACGGTCGGACGGCTTCGGGCTGGCAACGGGGCACGCACCCCGTTCGATTCGCCGGACCGGGGACGGTTGCCGGTCGGCACGAAGGGTTATATGAGTTCAGTCCCTACCACGAGTGACAGATGCGAGGTCGGATGCGACGGCGCCGAGCCGCCCTGACGTGTACTCTCTAACAATGGTCGAACAGGCCCAGATCCGGCAGAGCAAGTCGATTCAACGCCGCACGGGGAAGACCTTCCACCTTGCGACGCGGGTCCTCCCGGAGCGTGTCCGACACGCCACCTACGTGTTGTACGCGTTTTTCCGTGTGGCCGACGAGGTCGTCGACGCTGCCGACACAGCCCCCCCGGACGAGCAGCGGCGCAGACTCGAGGAGCTCCGCAGACAGGCGCTCGGGGACGAGGCGACCGACGACCCGGTGTTGGACGCCTTCGCCGAACTCCGCGCGGCCCACGACGTCCCCGACGAGGATGTCGACGTCTTCATCGACGCCATGCTCGCGGATATCGACACCGACCGGTACGAGACCTACGAGGAGTTGGAAGCGTACATGGACGGGTCTGCGGCCGCGGTCGGCCGCATGATGACGCAGATCATGGAGACGCCGCGCGCCGCGGAGGCGATCCCGCACGCGACCGCCCTCGGCGTTGCGTTCCAGTTGTCGAACTTCCTTCGGGACGTCCGCGAGGACGTCGTCGAGCGCGATCGGATCTACCTCCCGAGGGAGACGCTCCGGAAACACGGCGTGACCGAAGAGCAGGTGCTGGAGTTCGAGTACGACGAGGGGTTCCGGGCGGCGATGGACGAGGAACTCCGCCGAGCGGAGGCGCTGTACCGCGAGGGCGTCGAGGGGATCCGGTATCTCCCGGAGGACTGTCAGTTCGCGGTGTTGCTCGCGGCTGTGTTGTACGCCGACCACCACCGCGAGATCCGGAAGCGCGAGTGTGACGTGCTCTCGACGACGCCGTCGCTGTCGACCGTACGGAAGCTGTACCTGCTGGGAAAGACCAGGCTCTACTGGGCACTCAAGAACGATCCCGTCGCGGTGTTCCGTCGGGTGAGCGTCGTCCCGTACCCGGAGGACGGCGACACCACCCGGGACCCGGGGCATTCCGGCCCGTCGCGCGGCCGGACCACGTGGTTCGGCGCCGGTCGGGTCGGCGGTCGCGTCTCGGGGTGGCTTCAGAGTTTCACGCGGAGCAAGTAACCGCCGTTACCGCTCCGGCCCGGAGACCTCGGGGGCGTCCCTCCACGGCGCCCCGCGGGTCGGCGCGTCGAACCGATCCACCCGGACCAACCCGAGTCCGAACAGTCCCGCGACGACGACAGCAACCCAGTTGCCGAACCACGCGTTGATTCCGCCCCACAGGATCACGAACGAGACGAGGTCGTCGAGCAGGAACTCACACGCCTCCAAGCGATCGACGAGCGCGCCGTGGTCGTACCCCCAATCGAGGGCGATCACCGCGACGGTGGCCGACAGGACCCACCCCGCGTAGTTCGACAGCGGAACACCGTAGAACGCGCCACCGTCGGGGTAGACCCAGAAGCCGAGTCCGACCGCACCGGGGTCGAGGACGACGTCCATCGTCACCACCGCCGCGATCACCGCGAGGAGCCTGATCGCCGTGGCCCGGGCGCGGTCGCCGAGCAGGAGCAGACACAGCAGGTACGCGTTCAGCACCAGCGGAACGAAAAAGATCGGGAGTCCCAGCGGGACACCGGCGACGATCGGCCCGAGGTCGACGCCGTAGAAGAACTCCCCGTACGGGAGGCCGGTGTGAACGCCGATGTACTCGATCGCGTACGAGTATGCGACGAGGAGCCCGACGCCCGTGCCCGCGCGACGGTCGGTCACGCGGAGCAACCCGATCAAGAGCGGGGCACGCATCACCGCGGTCCCGAGGAGAATCAGGAGGCCGTTGAACGCGAGCGGCGCCGGAAGGACCCCCTCCGCGCTCGCAAGCAACAGGACGATCCCGTTGAGCGGGAAGAACACCGAGATGGTGAACCGGTTTTCGCGTACCAGCTGCTCCAGCCGACGCTCCCACGCCGCGCGGCTTCGGGGGAGCCCATCGACCGCGGTGACGCCCGACTCACGCATAGAGTAGCCTCCAGAGCGCCCCGAGCGTCAGCAGCGTCCCCACCGCGGTGTTGAACGCGGGATACCACCAGTACGCCCGCGCGACGTCGATATCCGAGCGGAAGACTGCGAAGACGACGACCGGGTACGCGACGAGCAACAACCCGATTCGGGGATCCACCGTAGCGAAGGCGGCCGCGGCGGCGAGCCAACACGCCAGACAGTACACGAACGTCCGGCGCGTTCCCAGGTAGGTCGCGGTCGTCCGGATCCCCGCCGCGCGGTCGGGTTCGATGTCGGGAATCGCCGAGAACGTGTGCATCCCCATCGTCCAGAGCCACGCCCCCGCAAGCGACGCAACGGGCGGGTGCACACCCGAGACGGCGGCGTACGCGGCGGCCCCGGGAAGGATGTACAGCCCGTTCGAGACCGAATCGGCGAAGGGGGTCGTCTTGAACCGTAGCGGCGGCGCGGAGTACTGCGTCGCGAGGACGAAGAACCCCGCAAGGTACGGCCACGAGGCCTGCGGGGTGAGTGCGAACGCGCCGACTCCGAGGAGGCCGGAGGCGACGATCACGCCACTCACGATCGGGTCCCCGCGCCACCGCGCCTCCCGGCCCTCCTTCTTCGGGTTCTCGACGTCGATGTCGGCGTCGAAAACGTCGTTGATGCCGTAAAGAAAGACGTTCGCGGGAAGCAGGAAGTACGCGAAAAGCGGGAGCGTGACCGGCGTGAAAAGCCCCTCGGTGGAGTTCACCCCGAACGGTACCGCGACGGCGATCGGGCCGGCAAGGTAGAGCCAAAAGCGCGGCCGCGACAGCGTCAGCAGGTACCGGAGTCGCCCCAGCATTCCTTATGCCACGCTGTCGGCCATCGCCTCGGCGGTCAGTTGGCCGCTGATCAGACACATCGGCACGCCGATTCCCGGCGTCGTGAACGAGCCGGTGAAGTAGAGCCCGTCGACGGCCGACGAGCGGTGCGAGGGGCGGAACAGGGCGGTTTGTCGGAGGGTGTGGGCGAGCCCCAGCGCGGTCCCCTGTGTGCTGTTGTACCGGTCTGCGAAGTCGCTCACACAGAAGCGCTCCTCGACCACGATCCGGTCGCGGAGGTCGACGCCGGTGTTCGTCGCGATGTCGTCGAGGACGAGATCGCGGTACTTCTGTCTGAGTTCGGGGGTGTCCTCGAGTCCGGCGGCGATCGGGACCAGAGCGAACAGGTTCGAGTGGCCGTCGGGGGCGACGTCGTCGTCCGTCTGGGAGGGGACACACAGGTAGTACGCGGGATCGTCGGGCCACGCCGGATCCTCGAAGATGGTCTCGAAGTGGTCGTCCCAGTCGGTGGGCAGCACCAGCGAGTGGTGTTCTAAGGGGTCGACGTCGCCCTCGACACCCAAGTAGAGGAGGAACGCCGAGGGGGCGTACGTCCGGGAGTCCCAGTAGTCGGCGTCGTACTGGCGCTTTTGCTCGTCGAGGAGCTCCATCTCGGTGTGGCGGTAGTCGGCATCACTGACGACGTAATCCGAGAAGAACTCCCGGCCGTCCTCCGTACGAGTGACGAACGCGCCCTCGCGGCCGCGGATCTCCGCGGCGGGGGCGTTGGTCCGGAAGTCGACGCCGAGTTCCTCCCCGAGTTCGACCACGCCGTCGACGACGCCGCCGACCCCGTTTTCGGGGTAGTACACGCCCATATTGAAGTCGACGTGGCTCATCAGGTTGTAGAGCGCGGGCGTGTTGTTCGGGGCACCGCCGAGGAACACCAGCGTGTACTGCATTATCTGTTGGAGTTTGGGGTGCTCGAAGTACTTCTCGACGTGATCCTGCATCGACCCGATGAGCGAGAGCCCGCGGGCGTTCTTTGCGACGTTTATATCCATGTAGTCCGACACCGAGGTCCGGTCCTCGTAGACGAAATGCTCCATCCCGACCTCGTAGTTCTTCTTCGACTTTCGGAGGTACTCGTCGAAGCGCTCGCCGGCACCCGGCTCGTAGGACTCGAAGGTCGTTCTGTTCTCCTCGAGGTCCGGGACCATATCGACGCGGTCGCCATCCTTGAAGAAGATGCGGTAGTGGGGGTCGAGGCGTTCTAGCTCGTAGTACTCGGAGGGCTCGTGGTCGAAGTAGCCGAAGAACCGCTCGAAGACGTCAGGCATCAGATACCACGACGGCCCCATATCGAACCGGAAGCCGTCGACCTCGAGCCGGCTCGCCCGTCCACCCAACTGCTCGTTCTTCTCGAGGAGCGTCACGTCCGCGCCCGCATCCGCCAGGTAGCACGCCGTCGAGAGCCCTCCGAAGCCCCCGCCGATCACGACGATATCCGATCCGTCGAGCGATTGGAGGTCCGAGACTGAGTTCATACATACTCCTAAGGACCTGACCGGTATAAAACGAGTGACCGGGGGTCCGTGCGTCGGGCACTCGGGGCGGGCACCGTCGTCAGTGGCGTCGATGACGCCGGTCGCTCGCACATACCAGTCGGCGGTCGCGGAGACACTCGCGGGTCCGGGTCCGTCCGCGGTATCGCAGCGTCCGCGGCCGAGTACACGGCCGGTCACACGGCAGCGCGCGAACGAGCCAACGCCTGCAACCGATACGAGAGCGGTATGATCCGTCTCGAAGTCGGTGCCGCGGTCCCCGGGCGGGGTCCCGAGGTCGTTTCGTGGCGAACCCCGGAACGTGCGTGGCGTACGAGGCCTCCGCCGGGGAGTATACTGTCGAGGGTGTCATAGAAGACTTCGCACGTCACACAGGATTCATTCAATACAACCCACCTTTTTACTGCGTCGGGTCGCGCTCCGCGCGACCACTCCTTGCAAAAATCTGGATCAAAAACAGCCGACTCCGCCGTCTTCGACGGCTCCGTCGGTGAACCGCTCGCTCACTTCGTTCGCTCGCGGATGCTCAATGTGCACGCAAGGTCTTACGGCTTAATCACCTGTGGGAATGTGAAATAAACACCGTGACAACTCTTCTATGACACCTCGTATACTGTCGGCTATCGTCACCTGACGGCGTTCGACACCCCGGGGTGTCGAAACTCGTCACGTCGGTATAGCCAACAGCATCGATCCGGAGTTGGCGCCGAGGCGCGACACGATCCGGATCAATCCGGCTAAACCGTCGTCCGAGGCGGTCACTCCCCGTCCGCGATCTGTCGTCACCCCCACTTACGGCCGACGGTTTTTGTGCGATGGCGGGCCACTGTCGGGTATGGTGACGATCAAGGACAGCGTCCACGACCACATCCAGGTCGACGGCGTCGCCGCCGCCCTCCTCGAGACGGAACCGGTTCAGCGGCTCCGGCACATCACACAGTTGGGGACGGTCCACTTGGTGTACCCCTCAGCGAACCACACCCGGTTCGAGCACTCGCTTGGCGTCTACCACTTGGCCGACCGCGCGCTCGACCATCTCGATATCGACGGGATCAGCGCCGAGCGGTTGCGTGCGGCGGCGCTCCTCCACGACGTCGGCCACGGCCCGTACAGCCACAACATCGAGAGTGTGACCCACCGTCACACCGGCAAGTACCACGACGAGGTTCACGACCTGCTCGCGTCCGGCGACGTCGGCGAAGTGTTGAACGACCACGGCCTCGACCCCGACCGGATCGCGGACCTCGTCGCCGGCGACGGCCAGTACGGGCAGCTCGTGTCCGGGGAGTTGGACGTCGACCGGATGGACTACTTGGTCCGCGACGCTCACCACACCGGCGTTCCCTACGGCACCATCGACCACGAGCGGCTGGTCCGCCAACTGACGTTCGTGGAGGGCGAACTCGTCCTCGCGGAGGGGAACGTCCAGACCGCCGAGTCGCTGCTGCTCGCCCGCGCGCTGATGAACCCCACCGTCTACCGGCACCACGTCGCCCGCATCGCGAAAGCGATGCTCCGCCAGGGGGCCGAACGCCTGCTCGACCGGACGGGGACAACGGCCGCGGAACTCCGGCGGATGGACGACCACGACCTCCTCGTCGCGCTCCGTACGACGCCGGCGACGACCGGGATCGCCCGCCGGCTTCGGACGCGGGACCTGTACAAGCGCGCGGTGTGGGCCGAACTCGACGCCGTCCCGGACGACATCGTCGACGCCGACCACGGGGCGGTGTCGGATCTGGAGTCGGCGATCGCCGACCGTGCGGGGCTGTCGTCGGGGTCGGTGATCGTGGACGTGCCGGGACGGCCGTCGATGACGGAGTCGACCTCCCGGGTACTCGTGAGCGGGGAGATGCGCCGGCTGGGCAAGCAGTCGCCGCTCGTGTCTGCGCTCCGGACTGCGGGGGAACAGCAGTGGCGGCTCGGCGTCTACGCGCCGCCGGAAGCCACCGACCGCGCCGGTCGGGCCGCCGTCGAGGTACTCGGACTCGATCTCGACGGCGCGTTGGTCTCCGACATCCGGCCGGGCGTCACCGCCACCTTAGACGAGTTCACCGGATCGTGACACGTATCGACGGCGGACCCGCCGACGCCCTCGGACGCCAGCCGGGCGACTGGCGCTTCGACATAAAACCACCTACTTGTCAACCGTTCACACGACAAAACCGCAATACAGCGGCGGCCCCTCGTTTCCTCAAGCCGGCGACCGTCTAGTAACCTTTAACCGATTTAGACCAGTAGAATAGGACAAGATGGCGAGCAACAAGATTCTCGGTATCGATCTCGGTACCACGAACAGCGCCTTTGCGGTGATGGAGGGTAGCGACCCGGAGATCATCGTGAACGCCGAGGGCGAGCGGACGACCCCCTCGGTTGTCGCGTTCGACGACGGCGAGCGCCTGGTCGGGAAACCGGCGAAAAACCAGGCGGTCAAGAACCCCGAACAGACGGTTCAGTCGATCAAGCGGCACATGGGCGAGGAGGACTACACCGTCGAACTCGACGGGGAGGCGTACACCCCCGAACAGGTCTCGGCGATGACCCTCCAGAAGATCAAACGCGACGCCGAGGAGTATCTCGGTGACGAGATCGAGGAGGCGGTCATCACGGTGCCGGCGTACTTCGGCGACCGACAGCGCCAAGCCACCAAGGACGCCGGTGAGATCGCCGGCTTCGAAGTAAAGCGTATCGTCAACGAACCCACCGCGGCCGCGATGGCGTACGGTCTCGACGACGAGTCCGACCAGACCGTGCTGGTTTACGACCTCGGGGGTGGCACGTTCGACGTGTCGATCCTCGACCTCGGCGGCGGGGTCTACGAGGTCAAAGCGACCAACGGCGACAATAGCCTCGGCGGTGACGACTGGGACGAGGCGATCATCGACTATCTCGCCGACGAGTTCGAGGCCGAGCACGGCATCGACCTCCGCGACGACCGGCAGGCGCTCCAGCGGTTAGAGGACGCCGCCGAGGAGGCCAAAATCGAACTGAGCAGCAGAAAGGAGACGACGATCACGCTGCCGTTCATCGCGACCACCGACTCCGGGCCGCTCGACTTGGAGGAGAAACTCACTCGCGCGAAGTTCGAGTCACTCACCAGCCACCTCATCGACCGGACCGTCGACCCGACCGAGCAGGCTCTCGCGGACGCCGACTACAGCAAAAGCGACATCGACGAGGTGATCCTGGTCGGCGGGTCGACACGGATGCCGCAGGTCCAGGAGAAAGTCGAGGAGATGACCGGCAAGGAGCCCAAAAAGAACGTCAACCCGGACGAGGCGGTGGCGCTGGGTGCGGCCATCCAAGGCGGCGTTCTGAGCGACGATGTCGACGACATCCTTCTGCTCGACGTGACGCCGCTGAGCCTCGGGATCGAGGTGAAAGGCGGGCTCTTCGAGCGGCTCATCGACAAGAACACCACCATCCCCACCGACGAGTCGAAGA
>CAZDEJ010000095.1:0-8785 GCA_964504395.1 uncultured Halobellus sp. | reverse complement strand
TCGATCCGGAACCACGACCTCTCGAGGAGATACGCCCGGCCCCCGCGCTTTGCGAGCTTGAACAGCGCGAACTGGCCCACCGTCGCCCCCAGGATCGCAACCCCGAGCACCGGCAAAAGCGCGCCGTCGCCGAGCAACAGCAGCGATCCCGGCACGATGAGCTCGCTGGGCATGAAGTACATGAGCATCGCACCCTCGAGTACGAACACCCCGAAGAGGGCGATGTAGGCCCACTCGGACTCGAGCAGCGCGAGCAGCCGCGGGGGCATCGCGTCGAGTTGGAGGCCGAGGACGGGCTGCATCAGTCCGGAGTACCGCTGATCTGCACAAACCCCTTTCGCTCCGCGGGCGGCACCCCCCGAGCGTAACGCGAGCGACTTTTTCCCGCCCGGCCCTCAGATCGAGACGTGAATATCACTCACCGCCCCCGACGGCTCCGCCGCGACGGCATCCGGTCGCTCGTCAGCGAGGTCGACCTCGACGCCCGTGATCTGGTCGCTCCGGTGTTCGTCGACGCGACCGTCGAACAGCGGGTGCCGATCGAATCGATGCCGGGTCAAGAGCGGGTGCCGATCGACGACGCCGCGGCCCGGGTCGCCGAACTCCGCGAGACGGGCGTCGAGGCGGTGATGGTGTTCGGGATCCCCGAATCGAAGGACGAACGCGGAACGCGCGGGTGGGCGAGCGACGGGGTCGTTCAGGAGGCGGTCCGCCGGATCACCGCCGAGACCGATGCCTCCGTCATCACTGACGTCTGCCTCTGTGAGTACACGAGCCACGGCCACTGTGGGGTACTCGAGCCCGACGCCGCCGCCGACCCGACGCTGACCGTCCGGAACGACGAGACGCTCGACCTCCTCGCGAGGACCGCCGTCTCACACGCCGAAGCGGGGGCGGACATGGTCGCGCCGAGTTCGATGACCGACGGGATGGTTGGGGCGATCCGGGCGGGACTCGACGACGCCGGCTTCGCCGACGTGCCGATCATGTCCTACGCCGCGAAGTACGAAAGCGCGTTTTACGGACCGTTCCGCGACGCTGCCGACGGCGCGCCGGCGTTCGGCGACCGGCGGCACTACCAGATGGACCCCGCAAACGCCCGGGAGGCACTGCGTGAGGTCCGCCTCGACATCGAGCAGGGTGCCGACGTCCTGCTCGTCAAACCCGCGTTGGCGTATCTGGACGTCGTCCGCGCGGTCCGGCAGGAGTCCGACCTCCCGGTGGCGGCGTACAACGTCTCCGGTGAGTACGCGATGCTCCACGCCGCCGCCGACAGGGGATGGCTCGATTTGGAGGCCGCAGCCTTCGAGTCGCTGCTCGCGATGAAACGGGCGGGAGCGGATCTGATCGTGACGTACTTCGCCGAGACGCTCGCCGACCGACTGTAGCGACACCTCCGCCCGTGGCGTATCGTTTTATACACAGTACCGCCGCGCGCCGGGATATCGCCCCCACCTGGCAGGATTTGCCTGAACGTTCGTACACTAATCTTCGAACGGATCCCACGATACTCGGCGGGCGTTCACCTTATACACCTTATATTATTGGCTAAATAATACGAACGTCTGGATACGCATCCTAATTTTGGACGTTTTTAACTCCAAGATTTATATGCTACCTCTCCTTGAGGATCTCGCGTGCTTCGAACCACAAACCACTGCGGAATCGGCGCACCGTCGGGCAAGCGTTCAGAAATAGGGGTGGTCGTATGGTAACCCCGCTCCAACTCGATCCGACCGCGATCGCAAACGGCGTCAACAACGTCTGGATCCTCGTGGTCTGTTTCCTGATCTTCTTCATGCAGCCGGGGTTCGCGCTGCTGGAGAGCGGGCAGGTGCGGGCGAAAAACGTGGGGAACGTCCTGATGAAGAACATGACCGACTGGACGCTCGGCGTCCTCGTGTTCTTCATCGTCGGGTCGGCGGTGAGCGCGATCGTCGGCATGATAACCACGCCCGGGTTGTCGCTCGACATCGGCAGCGCGTTCGCGTACATCAACGACCCGGGCGCCTACATCGGGTGGTTCTTCGGTGCGGTGTTCGCGATGACCGCGGCGACGATCGTCTCCGGGGCGGTCGCGGGCCGGATGAGCTACAAGGCGTACGTGTTCGTCGCGGCGGCGATGACCGCCGTCATCTACCCCGCGATGCCGGGGGTCGCGTGGGGCGGTAGCGGTCTCCTCTCCGGGGCCGGCTACCTCGGTCAGATCATCGGCGTCGGGTACCTCGACTTCGCGGGTGCGACGATCGTCCACATGTGCGGCGGAATGGCCGGCCTGGTCGGTGCGAAGATGGTCGGCCCGCGGAAGGGCCGGTTCGACTCGAACGGCGACTCACAGGCGATTCCGGGGCACTCGATGCTACTCGCGGTGCTCGGCACGCTGTTCCTCGCGTTCGGGTGGTACGGCTTCAACGTCGGCACCCAAGCGACGGTCCTCGCGGTCAGCGAGGGCGCGGTCGCGTTCAACGGCGGCGCGCTCGGACAGGTCGTGCTGAACACCACGCTCGGGATGGGCGCGGGCGGCGTCGCGGCGATGCTCGTCTCCGCCTCCTGGCAGGGCAAACCCGACCCGCTGTGGGCCGCAAACGGGCTACTCGCCGGCCTCGTCGCGGTCACCGGCGCGGTCCCGCACGTGACGTGGTGGGGCGGCGTCATCCTCGGCGGCATCGCCGGCGCCCTCGTCCTGCCGACCTACCGATGGGTGGTCGACTCGCTGAAGATCGACGACGTGTGTGGCGTCTTCGCGGTCCACGGCTCCGCGGGCGCGATCGGGACCATCCTCATCCCGTTCTTCGGCGTGACCGCCTCGGGCGGCTACACGTTCCTCGGCGTCGACCAGCTGGTGATGCAGGTCGCCGGCGTCGCGGTCGTCGGCACTTGGACGGTCCTCGTAACGATCGTGGCGTTCAAGATCGCGGACGTGCTCTTCGGCCTTCGCGTCTCCGAGCAGGAAGAAGAGGAGGGACTCGACCGGAGCGAGCACGGGGTGGCGGTCTACCCCGAGTTCGTTCCGAACCAGAACCGCGACACTATTGCCACCGACGGCAGCGGCGAGACCCGCACCGACGGCGGCAGTCCAACGCCGACGGCGGACACTGAGGTGACTACCGATGAGTGAAACCGACGACAGCAGCATCGAACTGGTGATGGGGTTCATCCGACCGGACAAACTCGCAGACGTCAAAGAGTCCCTCGCGGAGGCCGGCGCGCCGTCGCTGACGGTAACGAACGTCTCCGGCCGAGGCTCCCAGCCCGCGAAGACGGGGCAGTGGCGCGGCGAGGAGTACACGGTCGACCTCCACGAGAAAGTAAAGATCGAATGCGTCGTCGCCGATATCCCCGCCGACGACGTCGTCGACGCGATCGCCGAGGGCGCACACACCGGCGAGAAGGGCGACGGCAAGGTGTTCGTGCTGCCGGTGGACTCCGCACGCCAGATCCGGACCGGAAAGACCGGCCCCGACGCGGTCTGACGTCACGTTCGCCGTTTCTCCCGGGGTCCCGTCCCGAACCCGTCGTGTCGACTCACGCTCGTCTACACGGGGTGACCGGGGGACACCGATCCCGATCGAAGCAACAAGTCCTTTTGACTCTCGACCGAACCGGACTACATGAACCACGACGAGTCGCGGGCGCTGTACGACCGGGCGTTGTCGGTCATCCCCGGTGGCGTCAACTCCTCGGTGCGGGCCACGCGCCCGTACCCGTTCTTCATCGATCACGGCGACGGCGCCCACGTCGTCGACGCCGACGGGAACCGTTACCTCGACTACGTGATGGGGTACGGCCCGCTTCTGTACGGCCACGACCCGCCCGAGTCGGTCCAGGCGGCGGTCCAGTCGTACGCCTCAGAGGGGCCGATGTACGGCGCGCCGACCGGGATCGAGGTCGAACTCGCGGAGTTCCTCGCCCGACACGTTCCGTCGGTGGAGATGACCCGCTTTGTCAACTCCGGAACCGAGGCGACGGTCTCGGCGGTCCGACTCGCCCGCGGGCACACCGGCCGCGACAGAATCGTGGTGATGCAGGGCGGCTACCACGGCGCGCAGGAGTCGACGCTGGTCGAGGGCGACGCAGAGCACACGATGCCCAGTTCGCCCGGTATCCCTCCGTCGTTCGCGGACTACACCATTCCGGTCCCGTTCAACGACACCGGGGCGATCGAGGACGTCTTCGAGGCCCACGGCGACGAGATCGCTGCGGTCCTGACCGAGCCGATCCTGGCGAACACGGGGATCGTCCACCCGATCGACGGCTACCTCGAGCGCCTCCGGGAACTGACCGAGGCCCACGACGCACTCCTCATCTTCGACGAGGTTATCACCGGCTTCCGGGTGGGGGGGCTTCAGTGCGCCCAGGGCAAGTTCGGCGTCACCCCCGACGTGACCACGTTCGGCAAGATCGTCGGCGGCGGGTTCCCGGTCGGCGCGATCGGCGGGCGTGCGGAGATCATCCGGGAGTTCACACCCTCCGGGGAGGTGTTCCAGTCGGGCACCTTCTCCGGGCACCCGGTGACGATGGCGGCGGGGTACGAGTATCTGACCTACGCCGCCGAACACGACGTCTACGACCACGTGAACCGCCTCGCGGAGCGGCTCCGGCGCGGCATCACCGACATCCTCGCCGACCGCGCGCCGTCGTACACGGTGGTCGGCACCGACTCGATGTTCAAGACCGTGTTCACTCGCCGTGGCGCGCCCGCCGACGGCGGTAGCGAGGGCGACGCTCCCGACGTCTGTGAGGCGGGGTGTCGCCAGCGCGAGTCGTGTGCGAAGTACGACCACTGTCCCAAGACCGGTGCGGACGTCGCCGACAGCGAGGTCGAGCGGTGGGAACGGATCTTCTGGCAGGAGATGAACGGCCGCGGGATCTTCCTCACCGCAAACCAGTTCGAGTCACAGTTCGTCTCTTACGCCCACACCGACGAGGACATCGAGGAGACGCTGGAAGCGTACAAGGACATCGTATAGACCCGCTCACCCACCGTCGGTAGGCTTTTGTTCACGTTCTATCAACGTAAAATATGACAGCGGTGGGGAACGAAGCCGGGGAGGCACCGTCGGAGGCGGACCTCGACCGACACCTCGCGGTCGGCGACAGACTGGATAGACTGGAGAACAGGGCGGCGTGGCTCGACGAGGAGTTCCGGATTCCGGGCACGGAGCTTCGGATCGGCGTCTCCTCGATCGTCGGGCTCCTTCCGGGCGCAGGCGACGGGATGATGATGCTGGTCGCCGCGACTATCGTCTACCGGGGGATGCGGTTGGGCGCGCCAACCCGAACGCTGGTGTGGATGTCGATCGTCCTCCTCGTGGAGGGGATCATCGGGATCGTTCCGGTTGTCGGTGACGCAATCGGCGTGCTGTGGTCCGCGAACCTCCAGAACGTCGGCTACCTCCGGGCCCGGGAGGAGTCGCTTTCGGGGTCGACGAACTGGCTGTTCGTGCTCCTACTCTCGTCGCCGTTCCTCCTGCTTCTATTCCTCGTCGGGAGACTGCTATGACCCACCAGGAAGCACCCGGCTACTACTGCGTCACCGGAACCCCGAACTACCTGCCGGCGGCCGAGGAGTTCGTCGAGGGACGGCTGTTCATCGACGGCGACCAACTCGTCTGCGGCGCGGGCGAGATGCGGGGTGGCGGGTACGCCGAAACGCTCGACACCTACAGCGAATCCACCGTGCGGCGGCTGTTCGGGAACCGGTTTGATCCCCAGGAGTTCCGGCTCGAAGTAGCGTTCGACCGGCAGGCGACGCTCGTCGTCCCGCTCTCCGCTGTGTCGAGTGCCGACCTCCAACGGTGGGACGGCAGCCAACTACGCGGGGCCGACGAAACGTTCGCGGTGTGTGTCCGTGCGCCATCGGTACTCCATGATCCCGTGTTGATCCAACTCGGCCGGGGCGGCCGTAACCGCGGCGCCGGCCGGACCAGACACGCGTCGCTCGCCGCGTGGCTCGATGCGTTCGGCGCCGACGTGTCGTCGGCTCCGGCGACGGAAGCAAACGGGGAGCCGGTCGAGGCGGCAGGGACAGTCCAAGCGACAGAAGCGAGCAACGAGTCGGTTGTGGCGACGGAGTCGAACGGCGGGCCTGACGAGTCGACTGCGAGTCCGGATCCCGCCGAAACTGAGGTCGCCTCAGGGGCGAACGGACCGGCAGCCGACTCAGGGCCGTCATCCTCGAATACGCAACCACCCGACGCGACCACGGACGCACAACCGTCGGACGCGCCGGCCGGCACCGAGGACCCGGGCCTGGAGCCGAGCAACGCTACCTCCGGCGCCGACACGGAACCGGACGACGCCGGCGCCGATACGGATCCCGAGCCGACCTGGTTGGACGCGGAGCCCGATACTCCGGCACTGATCGTAAAAAACCGGAGCGATATCCGGCTTCAACCGCGGATCAGGGGTCGCCACAGAAACGACGTAATCTTTCTTGACGACGTCGACCTCGCCCCCGGAGAGACCCACCGGTGGACCGAGTTTCCCCGGCGGGGACTGGTCCACCTCGACATCCTGTTCGACGACGGCAGCCGGAAGGCTGAGCAACTCGACGAGCGTCACCTGCAGTCCCCGCCGGTGGGGATTGACCTCTACGCGAGCGGCGTCGAGGTCCACTCCGGGAACTGATCCGGCCGATCCCCGATCTTTTGTACGATACCGGCGAAACTACACGTATGGATGGCCCTCCACGTGACAGCACGGCCACCGACACGCGACCCGACGCCGACGGCTCCGAACGCCCCCGGCGGGTCGATGCTTCGGCCGATCGCACGGACGCGGCACCCGGGATCGAGACCGGGGCGGCCGACGGCTCCGCAGCCTCCGACTTCGACGACCCGGTCGGCGACCTGCTGCCCCGCCCCGGCGTCGACTCCCGGTGGTGGTACTGGATCGCCGCGATCCCGCTGTACGTGGTAGCCGGCGGCGCCGTCGGGCTCCTGTTCGCCGGTATCGCGCTCGCCGGCTTCGGACTCGGACTCGACGCCGGCGTCGTCGGCTTCGGGCTGTTGTTCGTGACCGTGCTCGTGCTCGTGCTTGCGGGATTGGTGCTGACTATCGTCTTTCCGGTTGCGACGTATATCGACGCCCGGGCGGTCGCCGCTGCCGACACGTCGTGGACGCCCGACCCGCTGGTGTGGGGGTTGGCGGCGCTTGCAACGGTGGTGCTGAGCGCATTTACCCTGAGTTTCGTTCTGGCGCTCTACTACCTCTACAAACGTCACGTCGCGGTGGGGACGCCGTGAGGCAAGCGGGGGCCGTCCGCAGCGACATCGGCGCTGGCGCGGCCCCCGAGCCCGAAGTGGTGACCTTTTCACTCGTCGCCGTCGAAGACCCAGTAATGACTACTCGCGGGAGGCTCCGGTTGGCGACGCGGGGTTCGGACCTGGCGCTTCGGCAGGCCGCAACCGTCCGGGAGACGCTCACGGACCGTCGCTACGAGGTCGAACTCCGCGAGGTGGAGACGCGCGGCGACCGGATCACCGACGAACTCATCCACCGGCTGGGCAGGACCGGCGCGTTCGTCCGCGGGCTCGACGAGGAAGTCCTCGCCGGCGACGCCGACGCCGCGGTCCACTCGATGAAGGACATGCCTACGGACTTCCCGCCGGACCTCGTCGTCGGGGGTGTCCCCGAGCGGGCGTCGGCGGCGGATCTCCTCGTGACCCCTGACGGCGCGTCGCTGTCGGAACTCCCGAGCGGCGCGGTCGTCGGCACCTCGTCGCTCCGACGGAAGGCACAGCTCCTCGCGAAGCGGCCGGATCTGGCGGTCGAACCCCTCCGCGGTAACGTCGACACACGGGTCGAGAAGCTGCTCGCGCCGGGGCTCCAAGCCGACCACGAGCGTCGGCTCGACGCCGCCGAAGGGGACGAGAGCGACGACGACGCCCCCGAGTTCGACCAGTCGGTCGAGGCGTGGTTCGACGGGTTGGCGGAGATCGAACGCCGGGCGCTCGAGCACGAGGTCGATGTCGAGTACGAGGCGATCGTACTCGCGGAGGCAGGGCTCCGACGGTCCGGACTCCTCCACCGCATCGAGTACGAGCGGCTCGACCCCACCACGTTCGTGCCCTCGCCCGGGCAGGGAGCGATTGCGATCACGACGCGTGACGACGGCGACACCACAGACCGGATCCGGGAGGCAGTGGATCACCCCAGAACGCGGGTCGAAACGACCGTCGAGCGCACGATTCTCTCGGAACTCGGCGGGGGGTGCATCGCGCCGATCGGCGTCTACGCCACGCTCCAAGGGCCGTACGTCCACGTGACCGCGCGGGTGCTCTCCGGCGACGGGGACCGGGAGGTCGCGGATAAACGTGATCTGCCGGTCGACGACCACGTGGCCGCCGCGGCGGCGTTCGCGGACTCGCTCGCGGACCGCGGCGCCGACGACCTGATCAGCGAGGCGCGCGAGGTCACGGAGGAATGAGCATGGGTGACGCGACCGATGGCGATGACGCCGCCGACGCGACCGGACTGGTCTCGCTCGTCGGCAGCGGCCCCGGCGACCCCGAACTGCTGACGGTGAAGGCGCGGCGGCTGCTCGACGACGCCGATGTCGTCCTTCACGACAAGCTTCCGGGCCCGGAGATCCTCGACACGATCCCCGAGGACAAGCGCGAGGACGTCGGCAAGCGGGCCGGCGGCGAGTGGACGCCCCAGGAGTACACCAACCATCGACTGGTCGAACTCGCCCGCGGGGGCGCCCACGTCGTCCGGCTGAAGGGTGGCGACCCGTTCGTCTTCGGCCGCGGCGGCGAGGAGATGGAACACCTCGCGAGCG
>CAZDEJ010000094.1:0-8970 GCA_964504395.1 uncultured Halobellus sp. | reverse complement strand
TCCGACATCACACACATCGGACACCCGCGCCGTCGACCACACTCGCAGTCAGCGATGTGCTCACGCGTCCGCCGTGCGAGGGTCTCGAAGTTCTCGTAGATCGCCTTCGAGAATCCGATCCCGCCTTCGATGCCGTCGTGGACGAACCACGTCGGTCCCGGAATCGTCTCGTGGGGGTGCGACGGGATGGAGAGCCCGCCGATGTCCGCGTTGTCGATCATCAACTCCAGCGGCGCGAGCTGAATGATGCCGTGTTCGGCCGCGTGCAGTCCGCCGCCGTACGTGTACACCTCCTCCTCGGCAGGAATCCGCGCGTCGCGCTCGGAGCGCTCCGTCGGTTCCAGAAGCGGCGCATCGAGCGCCTGTACGGTTCGCGAGAGGTGCGCCTCCGGGAGTGACACCCACAGCAGCTCGGTCTGGAGATCCATCGGCGGGGACCCCGTCGGAAGCGGTCCACGGACGACTTCGCCCGTGAACACGTCACGGACCAGGTAACTGTCGTAGGTGATGCGGACCGTTCCGGTGCCGAAGTACAGGTCGTAGTCGCCGGACAGCGAGGTCTCGTCGTGGACCGTCAACTCGGTGATGCGCTTCGTGGACGTCGTCTGCGTGTACTGTCTCGCGTCGGTTTCCCTGACCGTTATGACCGGGTGCGGTCGATCCTCGTCGACGCCGACGACCTCGTACTGCTGTCCGGCGTGTAAAAACAGGGCGCCTTCGTGATAGTCGCGGTACGCTCGCTCCGCCGCGATCGGATCGTGGTCGATGTCTCCGTTCTCACACTCGACTCTGAACTCCGTTCCCCCGGTCCCGTAGAGCGAGATCCGACCCTGCGGCCGCCGGTCCCCGGTGTAGGTCACCCCGCCGGCATCGAGCGACCCGGCCCGTTCGAGCAGGCCGGCGTCCTGCCACATCGCGACCATCTCTCGGAACCGCCGGTCGCCCCCGAGGTATTCGGCGTCGTCCGCGTGCAGCGGCCGCTCCGACGCCGCCGCCAGCAGGTGATCGGCGTATACCCGGTCGTTGTCGACGGACACGACGGCGTCCTCGACGGTGTCGGTTCCGAAGAGGTAGTCCGGGTTGTTGAAGATGTAGGCGTCGATCGCGTCCATCCCGCCGACGAGCACCGACAGGGCATTGCTCGTCCCGCGTCCGGAACGCCCGACCTGCTGCCAGAAGGACTGCTTCGTCCCCGGATACCGTGACGTCACGGTCGCGTCGACGGATCCGATGTCGATCCCGAGTTCGAGCGCATTGGTCGTCGGGACCGCATCGATGGCTTCGCCTTTCAGCTTGTTCTCGACCGCTCGGCGCCGTTTCTTCCCCAGTCCGGCGTGGTACGCGTCCGCCTGTACGTACGCGTCCGTCGGATGATCGCCGGCGGCCTCGACGATCTGTTTCGCCGCGATCTCCGTTCCTTGCCGCGCGGCGCAGAACTGCAGCGTCTGGATGCCGTGCACGGCGAGGTGAGCGGTCACCGAGGCGGCTTCGGATCCGGTCGAGACGCGAGCCTGTTCGAAGTCGGACAACGGGTCGTCCGCACCGTCGTCGAGTTCGTCCTCCTCCAGCGGCGGCTCCCACAGGACGATATCGCGCGCGCCGGACGGGGATCCGTCGTCGTCGACGACCGAGAACTCCTCGCCCGTCAACCGAGACGCGTGCGTCGCGGGGTTCCCGATCGTTGCCGTGGTCATCGCGAACTGTGGGTCGGCATCGTAGTACGCGAGAATCCGCCGTAGTCGACGAAGAACGAACGCGACGTGCGTTCCCGTGACCCCGCTGTACTCGTGGGCCTCGTCGACGACGACGAGCTCCAAGTTCGAATAAAACCGGTGCCACCCTCTGTCCTTGTTGTGCCGCGGGAGATACGCGTTCAACCCGGCCGGATTCGTGAGGATGACGTTCGCGTTCTCCCGAACCTGCCGTTTCCGGTCGCTACCGGTATCGCCGTCGTACACGCCGATCGTTGGATCGAGATCCCAGTCGCCGCGTAGCTTCCCGTTCAACGTCCGTTCCTGATCGCGGGCGAGTGCCTTCATCGGGAACAGACAGAGGGCCGTGCTCTCCGGATCGCGCAAGTGGTTCTCGGCCATCTCGAGCGCGTAGACCCACGTCTTCCCCGACGACGTCGAGGTCGTGACGACGACGTTGTCACCGCGTTTCAGGCAACGAATCCCCTCGGCTTGGTGCGTGAACAGATCGTACTCGAGCCGGTCGGCCAGCTCCGGCCGGAGCACCTCGTGCGGATCGACGGTCTCGGCGTGGGTCGCCGGAAGACGCTCCGCGTGGGCGACTTGGCCCGCATACTCCGGGTACGTACTCCTGAGCGCGTCCTCCGAGAGTACGTCGCGCGTCTGGTCGCGCGTTGCGCCCCCGTCGGTCCGAAGGGTCCCGGAGTCGATCCTGCGCCCCCGTGATTCGCCGTCCGCGTGGTCTGGATGCACCATTCAGCTGAAATCGGAGAGTGCCCCTTGCGTGCTGGTCTCGGTACCCGACCGAGTGTCCGTTCCTGGCTCGCGCCGCGACGCGTCGGTGAGCGCCTCGTAGATCGTCGCTAACGCCCGGACATCGTCCTCGCAGTACGCCTCGAACCGGTCCCAATCGGGCTCGTCGACCGGGCCATCCGCCCCGTCTGCGAGCCACTCCCGCCGGTACGCGGAGTAGCGCTTCGCAACGACGCTCCCGTCGATACCCGTCGTTTGCGGCTCCCAGCCGAGGGCTTCGGCTACCGCCTCGAGCTTGTTGCTTCGACCGGGGAGCGCTGCGTTCCCACCGTTTTTGTCCCGCGCCCACCAGAGGGGATCGAACTGATACGCGTCGTCCCACATCGGGAGTCGCTCCGGACAGTGCTTTCGGACGAGGTCCCTGATGACGGGGAAGTCGAACGAATAGCCGTTCCACGCGACGAGCGGGCGGTTCGCTGCGTTCGCTTCCGCCCACACCAGGAACGCCTCGAGGTGGCTCCCGTCGCCCGGCGCTCGCTCGGTGAACGGCATGTAGTGACCGTCCTCCGGACCGCCGTCCAGGACGCCGACGAGCCACGCCGTCGACGGCTCCAGCCCGTCGGTTTCGATGTCGATGAAGACCGGCTCACCCCTCGGGAGCGGGTCGTCGCCCGTCGCCACGACCGTCCCGGTGGCTCGTGCCTCGGCGGTCGCCCGGACACGCCTCGTGGTGGCCCCCCCGAACCCGGAGAGGTCGTTGAGCTCGTACGGTTCGGCGTCAGCGACGTCCGCTGGAGTGCTGAATCCGGCCTCGCGAAGGGCTCTCGACCGCTTCTCCCCGACCCCGCGGATACCGCGTAAGCCGAACGCGGCAGGGTCGACGTCCTCGCAGTTGCTACACCCGTTCGGGAACAGCTCGACGAGCGTGCCCCGACCGGTGTCCCCACGGCTCCCGGCGCCGAGTGACGCCTCGGTCGTCCCGATCCCGACGAGCGTGATCTCGGCCCCGTCCACCACCGCCGTCGCCCGGTACCCCGCTCGAAGCGCAGTGGAGCAATGTGTCGTGCGCGGCGTGAGCCACGCCGCCGGCAGTCGATCAGCGTACGTTTCGAGCCCCGTGATCGACGTCTCACGCTCGTACGGATCGACGTCCAGAGCGACCTTCGCGGTCAGACACACCCGGTGGGCGGGCTCCGCAGCCGGGGAGTCACGCTCCGCTGGGTCCCCCGTAGCCCCGGATCGGATCCCCTCGACGCTCCGACGACGTGCCGGTGCAGCCACGACGAGTACGGAGTCGTCCCCGGCCGGGACCGTCTCGACGGGTCCCGGTCGGGTCGGCGAGAGCACCGGTACGTCGATGCCCCGGGAGAGCGCCGCGCGGACGGAGTTTCCTCGGGGCGGAGCCGCGACGACGCAATCGGGGGCGAGTTCGGCTACGACCGCAGCAACAGTATCACGATGAAACCGCTCGACGACGGGGCCGGGAAGCGCCAACAACCGGGCGGGACTGCTGTTCCGTCGAGGGAGCGTCGGGTTCGCACCATCGGCTGTGCCGCCGTCGGAAACCAGCCGTCCCCCCTCGGGTCCGGAGGGTTCGTGCTGCTCTCTTCTCGAGTTCCCCCGTCGCATACGTATTCGTGTTGCTCCGGGCCGATAAAAGGCGTCCGGATGGATCGGTACCTCCGGTGGCGTCGCTCCTTGACTCACCCGGGATCACCGCCGGTGGGCCGCGCTGCCCGTCGCGCTCCGCCCGAACGCTCGGGCGCTACGGCACCCCGGTGGGTGGCCGCGGTACCGGCGGGTATCGGTGCTCGCGTCGATGATCGGGGCCGCCGCCGTCACCCCCGCGGCCGCGTACCTGTGGCGTCGTCGACCCCACCGACCGCGGAACGCTTCATACCGACTGAGGCGGCCAGGACAGTGCCTCAACCGAAGCGATCGCCGACGGCGCGGATCAGACGTCGAATCCGTTCCGCCTGAGCGCGTCCGCCAAGTCGCCGTTGGGGTCGGCCGAGAACTCCGCGAACGACGACTCCGGGCGGGTCGTGGTGTACAGATCGGCGTCGATGTTCTCCGGGATCTCGTTCGCGTGGGTCCGTTCGACGACGGCGACTGTGAGTGTCCGGCCCGTAGGCGTGTCGTTGGACTCGCTCATCACCGGAGATACGGTAACGCGACGTTTGGGCTTTGGCATTCACACGGACTCAAACAGGAAGCCAACGGGTTCACTCGTGAGGGGAATCCGACACCAACCACGAGCGATAGCAGCCGTGAACTCGGCAACGACCCACTCCCCGGAGCCGACGATGCCGGGATCCGGTCTGCCCGTGTGGACGGCCCTCATGTCTGCTCACGACCCCGGAAGCTGCCAGTCGATGCGACGCCCACGCCCCGCGAACGACGGCGTACGCACCACTTCGAACGTCCGGTCGGTTGCGGCAGGCGTCACGGGGGCGGCGAGCATGATCCGAGCCACGTCCGCCCGCGAGACGGCACCCCAGAGCTTCGCTCCGGGTTCGGCGACCGTGACGCGGTCCGTCCGTGGCCCACTCGTGAGAATTCCCGGTCGAAGGATCGTGTGCTCGACGCCGGCGCTCCGGAGCGCAGCCTCGGTCTCCGCCTTCGCCCGTTGAATCGGCCCGATCGCGAGGTCGAACACGCTAGCCAACGGGCTGGCCGGGTCGTCGCCGACGCCGATGGCCGATTCCATCACGAACGCCTCGACGGCGGCGTCGGCGGCGGATTCGAGCAGCGCCTGAGCGCCGTCGCCGTCGACGAACGGGCCCCCGGTGCGGATGTCGCGAACGCTCGACCCGACGGCGCTGAGTACGACGTCGACGTCGCGTACCACCTCGTCGAGCGCGCGCGGTTGCAGCAGGTCGTCGACGACCACCTCGTCCGCACCGGCGTTCAACAGTTGCTGTCGCTTGCTCCCGTCGCGAGTGAGCGCGCGCACTGTCGGCACGCGCGGCCCGGCGAGCCGGAGTATCGCCCGCCCGGTTCCGCCGCTGGCGCCGGCGACGAGCACTGTTTCGACCGCGTCAGGATCCATCGGAAGCTACTGTACGTTCGGGCTTCGGTTATGACCTGCGATCAGAGTTCGTACCGGACGCCGGTCAGGTCCTCGCTCCGCTCCCAGAGTCGAGCTGCGGTGGCTTCGTCGGACGACGCGTCGTTGGACGTCTGTCTCTCGGGGGCCCCACGCATGTTCAACAGCCCACCCGGCCCGTAGTACTCCCCACCACGGACGTCCGGAGCAGTCGCTGCGTACAACAGCGGCAGTGCGCCGTCTCCCGCCGGCCGCCCGACCGGCGCGGCAGCGTTTATATTACCCAAGCCCGTAGTGCGCGCACACGTGGGATCTTCCAACGTCGGGTCGATCACGACCGACCGCGCGACCGTGAGCGTCGGCGACGGGTTGTACGATACCGAATACGACAGGGTACTGTGGGTCTCGCGGATCGACGAGTCGGGCGTGACAATCGAGCCCGCGACCGACTACCGGACCGCCGAACAGATCGGGTGGCCGCCGGGCGGACGGTCGCGGATGGTCACCGCCGGAACGAGCTTCGCCCCGACGGAGTTCGTCGAACTCGTCGACTCCGGGCGGTTCGAGGTCGCACCCCGGTGACGCACGAGCGCGGCATCGCCGGGGCTTAGATGAGTTCGTTCGTCCACGTCTCGGGCGTGCGTTCGTTCACGATTTCGCATTCGAGGTGGTAATCGAACTCCTTGGCGCCTCGGTCGTCGATCCAGTCGATCATCTCGCGTAACCCCTCTCGGAGCGTGTACTCCGTCTCGTAATCGAGCAACGCGCGGGCTTTGTCGGCGGAGCAGTTCGCCAGCTTGACCTCTTGTGGTCTGTCGGGTTTGTAGATCGGGTCGAGATCGAACTCGAGTATGTCGGCGATCGTCTCCGCCAGGTGGTTGATGGTGATGAACTCGTCGTCCGGGCCGACGTTGATCACCTCGCCGATGACATCGTCGTGGTACGCGAGCTTCCGCAGCGGCCGCACGTCGTCTTGGATGAACGTGAAGCAGCGTTTCTGCTCGCCGTCGCCGTAGATGATCGGCTGTTTCCCCTGTAACATCCTGTTGATGAAGATGGCCGCGACGTTCCTGAACGGGTCGTCGTACCGCTGTCTCGGGCCGATGATGTTGTGCGGGACCGCGATCACGTGCTCGAAATCGTAAATGTCGGCCATCAGCTCTACCATCTCCTCGGATGCGACCTTGCTCACGGCGTACGGATCCTGCGGTCGCGGTTCCATGTCCTCGGTGAACGGGGTTTCGTTTTCGCCGTAGCGGGACATGCTGGAACAGTAGACGAACCGGTCGATCCCGACGTCGGCGGCCGCCGAAAGCGTCGCCGAGGTGGCCTGATAGATGCTCCTGTTGATTCGACTCGGTGCGAACACGCTCAGACCTTCGTACGCTAACGCGGCGGTGTGATAGACGATGTCGGCACCCTCCATGGCCGACTGCATCGCCCACACGTCCGTGCAATCGACGTGGTAGAAATCCGCCTGCTCCGGGATGTTGGACTCGTATCCGCCGACGAAGTTGTCGTTCCCAGCGACGTCGTAGCCCTGCTCGATGAACGAATCGGCGAGATGACTCCCGAGAAATCCCGATATGCCGGTGATGAACACCCTGTCCCCGTTGTCTGGCTGAATGTCGGTCATTAGTGGTTCTGGTAGCAATCAATATACCCGATCGGTTTAACTACAAATTGGTTAGCCGCTCAAGGCAGTGCCTAACACCCGGCCCCGTGGGCTCCACCGCCACGTCCCGGCGGCACGTAGCGCGCGAACCCACAGCGAGAAGGCGCCGAGCACGTTCCTCCGCGGAGGATCCGGTTCAGTTCCGCGTGGGGCCGGTGCGCTCGGGATCCGGGGTGTCCACGCCGGCCGGGTCGCTCCTCGCTCGCCGCGTGACCGTGTGAGAGTTCAGCCCCGACCGCCACGGTTTCGGCGTCCCGCGTGCGGGGTCCGCTGAATCAGTCGGCTCGTTCGGCCTGGAGGTGCGTGAGAATCTTCTCCCGGGTCTCGTAGGTCTGCTGGACGATGTCCTTGATCCAGATGTACTCGTAGGTACTCACACGCCCGAGATTGAACACGTTCCTGTACTCGCTGAGTTGGCCGTTGATGCGATTGAACTTCTCGATCTCCTCGTTGACCGGGAGCGGATACGCCCGCGGCGCTCGCCGCACCTGCGCGTCGAGAATCTCCGCGTCGATGTCCTGTCGAGCCAGGAAGTCCCGGAGGTACTCCGCGTACCACTCGTCGGGGCGTGACCAGAGGTCGTCGCCGACGAAACACGGGAACTCCGTGGTCAGGATATACTCCCCGTCGGGCGTCTCCTGTGGGACGAACTCGTAGTCGGTGATTCGGGTGAAATCGTAGTGGTTCGGGAAGTATCCCCAGTCGACGTGCTCGGGGAAGGGTCGGTCCGACGCCCTGAGGTGGGTGCCGAGGATGACCATGCTTCGGTACTCGAGTTCCTCGGCGGTGTCGACGAGGATGCTCGGGTCGATGGTGCTGACGAAGAGGTCGCTCTCGATCCGGACGCCGCTCTCCGTTCTGGCGGCGACTATCCTGTCGCCTTCCGTTTCTAGGTCCGCGACGCCGTCGAAGACGGTCTCACAGCCCGAAATCATCCGCTGGAGGATGTCGGTGTACTTGTCGTCCGGATAGTAGGCGCCGTCACCGAAGAACTCCCGTTCCTCCTCGGGGAAGCTGATCTTGAAGTCGAACCAGTCACCGGTGATTCGTTTCGGATCGATGCCCCAGTGTTTCTCGGTGTAGTTCCTGTTGTACCGGTTGTACAACGTCTCCCCGACCTGGTTCTTCATGTACTCCTCGAAGAACTCGGCGTCGGTCTTGCCGGGGGCTCGGTCGAGTTCCTCGCGGATCTCGTCGGCGTCGTCCCACCGGTCGATGTTCTGTTCGCTCACCGGATAGTGGTGCGGGTCGGACAACTCACCCCGGGGGTACGTAGCGGCGTAGAACTCGTGCGGTTCGAGGCTCGTGAACTCGGAAAACATCTCCCCGACGACCGCCTCGGTTTCCTCGTCGTAGAACAACAGGTGGGGCGCCGAATCGCAGTGATACCCGGTGTCGAACTCCAGTTCGCGGAGCAGCCCGCCGACCGCGTCCTTCTCCACGACGGTCACGTCGAACCCCTCTTGATCGAGGAGGTAGCTGAGTGAGCAGCCCGCGATGCCGGCACCGATCACGGTAATCGTGGTCATTGCCGAGTTCTCCGCTCGCCCGTACTAGGTTATTCGGCTCCTACGGTCGTCCACGGACAGCGCCCCGTCGACTGCGTGGAACGTCACGGGCGCCGACCGACCGGGACGGCCGGTTCCGTCGGTCGTCGTCCCGTCCGCGTACGGACACGCACCCCGACGGCGCGTCCCCACGGCGTCGTGGGCGTCTCGATGCGGCTGCGACGGGCGCCGCGGTGAGGATAACCCATCAATAACAATGCCGGGTCCGGGGGTGCTCCGAGACAGACACTATGG
>CAZDEJ010000093.1:0-8982 GCA_964504395.1 uncultured Halobellus sp. | reverse complement strand
ATCGGCGACGATCTACCTCGGCCACTCGGTGCCGGCCGGCACCCGATCCATGGAGGTGATTTTTTGTTATTCCGGAATTCAGATGTCCGTATGCTAACCGATCGACCGCGTCGGCGATGCGGCCACCGACGATCGGAGCGAACGCCATGCGCGGGTGAGTCCCGGTGACCGGCGGGGACTCGGACGGCGAACGCGGGGTGTCCGTGGACACTGCGGCCGACGACCTCCCGCGGGAGTACGCGTCAGTCCACTCGCTCGATACCGGGGCGATCGCCCTGATCGCGGCCGGCGACTCCCGGGTCGCGCTGGCGTCGGTCTCCGGCGTGATCTCCGTACTCGCACCCGACGGCGACGATGATGTACAGTTCGATCTCGAGGGGCGGCCACAAGGGCTCGCCGTCGGATCCGTGATCTACGCCGCGGTCGACGACCGTGTGTACGGCTACGGCTTCGACGGCTCCCGGCAGTGGGAGACGCCGCTTGACGACGTCACGGCGTTGTGTTGGATGCCGGGCCCATCGCGGGTGGTCGCCGCCACGGGCGCCGGGGAATTCGTGCTCCTCGACGCCGACGACGGCGCCGAACGCGGTCGGATCGACCGGACGCACACGGACGTCTCCGAAGAGGTTCTGCTTGCCGGCCGCGCGGACGAGTTCCTTGCGGGCGAATCGTGGTATCTCACCGGCTTCGGCCCCGACGGCGACCGCCGAGGGGAAGCGATGCTCGATGGAACGGTCACGGGCGTCGGGCTGCTTCCGGACGTCGCGGTGGTGTCGCTTCACGGCGGCGAGATCGTTGGCGTCGACGCCGACGACGGGGCAGTCCGGTGGACGCGGGATATCGGCGCCGAGTGGCTCGCGCCGCGGGGCGAGAGGGGGCTCTACGCCGCCACCGACCGCGGGGTCGTCCGGGTCACCGCCGACGGCGACGTGACCGATGCCGGCGTTGACGCGACCGGGCCCGCACAGGTGGCGACCACGATTGACGGGGAGGTTGCCTGCCGGATCAACGGCCGGACCGCGGAGGTGCTCCGCCCCCGTCTGTCGCTCTCCGGTGTGGAGTTGCGCCCCTCGCCGACGTCGCTCCGCGCCGGTGAGGAACTCGCCGTCGCCGTCGAGACCCGCGGCGGGCCGACCACCGGCACGATCCGGGTCTTTAGTGACGATGCGTCGTTCCAGCCCGAGTCGCGGCGGGTATCGCTCGATGCCGGGGGTCGGGCGGAACCACGGTTCACGCTGGCTGAGGCGGCCGGTTCACGAGTGGCTGCCAGTGTGGTGTTCGACCCCGATGACGCCGACAGCGACACTACGGAAACACGAACGACCCTGCAACTCCCCGAGTCGGCGTCGACGCCTGTTGTCGACGCCAGTGTCATCGGTATCGACGACGGGACCGCGACCGTCGACGCTACCCTCCGGATGTCCGGCGGATCGGAACTTCCGGCAGTGTCGCTCTCGCCCGGGGACGTCGACATCGTCCCCAGCCCCGGACAGTCCTCGGCGTCACGGACCCTTTCGCTCCCGCTCGGTGCGGATCAGGTGACCGCCACCACTGCCGACGGTGAGTCCGTCGACACCACGGTGTCGGTCCCGGCGACGCCGCTTTCGGTGTCTATCGATGGGCGCGACGACGGGTTCGTCGACGTGATACTTGAGAACGACGCCGAGGTTCCGGTCGGGGACGAGGTGCAGGTGACCGGCGACCCGTTTTCGGCCCCGGTTGAGCGGCCGGTGTCGCTGGACCCGGGCGCCCGGCTCACGCTCGCTCTTCCGGCGAGCCACGCCGGTGACGGCGAGATTCACGTTGAAGCCGCCGTGGCAACGGCCACGGCTGCGGTATCCCTCGACCGTGCCGCGTTCACACCGCCCGGCGAGTCGGCCACCCCCCCGGCAGGCGGTAGCGACCGACCGCACAGCGGCCGATCGGCGGGGCGGACCGCCGGGACGGACACGTCCGCACATGCCACCAGCGACACGCCCGCGACGGCTCCGGCCGGGGAGGCACCAACACCCGACCCGGATCACGATCCGACCCGGACGTCGACGGAGTCACGGGCTGGGAGGGACCGTTCGCCCGGGGGTTCCGCAGCGTCGGACGGGACTGCGGCCCACCAGTCGGGTCGCGACGACACCCGACGCGACCGCTCGGACTCCGAACCCGGACGCCGAGCGGACCCCTCGCCGGGTTCCGAGGTCGACGGATCCTCGCCGGCGTCGGCGGATCAGACCGCTCCGACCGCCGAGTCCGAAACGGTGGCGTCGGGGTCACCCGATTCCATCGACCTCACCCGTCGCCTCGAGCCGGACGCCGCGAAAGAGGGCCACGCCATCGAGGAGACGCTCACCGTCGAGAACCGCTCGTCGGAATCACGGTTGGTTACCCTCCGATCCGATGGGCAAGAGACCACCGTCGAACTCCCGGCGGAGACGGAGACGGCGGCCTCCCGGTACCACGCCGGGTGGAACGCGGCGTCGATCACGGTACCGGCGGTCACGGCCTGCGCCGGCGAGCGCGAGGCGACTGTGCCGTCGGCGTCGATCCCGATCGAGCCTGCGCCGGTGACCGTCCGGCCCACCCTCTCGGTACAGTCGGACACGACCGAGGTCCGACTCGACGTTACTAATAGTCTCGAAACGCCGTGTTCCGTGCTGGAGATCGGCTCGAAGGGGTTTTCGAGTGCCGCGGGGTTCGATGGATTCGAGGTCCCTCCCGGCGGCGAGGGCAGTCAGGAAACCACATACACGGGAACACCTACCGAACGCCCCGCGCTGACGTTCGTCCGGACCGACACGGGCGAGCGGCCGGTCCAGACCCTCGCGGCGGTCCACGAGCCGACGACCCCGCCCGTCTCAGTAACCGTCGACTCGGTCGACGTTCTCGACGACCGCGACACCAACGTCGTGCTCCGGGTGCGGAACGAGGGCGGGGCGCCGCTCGATGTCCGGGTCGAAGCCACCGGGGCAGCGCCCGACGAGTACCTCTATGCCGCGGGTGAACTCGCTGCACTCGATCCCGGCGAGGCTGCGACCCACCGTGTCGAGTGTACCGTCGACGACGACCGGATCGAGCTCCCGATCGACCTCGAGACCACGCCGACCGACGGCGGCGACCCTCGCTCGACGACGGTGACCGTCTCGGGGGACCGAACCGACGACGCCGGGCGCTGGCAGGTCGACGCCGACGACGACGACGGGCCGTCGGCTCCGGCGACGCTGTCGACGCCGCTGGACGTGCGTCCGGTCGGGTAGATCGGGGCTTCGACTGCGGTCCGGGTACTGCGACATCCGGAAACCCTCGATCCGAGGGCAGAGGATGGTTCCGCAAGACCGGCCGGCGAGGGCGCTACTGGAGGAACGCGCCCATTTCGACCGTGCGCCTGTCCTGCTGGTACGCGAACAGGTTCCGTGCCGTTCTGAACAGCGCGACGAGGACCACGAGGCCGTACAGCCCCGTCGCCCCCCACAGTCCGTACTGCGTCAACTGGAGGCGCTGTCCCACCGTGGCGCGTTCCTGGGCGATCGCCTCGGCCTGTCCGGTGGCGCCCGCCTCGGCGTACGTCCTCTCGGCGGTGGCGTACGCCGCATCGATCGCGTCGATCTCCGCGGAGATACTGTCGAGCCGTGCGGGGTTCAACACCAGCGGCTGGTTCAGGATCACGAGCGTTGCGTCCTCGCGGATCGACGCCCGACTCGCCCGCGCGTCCTCCGCGCTCGCGGAGGCGTTTTGGACCTGCTGGAGGTACGTGTCGAACGCCGTCGACGCCTCCGAGTTCAGCCGGCTCGCTCGCTCCGTGTTGCCGCGGCTCTCGGCCAACCGCGCGAGTTGCCGGTTCGCGCTGGCCCGCTGGAGCGTCGAGATGTCGCCTTCGAGTTGGGACTCGTAGTACGTCACCTGGGCGTCGACCTGTTCGTCGGTCGCGGTTCGGGCGGATTCGAGCGCCCCCGACGCGGAGGAGTCGGCGTCCGGGGCGTCGATCCGGGCGACGTACTCCGACATCGCGCTGAGCGTCGCCTGCGCCCGGAGCACGTCCGCCTGCGCAGCGGCCGGGCCGTCGGACTCCCGAGCATCCTCCGCGGCGTCCAGCGACTCCAAGAGCAAGATTGCGGTCTCGCCCGCCGCGACGGTCTCGGTGAGATCTCCCTCCGGGACGTCCTCACCGTCGCGCAACCGGGTTTCGAGCGCCGCGAGGGAGTCTGACATCCCCGCTGCCGTCGCCGCACGCGGCCCCGATCCGCCCCCGTACGACGACAGGTTGTTCGAGATCGACTCGAAGGAGTACGGGGTCGGCTGTGCGATCACGGTCACGGTCTGCGTCTCGACGCCCTCGCCGCGGATCTCGAAGGTCCACTGGTACTGCTGGTAGAGTTCCGCGGAGGTGTCGAACGCGACCGCGAACACGAGCGGCGCGGATCCGCCGGCCTGGAGTTCGGTAGGCTGTTCGGTGATCTCGAGATACTGATCCGGCCCCGCGGTGCGGACGACTTCGACACCCGGCACCGACTCGTACTCGAGAACCTCCGAGACGTCGATACTGGTGGTCCGGCGGTTGGTCACCGTGACGTCGCCCAGCGGGAGTTCCGAGCGCTCCACGGCGATCTCGGGCACGTGTTCGATGGTGAGATCGCGCGTGACCGACTGGGTGCCCGCGGTTGCGGTGTCGACCGTGACCGTGAAGGGGTACGTCCCCTCGTCGGCCTCGGGATCGGCCTCGAGTGCGATCGTCGCGCTGCCGTCGGACTGCCCACCCACGGTCCCGGAGACGTCCACGACTGACGCGGACACCTCCGGGTCGTCGACGGTCGCCGACACGTCGGTCACGGACATGTCGAGGTCGCCGGTATTCGTGAACGTCACCTCGGTTTCGGTGATCTGAGTCTGGGCCTCCGACCGCGGCGTGTCGAAGACGTTCTCGGCGTTCTGCCCGGACAGCGACTCGAGAGTCGGCGGATAGAACACCTCGCCGGTGACGTCGATGCTCTCGGTCGGACTGTACTGATCGTCGGGCGTCAGTTCGACCTGCCAGTCGAGGTCGGCGTTCTGGACCGCGTCGGAGTCCGCCGAGACCTGCACCTCGATCGTGTCGCTTCCGCCGGCACTGGTGCTTGCGACTCCGGCCCCTTCGACGGCGACGGAGCCGTCGTCGTTGGTGCCGATGATGTTCACGTTGACCCCGTCGATCCCGGTGAACCCGGCAGTCTCGCTGATGGTGAGGTCGACGGTGTTCGAGTCACCGATGAGCACTCCCCCGATGTCGACGTCGTCGGCAGTGAGAACCGGGGGTTTCCGGACCTCCACGGTGGCGCTGAACGACTGGGTATTCCCGAGGTTATCGTCGATCGTCCCCGAAATGGTGTAGTCGCCCGCGGTAACCGACGGGTCAACCGAGACGTCCAGCACGGCCGTCCCCGAGCCGCCGGCACCGACCTGGTTCGACAGCGAGTCCACCGAGACGTCGATCCCGCCGGGCGTGCTATCGAGACTGACCGAGTCCGGAACCATCACGCCCTGCCCGTTGTTGTCGAAGCCGACATCGAGTTCGGTCGTTCCGTCGCTGCCGGAATCAGTGAAAATCACCGTCTCGGTGGGGCTGTCAGCACCACCGAACTGGGGTTGGAGGTAGTCGACAGTGAGATCGAGCGTCTCCGAGGCGCTGGTGGATCCGCCGCTAACTGTGGCGGTCCAACTTTCGTCGTTCGCACCCGAGGAGACCTGGGCTTGGTAGGTGACTTCGTACTCGTTGCCGTTCTCGACCTCCCAACTGGTCGAGGATCCTGACGCGCCGCTATCTAAGTCGTTCCACCCCTCGAACTCGAAGTTGACGTCGCCACCCTGGAAACTCGGCCCGGTGTCAGCGGTCACCGTCTCGTTCGCGCTCGCGAAGAACGTGAACGTGAACTCCGTCGCCCGCTGCTGATCGTCGAGCGCCTCGTCGAGTTCGACGGTCTCGGATACGACCGCCGTCGCCGGCGCCGCGAACGCCGATACCGCGATCAGGACGGCTACGAACGCGACGACGCCGCGACCCACGGAACGCTCACTCGCCGCCATCGGTGTACACCTCCTGTGGCATCGCTGACAGAACCGATCCGACCGACGCGGCCCGCCTGTCGCGGGCCCACGCCGAGATCCGGCTCGCGACGAGCATCGTCGGGATCGCAAGCGCGAGTGCGTATGCGAAGAGCAGTATCGCCGATCCGATCGCGAGCGACAACAGCGTGCCGGAGGTGCTGTCAGCGGCCGACTGGAGTTCGGCGGTCCGGTCGCCTAAGTTGTTGGCCTCCGCGATCCGAACCGCATCGCCGCTCGCTGCACTCGCCTCGCGGGCGTCGGTGTACAGCCCGAATACGCCGACCGTGTGGGTCGATATCGCACTCACCGGGTCCGCACACGCCGCTCCGCACCGATCGAGGAACCGCTGCGTGGTCGTCATCGACTCGTTTATCGCCTGCTGGTCGCGTTGCCACGCGCTCTCCAGCTGTTCGGCCTCGACCGACACCTCCGCGAACCGGTCGCTGGATCCGCCGAGCCGGTAGGCCTCGCCCGCCTGCTTGAGTGCGGCAATCTGCTCGGGCGTGCTGATACCGTCCCCTCGGGAACGCTGCTCGAACCGTTCCCCGAGCGATCGGAAGAACCGGTCGAGAGCGACGCTCGCGAGCGAGCTGTAGACCCTTCCCCCGGCGGATTCGACCCCCGAGACCGCCTCGCGGGTTGCGGTCGCCGACTCGAAACTCGCCGCCAAACTGTCGTTCTGTGCGGCGGCGTACGCCACGTCGAACCGAACCAAGGTGCGCAAGACCCCGCGCATCCGCTCGCGGTCCGCGTCCTCGAACGATCCCGACTGGACTGCGACGACCGCCTGCGTCCGGATCACCTCGAACTCGCTGTAGGCCGACAGCGAGTCCTGGCCGGCGAGCTGTCGGAACGCAGCGAGGAAGTCGTCACTGCTCTGCAGCTCCTCGACGTCGATATCGACATCGGAGGCTGTCGCCGCATTGAGATCAGCCGAGGCTGTCGACCCCGCAGTGTCCGCGATGCGTCCGGCGGCTGCGTCCGGTGTCGATGTCCTCGTGTCCGTCTGTGCCCCACTTGCAGCCGTCGCGACGCCCACAGTGGATGTCACCACGCAGACGACGACGACGATCCTGAGTAGTATCCACTTCATTATCGTATCAGTAGCTCCCGCTGTTGAGTCGATCCACCAGAGCGTCGTGGTCGAAGATCCCCTCGACGGCGTCCAACAGGCAGATGCCGACGTACGCCTGTGCGACAGCCGTGAGCTCGTCGCCGACGTTGCCGGTCTCCCGCGCCAGTTCCCCGATCCGATCGTGGAGCTTCCGGGCCGGCGCGATCTCGTTGACCTCACCCCACTGCTGGTCCAGCACTTCGTCGGCCGCCCTGAGCCGGTCGCTGAGCGCGCGACGCTCGTGGTCGCTGCCTTCGTTCACCCGACTCAAGAACGCGTCGAGCGTTGCTGCTCCGTTCCAGTCGGCCCTCGCGGGCGGCATCGACTCGCAGGCGTCGAACAGGCTGACGTTCCGGCGCTCCGACATGGCGGCGTCGACGGCTGTGATCCCCGCCTCGGTCGCGTCGAGCAGCGCTTCCACCGTCTCGTCGGGCGAAAAGCCCGTTTCCACCGCGCGCTCCGGGGCCGACTCGACGTCCTCGACGATCTCTAACACCGACGTGAGCACGGTCCCGTAGTACCGTGGGATCGCCACGTCGCGGTCGGGTGCCGAGGCCAGTCCGTCGATCCGATCTCTGAGTTCGGTGAGCCGCTCCCGCTCCGTGGTCGATATCCGGTATGAAACCCCGATCGACAGGGTCACGTTGGCGGTATCGCCGTCGCCGACTGTGACGCGTTCGACCGCCGCGGTGGTGTCGACCGCTTCGAGCTGGGGGTGAGCGCTGAGCTCGTACTCCCCCGCTGGGAGGTTCTCGACCCGCTGGTGCCCGTCGTCGTTCACGGCGAACGTTCCCTCGTCGGCGTACGTCTTGGCCTGTTCACTGACCGGCGTGAGTTTGACTTCGACCCCGGGCCACGACACGTCGCCGACGGTCGTCTCGACTCGCATCGTACCGGCACCGTCGGCGATCGCCAGGGTCACCCCGTTCCGGACCGCCTGCTCGACCCGACACTGCGACTCCGCCGGCGGAAGGTTTCCGTGCGTTGCGGTGAACGAGACGGTTGACGCCGACCGCGGAACCTCGAACTCGCCTCGTCCTTTGCCGTCGGTCGGTTGCCGCCGTTTCCACCCGCCGGCGTCGGCTGTTGCTTCGACGGTCGCCCCCCGCAGCGGCTCCCGGTCGGGGCCGCCGGTCACGGTTGCCTCGACGACGTACGGGTCGACCGACAGCGCGATGTGGTCGCTCTCGTACCCGTAGTTGAGAGTGTGGCGACGCTGCCCGACGGTCTCGCCGTTCTGTCTGGCCTCGAAGACCCAGTCGCCGTACCCGAGTTCGACGTCGCCCTCGCCCGCAGTCAGGTCGATTGTCTCGGTGTCGTCGGTGTTTACACCCTGGAGACCGGCCCCGCCGGCTGTTCTCCCCGAACTGTTCCCCGTCCCTTGTCTCGACCCGGACGACCGCCCCTGGTTCCGTGGCCGGGCGATCACCTCCGTCACGTGTGGGTACGTCTTGCCGGCGACCTCGTCGACCACCTCGACGGAGACGTCGGCGGTCTCGACGCCCGGCGACGTACCGGGTGACGACCCGTCCGAGGAGCCGAACAGTCCCAAATTGAGCGTTATATTTCCGGGGCCGAGCTTCTGGAGAGCTAAGAATACCACAAGAGCGACCACGATGATCCCGAGCATGACGATCACGGCAAGCAGGATCGTCGACCAAGGCAGCCCGGATTCACCCTGCGAGCCATCGTCTTCTGCTGCCGACGTATTCCCGTCGACCTGCTGCAGCGTCACGGTGGCGGACAGCGGTGCCCCGTCCCCGAACTGCAGGAGGAGGGCGGTCTGGTTCGCGTTCTCC
>CAZDEJ010000092.1:0-8995 GCA_964504395.1 uncultured Halobellus sp. | reverse complement strand
CCGGCCGACGCGGCACGCCGCCTCGGGATGAGGCCGGTCGTTAGTGTTCCGGGCGTACATTTCGGATCTACCGGAGATACGTCTCTATTTCATCGATGACAGCGTCGATGAACTCCTCGGTAACACGGCCTTGCCGCGCTACCAGATCTTCGATCCGTGGCGAGTGAACTGCCCACAGGGAGACGAAAGACTCGCGCGGAACGCCACCGACGTCCCATACGTCGGAGTCCATCGCAATCGAGTCGCTGTCCTTCTTGATAGAGATAGCGACCGAAAGGAACTGCTCGTCGCCGAACGGATACGAACTGTTGTTGACGATCAATCACGGACGCTGGCGCTTCTCACCCAGTTTGAACGGATCAGGATGGTATAGAGGAAGCCGATGTCGAAGAGCGCGTGTTCGCCGCTGGCGAGCATCTCGTGGTACTCCTCCAGGTCGAGGCCCACGTCGGCGCTGGCGACCTGCTGGTTCGCGGCGTAGAACGCGACTGCCTTCCGCACGAGTTCGCTGTTGCCCTTCCCGGTCCGGCTCACCAGCCGTTCGAGGGCCTCCTCCGCGTCCTCGTCGAGGGAGACCGTGATCCGATCCTTGATCAGACCCGCACCTTACGTCTCGGAGACGAATAGGCCACGGCTCCCGTCGCGGCTCCAGCGCCGCCGAGCGGGGTCGCCCGTCTGGGTCCGGCGCCGGCGACCCGTCGTCTCTGGCGCAACGCACCCCCCGTCGGTGCCGACGGCGGCATCGTACGAGTTCATACCCCGGATGTCACGATCATAACAACCCTTTTGCGGGATTCCGCACAACGGTACGTGATACCGAATGCGACCACCGCACCACCGACACGCGAGGCGGGGCGCCGGCGGACGCCCCCCGCGTTCCGACCACGTATGACGCCCCGCGTCGGCGTCGATGTCGGCGGGACGTTCACCGACGTGACCCTCATGGCCGGGGGGGAGACGCTCGTGACCGCGAAGGTCCCTTCGACCGCCGACCAAAGCGAGGGTGTACTCGCCGGAATCCAGCAGGCCTGCGCGGAGGCGGGAATCGATCCGGCGGAGATCTCGGAGTTCTCCCACGCGATGACCGTCTCCACGAACGCCCTCATAGAGCGCAGCGGCGCGCGGACCGCACTCGTGACCACCGAGGGGTTCCGCGACGTGTTGGAGATCGGCCGCCAGGCCCGGCCGTCGCTGTACGACCTCCACGACCGGAAGCCGGCCCCGTTGGTTCCCCGGGCCCGCCGGTACGAACTCCCCGAGCGAGCAACGCCGGACGGGATCGAGCAACCCGTCGACCCGGCCGCGGTCCGAGACCTCGCGGCGCGGTTGCGCGACTCTGAGGTCGAAAGCGTCGCGGTCGCACTGTTGCACGCGTACACCACCCCGAAGAACGAACAGCAAGTCGCAGCGATCCTCCGCGAGGAACTCGAGGTCCCGGTGTCGGCCTCGCACGCCGTCCTCCCGGAGTTCAGGGAGTTCGAGCGGACCGCTACCACCGTTGTCGACGCGTACGTCACGCCCACGATCGACAGCTACGTCGGCCGACTGACAGACCGGGCCGCGGCCGAGGGGATCCCCGAACCGCGGATCATGCAGTCGAACGGGGGGATCGCGAGCGCCGACACCGTCCGGACACACGCGGTGGGGACTGCCCTGTCCGGTCCCGCAGCGGGGGTGATCGGGGCTGGCAGGGCCGCCCGGGCGGTGTCCGGCACCGACGGTCTTCCGGGGTTCGTGACGTTCGACATGGGCGGGACCTCCAGCGACGTCAGCCTGATCCGCGACGGCGACGCCGAGCGGACGACCGACACTACCATCGACGGCATCCCGATCCGGACCCCGATGGTCGATATCAATACGATCGGGTCCGGCGGCGGGTCGATAGCGTGGGTCGACTCCGGCGGCGCGCTCCGGGTCGGCCCTCGGTCGGCCGGTGCCGACCCCGGCCCCGCCTGCTACGGGAACGGCGGCACGGAGCCGACCGTCACCGACGCAAACGTCGTGCTCGGGTACGTCGGCGAGAGCACGACGCTCGGCGGCGAACTATCAGTGGACGTCGCGGCCGCCGAGACGACCCTCGAGAACCTCGCCGACGAGGCGGGGCTCGAAAGCGCCCGCGCCGCGGCCAGAGGGGTCTACCGGGTCGCGAACGCGAAGATGACACGGGCGATCCGGGAGATCACGGTCGGGCGTGGGTTCGACCCGCGGTCGTTCGGGTTGGTCGCGTTCGGCGGCGCCGGCCCGATGCACGCCGTCGGCGTCGCCGACAGCCTCGACATCGGGACCGTGATCGTCCCCATCGCCTCGGGGGTGCTCTCCGCGTACGGCCTCCTCGACGCCGACGAGCGGTACGACCGGGTCCGGACCCACCTGACCCGGCTCGACGACGCCGACCCCGAGCGCGTCGAGGCGGTCGCGACGGACGTGGCCGACGACGCCCTCGCGGAGGCGACCGCGACCGACCCGACCGTCGACTTCGAGGCCGACCTCCGCTACGCCGGCCAGAGCTTCGAGTTGACGGTCCCGATCGACCTCCCGTTCGACTCCGGGGCGGTCCGCGAGCGGTTCCACGCGGAACACGAGCGGACCCACGGCTACCGGATGGACGCGGCGGTCGAACTCGTGAACCTCAGGGCGACCGCCCGCGCGCCGCGGTCGGTCGCGGCAACCCGGTACGACGCCGACGGCGACAGCCTCGTCGGGCGCCGGACCGTCGACGTCGGCGGCGAAACCCACGACGCATCGGTCCACGACCGGCTCTCGATCCCGGCGGACACGGCGATCCCGGGGCCGGCGGTCCTCGAACAGGCGGAGAGCACGACGGTCATCCCCCCGGCGTGGACCGCGACCGTCCGAGACAGCGGGGCGCTCGTCGTCCGCCCGGACGACACCGACACCACATGACCACACCACACCACGACGGAGATCTCGACCCGGTGACGCTCGAGATCCTCCGGAACCGGCTCGAAGGCATCGCCGAGGAGATGGGACAGGTCCTGATCCGCGGGGCCTACTCCCCGAACATCAAGGAGCGACAGGACTGCTCGACCGCGCTGTTCGACGCCGACGGCCGGATGATCGCGCAAGCCGAACACATCCCGGTCCACCTCGGCGCGATGCCCGAAGCCGTGACCGCCGTCAGGGACCGCGACCCCGACCCCGGCGACGCGTACATCCTGAACGACCCCTTCGCGGGCGGGACCCACCTCCCGGACGTGACCGTCGTCTCCACGATCGCGCCGGCGGGCGAGATCATCGGGTACGCCGTCACCCGCGCACATCACGCCGACGTTGGCGGCGGCACCCCCGGAAGCATGCCTGCGGGGGCGACCGAGATCTTCCAGGAGGGCCTCCGGATCCCCGGCGCCCGGATCGTCGCGGACGGCGAGATCGACGAGGAGCTCCTCGAGTTCGTGCTCGCGAACGTCCGCAACCCCGAGGAGCGGCGCGCGGACCTCCGGGCGCAGCTGGCGGCCAACGACCGCGGCGGGCGGCGGATCGGCGAGCTGATCGACGAGTACGGTCGTGACCGCCTGGCCGACGCGTTCGACGCGGTCATCGACTACTCCCAGCGGCGGATCGAGGCGGAGATCGCCGACGTTCCCGACGGCACCTACGAGGCCACCGACGTGCTCGAGGGCGACGGGGTCTCCAGCGGGGACATCCACATCGTCGCGACGGTGACGGTCGACGGCACATCAGTCGCTGTCGACTTCGCGGGGACCGCGGCGCAGGTCCCGGGGAACACGAACGCACCGCTGTCGGTCGCGACGAGTGCGGTGTACTTCGTGGTCCGGGCGGTGACCGATCCGGAGATCCAGCCCAACCAGGGGTGTTACGACCCGATAGAGGTGTCGGCGCCGGCGGGGTCGCTTCTGAACCCTACACCTCCGGCGGCGGTCGTCGGCGGCAACGTCGAGACCAGCCAGCGGGTGACCGACGTCGTCCTGTCGGCGTTCGCGGAGGCCCTGCCCGGGAGCGTGCCCGCGCAGGGCCAGGGCACGATGAACAACACGATCATCGGCAGCCAGCGCGACGGCGGCGACCGGGAGGCCGACGGCTTCACCTACTACGAGACGGTCGGCGGCGGCGACGGCGGAAGCCCCGAGGTCGACGGGATGGACGGCGTCCAGGTGGGGATGACCAACACGCTGAACACGCCGATCGAGGCGCTTGAGTCTGAGTACCCCCTCACGGTCGATCGGTACGCACTCCGGTCCGGGAGCGGCGGCGACGGCCGTTACCGCGGCGGACTCGGCATCGAGCGGTCGGTCACCGTCGAGACCGACGCGGTGGTGTCGCTCCTGACGGAGCGCCGCCGCAACGCCCCACAGGGCGCAGCGGGCGGGGCGCCGGGTGCCACCGGCGAAAACCTGATCGACGGCGACCCCGTCGCCGCGAAGACGACCGTCGAGGTTGGCGCCGGCACCACGATCACGGTGCGGACCCCCGGCGGCGGCGGGTATGGCGACCCCGGCGAGCGAGCAGCGGCAGCGCGTGCACGGGACCGACGCGACGGGAAACTCCGGAACGACGCCGACGCCGGGACGGACGACGAGTGAGACCCCACACTCCGGGTACGCGGTCGGACCTGCTGACGCCCCGTCACTCCCGACCCACGACCTCGTCGAGCTGCTCGAAGTACGCCTCCCGGGGCACTTGGTACGCGGCCCGGTAGTCGACCTCCCCCCCGGCGAACCGACGGGCGAGTTCGTCGGCGCCCTCGAGGGCGGCCGCGCGGCTGTCGAACTCCTCGGTGACCGCCTCGACTTCGGGCTCCAGCGTCAGGACGACGCGCCAGGTGCCGGTTCTGACCCGCGAGGCGCCCGGGCGGGCCGCCCGCGACCGGTTCGACACCAGGATCGTCGGGAGACACGGCGCGGGGAGGTCGTTGTGCTCGTTGAACACGTCCGGCCGGAACACCAGGATGCGTCGGCCGCGCGGCTCGTCGTTCCACACCGTCCACCCCGATGGAGGCTCCGGGCCGTCCCCGTCGATGGGGTCGCCCCCGGACTGGCCGTCGCCGCTCATACCCCACGTTCCGGCGCCGGCGTACAAATAGTCCCGGTCGGCGGACGGGCCACTCTACGGTTCGGATGTCGGAACTGCGAACGGTCGGCACTTCCCGGTCCCGCGTCGACGTGCCGAACTCCCGCTGCACGACGCGGACGGCTCCCTACGACATACGCCGGGTGGCCGCCCGATCGGGTATAAACGTTCGTTGCGACTACCAAGGGGCGAACCCGGGATCGACCCGCCGGTCCGTCCGACCGATCGCGTCAATCGCAGCGATGTCCTCGCTATCGAGGTCGAGATCCAACGACGCCAGGTTGTCGCGGATGTGCACCTCGCTCGTCGCCTTCGGGATCGCGGCGACGCCCTTCTCTCGGAGCCACGCCAGCGACACCTGCGCCTCGCTCACGCCGTACGTTTCGGCGATGTCGGTCAGCTCCGGCACCTCGAACACCGTCCCGCGGGCCAGCGGCGAGTACGCCACGACCTCGATCCCGTGGTCGGCGCAATGCTCGCGGAGTTCGGTCTGCGGCAACAGGGGGTGGACCTCCACCTGGTTCGCGAGGATCGGGTTCTCGGTGTGATCGATCGCGTCATTCACCTGTTGGGGCTCGAAGTTGCTGATGCCTATTCGATCCGTCTTCCCGGCGTCGACGAGTTCGTCGAACGCCCGGAACGTGGCTTCGGGGTCGTACGCCCCCGCCGGCCAGTGGACGTAGAGCAGATCGACAGCGTCGACGCCGAGCTCTCGGAGGCTCTCCTCGGTGGAGGCGAGCACGTCGTCGTACGAGAGCCGGTCGATCCAGACCTTCGTGGCGAGGAAGACGTCCTCGCGGTCGACGTTCGCGCGCTCGATCCCCCGCCCGACGGACGCCTCGTTGCCGTACGCCTGTGCCGTGTCGATGTGGCGGTAGCCGGCGTCCAGCGCCGTGGCGATGGCGTTTGCGCACGCTTCGGGCTCGTCGTTCTCCCACGTCCCTACGCCGAGCATCGGCATCGCGCCGGCGTACGGGCCACCCTCGTCGACCGTCGGTCGCTGAGACATACTGCTCAACGGTAGCCGCTTCGGGTCAAAAGTCGTTCCGGATGGTGCGCCCGCGTCACCCGGCGAGCCGTTGTTTCGCAAAGCGTGCGAGCAACGGCACGTCGTCGAGGTGTGTGAGTTTCGCGAGGCTGCGGATGCTGCCGTCGTTGGCGTCGCTGAGCGTTTCCACGTCCATCGCGTTCAGATCGTTCATCAGGCGGTCGTAGCGCTCGTTCGGCGCGAGGTACAGCAACTGGGTCATCGTCAGCCGCGTGCGCATGTCCGGCGCGACGCGGGCGTGCCAGAGGTCGTCGTAGATCGACATCGACTCCGCGGACGTGTCCGTTTCCGACCCCATCAGGCACCGATCGGCCGTGACAGCGGCTGCACGCGCCGATTCCATACACTTGTGGATCCCTTCGCCCCACAGCGGGTCGATGGTCGGAACGGTGTCGCCGATGGCCATGAAGCTATCCGTGCTGAGGCTGTCCGGCATCTGGATGTGGGCGCTCCCGCGGTGCTGTTGTTTGTCCGTGATCCGCTCGGCGTCGGCGAACCGCGGATCGGTTTCCAGCCAGTGGTTGAGGTGACCGTCGATGCTCTTCGACGTGTCGCCGTACTGCTGGTAGCTCTCGCTTTGGATGTAGCAGACGCCGACTTTCGCGGCGTCACCGCCCGTATGGAAGACCCACGAGTAGCCGCCGGGGGCGTACTCGTGGTCGAGGCGCAGCATCATCGCGTCAGTGAGGTCCGCGAACTCGGGGTGGTCGACCTCGACGCCCTCCAACTCCCACTCGATACCCACCGCCTGGTTCTTGCGTTCCAGGGTACACACGTCGAGTTTCTTCGCGAGCGGAGCCGCCGGACCCGTTGCGTCGACGACGATGTCGGCGGACACCTCCTCGTCGCCGGCGTACTGGACGCCGACGACCTCCCCGTCCTCCGTGATGGGGTTGTTGACGCGTGCACCGAAGCGGTACTCCGCGCCGTGCTCGCGCCCCTCAGCCACCAGCCATCGTTTGAAGTCCGCGAACTCGAGGACCGCGCCGGGCTGGGTCTGCACGAAGTGCTCGTTGGGCGATTCGAGGACGACCTCGTCGGTGTAGTTCATCACGACGTCGTCGGGGATGCCGAACGCGCCCGTCATCGACGCGAACGTCCCTGCCGTGGACTTGTTCGACTGCTTCGGGAACCCCTCCTCGGGTTCGGCTTCCAGTACGAGTACGTCGTACTCGCGCTGTGCGAGGTCGCGTGCGCACTGTGCCCCGGCGGGGCCCGCGCCGGCAACGACTACGTCGTAGTGCTCAGACATGGCGGCGTGATCCCGTCGTGTGCGTTGGCTGCGCGGACCGGCGTTCCGGTGCGGGGGGCGCACGAACACCGGACTGCGAGTGGCATTCGGCCGGCCGGCGTCTTCGGCCGGCGGTCGCGGCGTCAACGATCATTCTCGTTTGGGTGGTCGGGGCGCAGACAAAAAAACACGCCGGGACGTTCCTGACGCCTGCGAAAGGGCGGAATTCGATCGACCGTCGAGTTCCGAACGGAACCACCAGTGACGGTGCGAGAACGGATGCAGTCTCGGTCCGGCTCGTTCGTCGTTGCGGCTATATCGCACTCGGCCGGGGCGTCCGACGGCGGCGCACCGGAGCCACTCGAACGTGTGATGTGACGCTCACACGCCAGCGAGGAGTGATTGGGTGGCTTTCGGAATCACAATGCCGACAGTATGAGAAGCAGCCGTGACCGGATGCTGATACTGTCGGCTATCGCCACGTGACGGAGTTCGACACCCCGGGGTGTCGAAAATCCTCACGTCGGTATAGCCAACAGTATGAACGGTGCTGGACGTTCGCCGGGTGCGCCCTACAGGGCTGTGATAATCTAGCGCAGAGGCCCGGAGTCCGCCGGTGTACACGACTCGGCGGGACCGGATCGAAACAGCCCACGGCGGAACCCGAGTATCCGCGCGCCGTGTGCGCCGGTCCCGGTAAGCCGACGGCGAGCCGATACGTTCAGTGGAGCGCTTTTCGAGGTAGGTTCCCACGCCACGGGAACCCGCCGAGGTGAGACGGGTTTAGTAGAACTCCCGAACCAGATCCATCGCGCCCTCGGGGGCGCCGTCGTCGATCCGGGACATGTCGGTGTCGAGACCGCGCTTTTCGCCGTAGGGGATCGACTTCTCGCTTTGCCAGACAACACCCTGATACTCCTTGCTCGCGTCCAGGATCTTGTTCTTCGCGGCGTCGTAGTCCGTCGGGTCGTGGCCCTCTTCGGCGAGATCGACGAGGCTGTCGCGGAAGTAGTCGTAGGTGTCGACGTCGTTGAAGGTGACGCACGGGCTGAACACGTTCACGAACCCGAAGCCGTCGTGTTCGATCGCCCTCTGGACGATCTCAGCGTGGCGCTGGGCGTCCGTCGAGAACGACTGTGCGATGAACGTCGCCCCCGACGCCAGCGCGAGCGCGAGCGGGTTCACCGGCGGCTGCTTGGGCCCATCCGGCGTCGTCGACGTCTCGAAGTCGTCCCGGGAGGTGGGCGAAGCCTGCCCCTTCGTGAGCCCGTAGATCCGGTTGTCCATCACGATGTAGCTCATGTCCACGTTCCGGCGGACCGCGTGCACGAAGTGGCCCGCACCGATGGAGTAGCCGTCGCCGTCGCCGCCGGCGACCATCACCTCGAGATCGGGGTTTGCGAGTTTCACGCCCGTGCCGACCGGTAGCGCTCGGCCGTGGACGCCGTGGAGGGCGTACGAGCGCATGTACGTCCCGATCTTGCCGGAACACCCGATGCCGGCGACGATGAACGTGTTGTCCGGGTCGTTGCCGGTGTTCGCGAGTGCTTTCATCATCCCGTTCATCGTCCCGAAGTCGCCGCACCCGGGACACCACGTCGGCTGCTTGTCCGATTTGAAGTCGGTGAAACGTACGTCTGAGCTCATTGTGTTGCCTCCTGAACCGT
>CAZDEJ010000091.1:0-9061 GCA_964504395.1 uncultured Halobellus sp. | reverse complement strand
AGACACGTCTGACAACGTCGTGGAAACAGGAAGCCTCGGGGTCGTACGGAAGACGTAGTCTTCCGTGATGACGAGAGACGAAGTCTCTCGAACCACTTGCCCCCGAGGCACTTCACATGCTCTCCCACGCGTTGAGCGCGTTGCGCATGGAGGAGACGTCCGCGATCCACCGGGCGGCGATCGCCTTCTTCAGGTTCCGGGCTGCGAGCCCGCCGAAGACGTCGACGGGGAGTTTACCGAGTGCGGGGAGTTTGACGCCGTGGGCGACCGCGTCGTCGCCGACGGAGACGACGGTTCCCTTGTCGTCGTGGCGCCACGTCTTCAACGGTCGACCCTCGACCGCACGGGCGACGTTCTCGCCGGCAACCTCCGCGGCCTGCCAGGCGGCCTGGGCCGTCGGCGGCGCGACCGTGTCCTCACCCTGGTCGACCAGTGCGGCGTCGCCGACCGCGAACACCCGCTCGTCGGAGGTCCGGAAGTCGGACTCCGCGTGGACCCGGTGGGACCGGTCGTCCTGCTCGAGTTCGACGCCGTGAACCTCGTCGTGGCCGGTGATACCGCCGGTCCAGATCAGGACGTCGTACGGGAGTTCCTCGCCGGGGTCGTCCTCGTCGCCGCCGAGGTAGACGGCCTCGGCGTCGGCCTGCGAGATGAACTCGCCGGTTCTGATCCCGACGTCGCGCGTCTCCAACCGACTCCGGAGTGCACCCTGGAGTTCGGCGTCGTTGCCCGGGAAGACCTCGTCGAGTCCCTCGACTAAGGTCACGTCGATCGGCGCGTTGTGTTCGTCGCGGTACTCGGCGATCTCGCCCGCAGTCTGGATGCCGGAGAGCCCCGCGCCGCCGACGACCACCTGTGCGGGATCGTCGCGGGAAGCGGCCTCCGCGGCCGCCTCAACGTCGGCGTGGATGGCTCGCACGTCGTCGAGACTCTTGAGTTCGTGGGCGTGCTCCTGCAGGCCGTCGATACCGAAGAACGCGGTGCCGGACCCGATCCCGAGCAGGAGGTAGTCGTACCCGATCTCATCGTGCTCGAGTTCGACGACCCGGTCGTCGACATCAACGTCAATCACCCGGCCGGTCACGAACTCCGTCGACGGCGATTTGATATCGTCGACGGGGATCGTGATCTTGGATTCGACACTCGGATCCCTGATGCACCGGTGGGCCTCGTGGAGAACGAGGTGGTAGTCCTGGTCGGAAACCCAGGTAAGGTCGACACCGGCGTCGAGTTCGTTCTCGAGTCGCTTGATCGCGCCGGCACCGGCGTAGCCCGACCCGACAACGACGACTTGCGTACTCATATCTACCTTTCGGAAACCTGCGAATAAATGTACTGCGGAACGACCCGGGTGGGCGTCGTGAACGGACCGACCCCGCGAACGTCCGGTATCGCCCGGTTCCGCGGCAGTCCGTCGCCGCGATCACTCGATCGAGAGCCCCGGATGCCAGTGGTCCGCTCCCGCCTCGCGCTTTGCCGCGTCCATTCGGGCGAGCAGGTGGACCGCACGACTCGCGGTCTCGGCCGCCCTTGACTCGCCTTCGGTCCGGAACGCCCCGGTGACGCGGTTTGCGTACACCGAACAGACCGCGCCGGCGCGCAGGCCGTAGAGGTTCCCGAGGGTGAGCAACGCCGCGGCCTCCATCTCGATGTTTTTGACGTTCGCGTTCCGGAGGTCCTCGATCAGCGACTCGGAGCCCGCCGCCCGGAACCCCTCGAAGCCGGCACGGCCCTGGCCGGTGTAGAACGAATCGGCGCTCATCGTGAGTCCGACGTGGTAGTCGTAGCCGAGGCGTTCGGCGGCGGCGACGAGGGCGGCGACCACCTCCCGGTCGGCGACAGCGGGGTAGTCCTCGCGGACGTACTCCCCGGAGGTTCCCTCCTGGCGGACCGCCCCGGACGTGATCACCAGGTCGCCGACGTCCATCTCCGGTTGGATCGCGCCGCAGGAGCCCACCCGTACGAACGTCTTCGCGCCTACGCGGGCGAGTTCCTCGACCGCGATTGCCGTGGAGGGGCTCCCGATTCCGGTGGCGGTGACCGAGATCGGAGTGTCGTGGTAGGTCCCCGTCGCGGTTCGGTACTCCCGGTGGTGGGCCCGTTGTTCGTGGTCGTCCCAGAGTGCGGTGATCTTGTCCACGCGCTCCGGGTTCCCGGGGAGGAGCACGGCGTCGGCGACGTCCTCGGGGCCGACTGCGACGTGGTACTGCACCTCGTCGCTCGGGTCTTCGCTGTCGCTCATAGCGTCGTGGTCGGCGCCGGTGGGCAATAGCTTGTCGGACGTGCAGGTCGGGTTCGACGGATCCACATCAGCCGGCTACGGCTCCCTGCGTCCGGCGTCGCCCTCGTCGGCGGCTGCGGTGAGCGTGTCCGCGGAGATGGTGTTCGGTAGCAGTTCCCCGAGCGTGTAGGTCGTCGTCGCCCCGTCGCCCTCGTCGCAGACGACCGGCAGGTCGGCGTCGGCGAACTCCGCGAGGGTCTGGCGGCACATCCCACACGGTGTCACGCCGTCGCGGACGCCCGACGACACCGCGATCCGGTCGAACGACTGGTGACCGTCGGCGACCGCGGCGGCGACTGCGACCTCCTCGGCGTGGAGGCTGTTGGAGTAGTTGGCGTTCTCGATGTTACACCCGACGTAGACCGATCCATCGGCCGTCCGGAGCGCCGCGCCGACGGTGTACTCCGAATACGGGACGTACGCTCCATCGAGCGCCTCGCGGGCGCGGGCAACGAGATCATCCGTCATGGCCGGCGGTTCGGCCGGCGGCCGCTTGTAGGTTGGTGCCGCCGCACTCGTCACAACCAACAACGCCAAATCCGCCCCGGCGCGTAACTGTAGTGTGTCCACGGGAACCGACGGCGACGGCGGGGCCGCAACGGGCGACGGCAGCGACGACGACGCGGCGGCGGACGTCACCACGGCCCCGGAGGGCGAACCCGGCCTCGGCCGGCGGATCCTGCTCTCGGTCGCCGCCATCGTGATCCTGCTTTCGGGGGGAATCGGGTGGTTCGTGGGGAGCAACGGCCAACTGAGCGACGCGGCGGTGCTCGGGACCGGGGTGACCGTTCCCGTGACCCCGGGTGCGATCGCGCTGTACGGCGTTGCGGTGTCGACCGCGATCCTCGGCGGGCTGTTCGGGTTGGTCGAGCTTGCCTCGCGGCTCGAAGATGACGTCGAAGCGGAGTGAGCGCGTCGGGACCCGGCGGGCGACGAACGCGGCGTTTTTGCCGTTCGACCCCGGACGACACCGTATGTCATCCCCGACGCCGACCGAGGAGTCCGCCGACCCCGACGGCGAGGAGTTCGACCCGAACGCGCCGCTCGGGTCGGATTCGACGCAGCGAAACCGGAAGCGCGCGGCGCTTGCGGTCGCGCCGTTTCTCGCACTCGGCTTAGGGAACGTCGTGCTCATCCTCCAGTGGGGAATCGAACCGCTGTGGGCGTTCGCACTCCTCCCGCCGATCCTGTTCTGTAGCGTCCTCGCCTACATCGTTTTCAGCACGGACTTTCTCGACGACCGGACCTGACCCGGCGGTCGGGATCGGCGCAGGCGGTTGTGCTCCGGCCTCAACTCCCGGTATCGTACTTGTAGGTCGCCTCCGAGGGGTCGATCCCGAAGTCCTTGGCGGATTCCTCGACGGTTTCGCCGTCCTCCGGGTCGTCCGCGGGCGAGGCGGTCTTGAACCGGTCGCGGAACTCCTCCGGCATGGAGAACCCGTCGACATCGACCTGAAGCGCGATGACGTCGTCGCCGCGCTCCTCGCGGACAGTCTCCAGTCGGTCCCTCACCGCCTCCGGCAGGTCGGCTGCCTCCCGTGGCTCGAACCCGAACGGGCTGAAGTAACCGGGCTGGCGGGTGAAGGTGTACACCGTGTCGTTGCCGCCGTCACCCGCCTCCGCGACCAGCCGTTCGATGATGTGTGCGCCGACGCCCTGCTGGCGCCACGGCGCGAGGGTGTAGACGAAGGCGAGCTCGCAGAACTCCCCTGCGTCGACGGTGTGGACGCGGATCCGCCCGAACCCGGCCTTCCGGGAGGTCTCCTCGTCGAGGGCGATCACGTAATCCCGGGACCGAAACGCGGGGTCGTCGAGTTCCGCCTCCTCGATCCTGTCGAGTAACCAGACCTCATCCCGATTTTTGGCGTCCCGGACGTACATGTCGACAGTTACGCAACCGCGTGACAAGTGTATTGCGGAGGGTTGTGGAGTAGCGCCGCCGCGACCCGTCGAAAACAACAGGTTTGTATCGGGTCCCCGGCTACGTCGGCCCGATGGCCCGCCTCCTGCCCTCCCGGTCCGACCCCGATGTCGACGCCGCCCCTCGGGTAGTCGGACTCGACGACGACGACGCCGAGGACCTGCTGTCGGCGCTGTCCTCGGCGACCGCGCGACGACTGCTCGCCGCCCTCCACGACGAGCCGACGAACCCCGCTGCGCTCGCGGACTCCGTCGACACCTCGCTACAGAACGTCCAGTACCACCTCGACCGCCTGGGGTCCGCGGGTGTAATCGAGGTGGTCGACACGGTCTACTCCGAGAAGGGTCGCGAAATGGACGTCTACGCCCCCGCGGATCAACCCTTGATCGTCGTCGCCGCCGACGAGGACGGGACCTCAGGAGTAGCGGACGTGCTCACCCGGCTGCTCGGCGGAGTCGCGGTTGTGGGGCTCGCGAGCCTGCTCGCGCAGTATCTCGTCGATGGTGTCCCGTTCGGCGCCCGGACCGGCGGCGGCGACGGCGGCACCGTCGGGACCGCGGCGGTGGCTGCCGACACTGCGGCCGCAACCGGTCCCCCGCCGGGGCTTCTGGTGTTTCTCGGCGGGATGGTCGTCCTGCTGGCGTGGATCGTAGTGTGGGGCGTCCGGCGGCGGTAAGCGACGTCTCGGGGGAAGCCTGCCGTGCCCGTAGTGGCCCCTACCTATTCGTACCGGGGCGCCCTACGGACCAATATGAACCATTCCGCAGATGTCGAGGGGATCGCCGTGGGCGTCGACGCCGACGGCGACAACGTTCCCGCGGTGGTCCTCGCGGCGCGCTCGGAGCTCCTCCCGATCGTCGTGACAAGCGATCAGGCCCGTGCGATCCAACTCGCCCTCTCCGGTGAGCCCTTCGAGCGCCCGCTGACACACGACCTCTTAGTGTCAGTCCTTACCGAGTTCGGCGGCGCGATCGACCGGGTCCGGGTCGACGACATCGCCGACGGTACCTTCTACGCGAAAGTCGACGCCGAGCGGTACGAGGACGGCGAGCCGCGCTCGTTCGTCTTCGACGCCCGCCCTAGCGACGCCATCGCGCTCGCGGTCCGGGTGGAGTGCCCGATCGACGTTTCCGACGGCATTCTCGACGAGGCGGGCCAGCCCCCGGAGCGGTTCGACTTCGATGATGGCCCGGAGCGGAACGGGCCGCCCGACGGACCCGACGACTTCGACGGGCTCGGCGGGCGGTAGGCCGCTACGGTGGCAGCGGATACTCGACGGCTGGCGACCGGCGACCGGCGACCGGCGACCGGCGATCGAGGATCGACCGAGTATCAGTCGAAATCCGGGAGGTCGTCGGGCGCCTCGTACTCGGTCTCCCACTCGATATAGTCGTCTTTCAGCACCTCGCAGACGAGCTGTCCCAACTCGGTCAACCCGGCGTTGATCCCCGAGACCGACCCCCACGAGTCGAGTTGGGGGTGGTAGTCACGCTCCTTCCAGTCCTCGGGGATCCCCGGCGCGTGGTAGCCGACGCGCTCGGCAAACGAATCCCAGAAGAAGTCGAACTGTCGGAGCATCTCCAAGTCCCTGATGATGTCGAAGTCGCCCTCGTCGAGATCCGTGCTCGATGCCCACGTCGAAAACGCCCGTTCCCACGCCCCCTCGCGGAGCAGCGCCTCGATCTCCTCGCGCTTGTAGTCCGTGTCGCCGACGACTTCGGCGTCGTCGTACTCGTTGGGGTTGATCTCCTCCAGTTCTGGCGGGTCCGGGGTCGGGACCTCAAGACTCATACCCTCGGGTTCGTCGGGCAGCGTGAAAGGGTTGCTCCCGGCGATCGGTGGCCGCGCGAAACGCCGGTGCCCCGCCGCGGTTCCACGGATTTCATATACGTTCGTCGGTAGGTCACGTGTATGGACGAAGTCGACGACCAGTATACGCCCGCGGAGGTCGAACCCTCCGTGCAGGCGTACTGGGACGATGTAGACGCCTACGAGACCACGAAGGCGGCCCACGCCGACGACCCGGCCTTCTTTTTCGTCGACGGGCCGCCGTACACCTCCGGGCAGATGCACTTGGGGACGGCGTGGAACAAGACGCTGAAGGACGCGGTCATCCGGTACAAACGGATGACCGGCCACCGGGTGACTGACCGCCCGGGGTACGACATGCACGGCCTCCCGATCGAGGTCAAAGTCGAGGAGGAACTCGGGTTCGAGACCAAACGCGACATCGAGGAGTACGGCATCGAGGCGTTCATCGACGAGTGCAAGGCGTTCGCCGAGCGGAACCGGGCGTCGATGGACGACGACTTCCAGTCGATCGGCGTGTGGATGGACTGGGACGACCCCTACGAGACCATCTCCCCCGAGTACATGGAGGCGGCGTGGTGGGCGTTCCAGCAGGTCGACGACCGGGGATTGGTCGAGCAGGGCAAACGCTCGGTCAACTACTGCCCGCGGTGTCAGACCGCAATCGCCGCCAACGAGGTGGAGTACGACGAGATCACGTCGCCGTCGATCTACGTGACGTTCCCGCTCGCCGACCGGGAGGGGAGCCTGGTCATCTGGACGACGACGCCGTGGACCATCCCCGCGAACACCTTCGTCGCGGTCGACGGGGAGATGACGTACCAAGCCGTGCGCGCGGAGCGGGACGGCGGTTCGGAGACGCTCTACATCGCCGAGCCCTGCGTCGAGGACGTGCTCAAACAGGGTCGGTACGACGACTACGAGGTCGTCGACGAGTACGCGGGCGAGGAGCTACTCGGGTGGGAGTACGACCATCCCCTCGCGGACCGCCTCGCCGAGACCGCGGACTTCGAGGGCGCCGGCGAGGTCTACACCGCGGAGTACGTCGAGGCCGACCGCACCGGGTTGGTCCACTCCGCCCCCGGCCACGGGCAGGAGGATTTCGCCCGCGGCCAGGAACTCGGGCTCGATACTTTCGTCCCCGTCGACGGGCGCGGGGAGTTCACCGACGCCGCCGGCGACTACGCCGGGACGTTCGTGCGCGACGCCAACGACGACATCATCGCGGATCTCGACGCTGTCGGCGCGCTGCTCGCGTCGGGGACGCACGAACACCGCTACGGCCACTGCTGGCGGTGCGACACCGATATCATCTTTCTGGCGACCGACCAGTGGTTCATCACCGTCACCGACATCAAGGAGGACCTGCTGGACAACATCGGCGACTCGGAGTGGTACCCCCAGTGGGCTCGCGACAACCGCTTCCGCGACTTCGTCGCCGACGCCCCGGACTGGAACATCTCCCGACAGCGCTACTGGGGGATCCCGCTCCCGATCTGGCAGGCCGACAGCGGCGAGTGGATCGTGGTCGGGACCCGAGAGGAACTCGCCGAGCGCGTCGACCAGGACATCGACCCTGCCGAGATCGACCTTCACCGCCCCTCCGTCGACCCGCTGACCATCACCGAGGACGGGACGACCTACGAGCGCGTCCCGGACGTCTTCGACGTGTGGATCGACTCCTCGGTGGCGTCGTGGGGCACCCTCGACTACCCCAGCGAGACCGACGCATACGAGGAACTGTGGCCCGCCGATTTCATCGTGGAGGCCCACGACCAGACCCGCGGGTGGTTCTGGTCACAACTCGGGATGTCGACCGCGGCCGCGGGAACGACCCCCTACGAGCAGGTGATGATGCACGGGTTCGTCAACGACGAGGACGGCCGGAAGATGTCGAAATCGCTGGGGAACATCGTCACGCCCGAGGAGGCGATCGAGCGCGCCGGCCGCGACCCCCTGCGGGCGTACCTCCTCAGCCACGACCAGCAGGGCGTCGACCTCTCCTTCGAGTGGGACGGCCTCGCCGACATGGAATCGACGCTCAACATCTTCTGGAACGTCTTCCGGTTCCCGCTGCCGTACATGGACCTCGACGGCTACGACCCCGCCGACGCCGACCTCGACGACGGCGAACTGACGACCGTCGACGAGTGGGTGCTCTCCAGGCAGCAGTCGGTCGAGGCCGAAGCCAACGAGGCCCTCGAGGAGTTCCGGGTCTCGGACGGGCTCAACGCGGTGCTGTCGTTCCTGACCGAGGACGTCTCGCGGTTCTACGTGAAGGCGATCCGCGAGCGGATGTGGGAGGAGGCCGACTCCGAGGCCAAGCGCGGGGCCTACGCCACGCTGTCGACGGTCCTCGAGGAGTCGATCAGGCTGCTGGCGCCGTTCACCCCGTACCTCACCGAGCGGATGTACCAGATCCTCGACGGCGAGGCAACGAGTGTCCACGCGCTGTCGTACCCCGAGCCCGACGCGGACCTGCGGGACGAGGACCTCGAACGCCGGATGAGTGTCCTCAGAGACGTCGAGGAGGCCGCCGCGAACGCCCGCCAGCAGGGTGGCCGGAAGCTCCGGTGGCCGGTCCGGCGGGTCGTGGTCGCCACCGACGACGAACCCGTCGCCGACGGGGTCGAGTCGCTGTCGGACCTGCTCGCCGACCGGGTGAACGCCCGCTCGATCGAGGTCGTCTCGGAGTTCGACGAGTTGGTCGAGCGCGCGGTCCCGGAGATGAGCGTGATCGGGCCCGCGTTCGGCGCCGACGCACAGCGCGTGATGAACGAAGTCGAGGGGAAGACCCGGTCGGAACTCGCCGGGGGCGTCGAGGTCGACGGCGAGACCCACGACCTGACCGACGAGATGGTCTCCTACGAGGCCGAACCCCCGGAGGACGTGTCGGCGGCGGCGTTCGAGGGCGGCACGGTCTACGTCGACACCGAACTCACCGACGACATCGAAGCCGAGGGGTACGCCCGCGACGTGGTCCGCCGGATCCAGGAGATGCGGAAGCGGCTGGATCTTGACGTCGAACGCGAGATCCACACCGCAGTCGA
>CAZDEJ010000090.1:1459-9145 GCA_964504395.1 uncultured Halobellus sp. | reverse complement strand
CGCGCTCGCAGGGTGTGGGAGTCCGGACGACGACAGCGGGAGCGACGACGACGGGAGCGACGACGACGGGGGCGAGGAGACCACCGACGAACCCGGCGGGTACTCGTTGCACGGCCCGCAGTCGACGATGAATCGTCGGCCGTAGCCGCCCCGTTGTAGGGTTGGGAGGGCGGCGGATCCGACGCGGGCGTGCAAGCGATCGGGGGATAGGGACCCCACTCACCGGTGCCGAGGGCCCGCCTCGGCGGTTCCGAGGCTGATCGACTCATACGGATTATCGTAGTCAACTACCGGTCACTGCTGGCCCCATCTCCAGCGATGACCGGTAGTTCGTTACAATAATCCGTATCAGGGGTCCACCGGGACACGCACCCCCACTCGGCTGCCTCGGCCACCGCGTGGCCACAGGCCGGAACCCGGTCGCGGACCCCAACGTCCGCTTCGGTGGTCGGGACCTGACCTTTCAGGTTCGGAAGGTATTTTTTCCGCCACACGAAAGTAACTGTATGGAAGCCACATCGACGGAAGGGCGCATCCTCGGAATCTTAGAGGAGGATGCCCAAGCGTCGTACGCCGAGATCGCCGATCGGGCGGACGTGTCGAAACCCACAGTCCGGAAGTACATCAGAAAGATGGAGGACGAAGGGCTCATCGTCGGGTACTCCGCGGACGTCGACCCGAAGAAGCTCTCGGAGACGTCGATCGCGATGGTCGGCCTCGACGTCGCCTCCGAGCGGTACGTGGAGGCGACCCGGGAACTCAAAGCACTCGACGCCGTCGAGTCGCTGTACACCTCCTCCGGCGACCACATGCTCATGGCCGAGGTCCGCGCGGCCGACGGCGACGCCCTCGGCGACGTGATCTCCGAAACTCTACTCTCCGTGGAGGGGATCACCGCGGCACATCCCTCGTTCCTCCAGGAACGGCTCAAGTAGCCGACGGCCGCCGCAGCGCCTCTCCCGATAGCGTTTCAGTTCCGCCCCGGTCCCCGAAGGGTATTGTCACCCGCCGCCGTAGCACAACACCGAACGGGAGCAACGCTCACGCCGTCCGATAATGTCACCGAACCTTCACGTCGGCCGCCACCGGTCGTTCACGCGCGGATGAGCGGCGGAACCCTCCCGGGCGTCGACGACCCCGACCCCTCGCGGATCGTCCTCCACGTCGACATGGACTGTTTTTACGCGTCCTGCGAGCGACTCCGGGAGCCGGCACTCCGTGGCGAACCGGTCGTCGTCGGGATGGGGTACGAACCGGGGGAGACCTTCGGCGCGGTCGCCACCGCAAGCTACGAGGCGCGGGCCCACGGCATCGAGAGCGCCCAGCCGATCTCGGAGGCACTGACGTTGCTGCCACGGGCGGACGGCGACCCCGGCGACACGGCTGTCGACGGATCCACAGACGCGAACGCCGGTGTCGACACCGATGTTCAGGGATACTACCGTCCGGTCGACCTGGAGTACTACCAGTCGGTCGCGTCGGAGATCGCGGAGATCATCCGGGAGTGTGCCGACGTCGTCCGGAGGGTGAGCATCGACGAGGCGTACCTCGACGTGACCGACCGGACCGCGTGGCGCCGCACCACGGATGGCGACCGCACGCTCGCGGAGGGGTACGCCCGGCACGTCAAGGGGCGGATCGCCGAGGAGGTGGGCGTGCCCGCCAGCATCGGCGTCGCGCCGAACATGTCGGCGGCGAAGGTGGCCTCCGATCACGACAAACCCGACGGACTGGTGGTGGTCGAACCGGGGGCGGTCGCCGAGTTCCTGGCACCGCTTTCGGTCGACGCGGTCCACGGGGTTGGCCCCGTAACGGCCGACCGGCTGTCGGGGATGGACGTCGAGACCGCGGGCGACCTGGCGGGCGCGGATCCCGCCGAACTCCGGGCCGCGTTCGGGTCCCGGGGGCCGGAACTCCGCGACCGGGCGCGGGGCGTCGACGATCGGGAGGTGACGCCGACGGGCCGCCCGAAGAGCCTCTCGCGGGAGTCGGCGTTCGGCGACCCCGCCGACGACGCGGAGAAACGCGAGACCGTGTCGGCGCTGGCGGCGGACGTGGCCGCGCGCGCACAAAACCGCGAGGCGACTTACCGTACCATCGGCATCAAACTCGTCCGTCCCCCCTACGACGTCAACACCCGCGAGCGGTCGCTGTCGGGGCCGGTCGACGCCCCCGATCTGGTCGAGGACGTCGCCCTGGAGCTGCTCTCGGAGTTCGAGGGCGAGCCCGCGCGGAAGGTCGGCGTCCGCGTCTCGAACCTCTCGTTTGCGTCGGGCGAACAGGCACGACTCGACGGTTGGGACGGCGAGACCGGAGAGGACGTGAGCGTCGTGGACCGATCCGCGGAGACGTCGGGCCCCGAGGCAGTGGCCGACGACCAGGTGTCGCTCGACGCGTTCGACGTCGACGAGTAGCGGGCGTCCGTGGAGCAGCCACGACCGGATCGCGTCGCGACGACAACGGTTTTGGGCCCCGTTGCCGACATCCACCCATGGTCGACACCATCCTCGTGCCGTTCGAACTCCCGGACCCCGAACCGGTTTCGCCGGTACTGGTTGCGGACTTGGCGCCGCTCAACATCGTCGCGATGGGGCACTTTCAGGTACCCGAACAGACGCCGACCGAGGCCGCCCGGGACCAGTTCGAGGCGGAGGCCCACGCCGAGTTAGAGGAGGTGACGGCGCCGTTCCGGGAGCGGAGCCCGTCGGTCCGCACTCGGGTGGTATTCGGGAAGACGCGGGAGGCCGCGATCAACCGCGTGATGCTCGAAGAGGACTGTGCTGCGGAACTCGATCCCGCTCCCACGGACGAGATCGACCGGATCCTGGTCCCAATCCCGGCCTCTGCGGAGTTCACCCGGCTTCCGGAGTTCATCGAGGTGCTGTGTGAGGACTCGACGCGGGAGATCACGCTGTTTCACGTCGCGGAGGGCGAGGAGTCGGTCGAGAGCGGAGAACGGATCCTCGCCGACGTCTACGAGGGGTTGATCGATGCCGGGGTGGACGAAAGCCTGGTCGACACCCGGATCGCCGAGGGCCGGAGCCACGACGAGGAGATCCTAACGGCCGCCGCCGACTACGACGCGGTCGTGATGTACGATGCGGCGTCGCGGATCCGCGATCGGGTGTTCGGAACGCTACCGGACCGGATCGCAACCGAGACCGGCGACCCGGTGATCGTGGTGCGGCGGGATGATGCTGAGGACCAGGAGTAACCGAGCGGCCGCGACTACTCCGCGTTCTCCGGGCTCAAGAACCCGCTTAGCGCCTCCGACTCGGAGACGTCGCGCGGGATCAGGGTCACGACGTCGTCGGCCTGGATCACGGTGTCGTCGGTTGGTTGGATGACCCGCCCGTCGCGTTCGATCGAGATCAGGACCACCTGTTCCGGGATCGCCCCCGCCGTCTGGGCGTCCACAAGCGGTGTGTCGACAACCGGCGCGTCCGCCGCCACCGCCACCTCGAACACGTCCGTGCCGTCGCCCAGCGTCACCAGCCCGGTGGCACGCGACGACGTCGACACGTCCTCCGGCCCGAACGACCCGTACGAACTGCGGATCTCGGTCTGTACGAGTTCCTCGTCCTCGATCCGAATGTCGAGTTCGGACAGCGATCGGGCGATCTCCCGGAGGTCGCCCGTGTTGTTGCCGACGGCGACGACCTGGAGGTCGCGCCGACCGGCCATGAGCACGCGGACGTTGATGACGCCCGGAATCGACTGGGCTGCCGCGGCGAGGCGTTCCCGTTCCGCGGCCGGAACCGTACACATGTACAGCGACGTCAGACGCCCGCCGGCTCGCTCGAAATCGATTGTCGCGGTATACCCTTGGATGATGCCGGCCTCCTCCAGCCGTTCGATCCGGTTCCGAACCGTCCCGTCGGAGACGTTCAACCCCTCCGCGATCATCGGCGCGGAGGTGTTTCTGGCGTCCTCCATCAGCGCGTGCACGATGCGTCGATCGATCTCGTCCAACCGGTAGGTCATGACTCCGCGTCGGTCCGACAACAGGTTATGTGTTCGGATGGGCCGCTGCGTCGGGTGTGTGTCGTCCCCCGCCGCCGGATCCCGGTCGGGTTACCGATCGGGGTCGGTCGACACCAGGCCCTCGTCAGCCTCCCCGCGGCGGTCGTGGAGGATCGTCCCGATCGCGCCGGTCCGATCCGTCCGGGACCGGCCGTAAAGGGCGTAGATCAGGGCGCTACCCACGATGATACCGGCTGCCCCGAGGATCGGGACCGTTCCCATCTGGGTCAGCAGTCCCAATCCGGCGAAGAGCCCGAAGACCTGGACGTACGGGTAGCCGGGAGCGACGAATTCGGGCTCGTAGGACGGTACGTTGGCCTCCCGGAACGCGACGAGCGCCACGTTGATGACCGAAAACACCAGGATCTGGAACGCGCTCGCCAGCTTCGCGAGTTCGATCACCGGCACGAACGCGATGAGCAACAGCAACACGACGCCGGTGAGAAGCACCGCGTTCCGCGGGGTCTTGAACCGGGGATCGATCCGGCTGAGACCCGACGGCAGGAGGTCGTCGCGACTCATCGCGAGCGGGAACCGTGACGACGACAGGATCCCGGCGTTTGCCATACTCGTCAACGCGATCACCGCGACGATCGAGATGAACAGGACGCCGACGCCGCCCAGCAGCGCGCCCGCGCCGTCGGCCATCGGCGTGAGCGACGCGGTTCCGCCGGGACCGCCGGTCTTCAGGAGACTCGGATCACTCAGTCCGACGACGGCACCGACCACCGCGACGTAGAGAACCGTCATGATCAGCATCGATCCGAGGATCGCCCGCGGGAGGTTCCGACCCGGATCCTTCACCTCCTCCGCGACGCTTGCGACCTTCGTCACCCCGGCGTAGGAGACGAAGACGAACGCCGCCGCGGTGACGATTCCCGCCTCGCCGTGCGTCGAGAACGGGGTAAACCGCCCCGGATCGGCGACGATCCCGGCGTTCAGCGTGTAGGCAACCAGGCTCCCCACTACGAGGGTCACGATGACCGCCTGGACCTGTCCGCTCAGTTTGGTCCCGGAGATGTTGAGCGCGACGACCAACACACCCAACGCGAGGGCAACGTAGACGACTGCCCCCTGCGAGAGGGGCGCAAAGAGCAGGAGGTACGCGCCGAGTCCGACCAGTGCGAACGAACTCTTGAACACCAGCGAAAACCACGCGCCGATCCCGGCGATCGTGCCGAACAGCGGCCCTAACGCCCGGTCGATGTAGAGGTACGTCCCGCCCGATTCCGGCATCGCCGTCGCCATTTCGGCCTTCGACAGCGCGGCCGGCAACACGACGAGCGCCGCCAACACGTACGCGAGGATCACCGCCGGTCCGGCCTTCTTGTACCCCAGTGCCGGCAGTACGAAGATCCCGCTCCCGATCATTGCGCCGATGCTGATCATCATCGTCGGGTAGAGGCCCAGACTCCGATCCAAGTCGTCTCCAACCATTTCTACACGTCGGTATTCGCCTCGCACTGATAGTTTCTTCGTATTCCGCAATCAGACGTCGACATTTTTCGCATACAACAACGGCCACGCCACCGGTCCCCCGGTGCCGTGGTCCACCCCGCCTGATCCGGCGGGTGACACGTAGCGAGCGGAGGCCACTCCTTCATACGGATTGTTGTAACGAATTACCGGTCATTGCCGGTTACGGGGTTGGCGGTGCCCGGTAGTTGAGTACAACAATCCGTATCAGCCGTTGGAGGATACAAACGCCGGCGGGGTCACACCCGGATCCCGACCGAGCGTGCCGATGGTTTATGCCGCCGGGGGTGCCTGTCACCTGTATGGCCGAGGACACGGAGACTGTTGCCGTCGCAAACGTCAGCGACGGACCGGGCGGCGACGGGGATCACGACCCCGGGACGTCGGTCGACCTGCCGGTCGTCGACATCCTCACCGGGCGGGGGTTCATCACCGGGAAATCGGGGTCGGGAAAGTCAAACACCGCCTCGGTGTTGGTCGAGAACCTCCTCGAGAAGAGTTTCCCGGTCCTCATCGTCGACACCGACGGGGAGTATTACGGACTGAAAGAGCAGTTCGAACTGCTGCACGCGGGGGCAGACGAGGAGTGCGACATCGTTGTCAGCCCCGAACACGCCGAGAGGATCGCGGGACTGGCCCTCGAGGAGAACGTCCCGATCATTCTCGACGTCTCCGGCTATCTCGACGACGAGGAGGCCCAGCGCCTCCTCACCGAGGTCGCAAAGCGCCTGTTTGCGAAGGAGAAGAAGCTGAAGAAGCCGTTCCTGATGCTTGTCGAGGAGTGTCACGAGTACCTCCCCGAGGGCGGCGGGATGACCGACGCGGGGCAGATGCTGATCAAGATCGGCAAGCGCGGCCGGAAACACGGTCTCGGGATCGTCGGGATCTCACAGCGCCCCGCCGACGTCAAGAAGGATTTCATCACCCAGTGTGACTGGCTCGTGTGGCACCGGCTGACCTGGGACAACGACACCAAGGTCGTCGGCCGGATCCTGGGTTCGTCGTACGCCGACGCGATCGAGGGCCTCGGCGACGGCGAGGCGTTCCTCGCCACCGACTGGTCGGGGTCGCTCCGCCGGGTGCAGTTTCACGAGAAGCGCACCTTCGACGCGGGCGCGACGCCCGGGCTGGAGGACTTCGAGCGCCCGGAGCTGAAGTCGATCGACGGCGACCTGGTCTCCGAACTCGAAGCCATCTCCGAGGAGCAGGTCAGACGGGAGAGCGAGATCGCGGACTTGCGCCAGGAACTCGACCGAAAGGAGGCACGGATCGGGGATCTCGAACGCGAACTCGAGGAGGCGCGGGACCTCTCACGGATGGCCGACCAATTCGCGCAGGCGATGTCTCGGACGGCCGACGCGCCGTACCGGGGTGTCGAAAGCGGGGGCAGGGCAACGCCGACCCCGGCCGGTACTGCGAGTCACCCCACCGCAGGGGACGCGGTGCCGACACTGGACGAGTACGGTGACGGGGGCGACCCCGAGGACGAGGCCAGCAGCGCGGACGGAGGCGGGGCGACGCCCGTTGCCGCAGGAGATCGCGGGTCCGACGATGTCGCTGCGAGAGCTCCCGAGTCCGACGACATCGCCGCAGGGGATTCCCAGCCCGACGCCGGCACCGGCGCGGATACGGCGGCCGCCCCCGAAGACACGGGTCGATCCGGGACGTCCGTGGACGATGACGACGCCGAGGCGGTCGCCGCCGCTGCGGCGGCCGAGGCGTCCCCCGGCCACGACGGCGGAGACGGCGCCGTGCCGGCGTCGGAGGTCTCCCCCGAGCGTGCTCACGAGCATACCGCCGACCTCACCGGACGGGCGGACGTGATCGATCGGCTTCGTGGCGTGGTCGCGTCGCTGCCGGCCGTCGCGCGCCGGATGCTCGCGTGCTACCGGGGTGTCGACGTCTGCGACCCCGTCGACGCCCACGTCGCCGCGGGCGGGGTCGGGGACACCCACATCGCGTACAGTCGGAACCGGCTGCTCCGGCGTGCTGGGTTCGTCGAGCACATCGGCCGCGGCCGGTACGCGTACACGCTGCCGGCGCTCGTCCGCGAGGAGTTCGCCGACAGACTCGACGACGACGAACTCCGGGCGGTGGTCGCCGCCGTCGAGACTGCGTTCACTGCCGAGGGCGATGGCAACGATACAGCGAGCGTCGAAACCCGGGTGGGTGGTGGCACCGACGCGG
>CAZDEJ010000090.1:0-1359 GCA_964504395.1 uncultured Halobellus sp. | reverse complement strand
TGGGTGATGTACTCCTCGAGCGCCGCCACCCGCTCGGGCCTGTAGGTCCAGAACCCGCTCCACTCGTTGGGGCCGTCCTCGAGCGCGAGCAGCGCCACGTGGCCGTCACCACCCTCCGGCGGGCTGTAGACGACGAACCACGACTCCACGAAGTCCGGTTCGTAACCCGCATGAATCGTGATCGTCGACTCCGGCGGAGGCACCCATCCTGGCGTGCCGTAGACGTGTACGTCGACCGGGGAGTCGTCGAGCCGGCGGTACACTTGGTTGGTGCCGAGTTCGTCTTCGATCCGGTCGAGCGACTGGAACGACGTCCGAAGGGTGCCCGATTGGTGGTCCCACGCGACCCGCTCGATATACCGGGACACTAGTATCAAGAGCAGCTTCTCCGAGTGGGCCTCGGGGTACCCACGGAGAAAAAACGGGAGTTCGTCGAGTTCCTGGAGCGCGTCGGGGAGTTCGACGTCCTCGAGCTGTCGCGTCCCGGTGATGAAGAGGTCGGAGTTGACCGTGAGGATCGCGTCCTGGAGCTCCTGCAACGGGGACCGCGCGATCACCGTCTCGTCTTCGACGACGAGTACTTGATCGTCCGACTCTGTCGGGATGTCGACCTCCTCGACCGACACCGGCTGGCCGTCGAACATCTTCTCTAACGTCCGCTGGACCGGCTCCGGCGCCTGCCGGTTGATCACGACCAGCGACCGATCGGGGGTGTCGACGTCGTCGAGGAACCGTCGTAGTGTCATGCTATGGCTCCGCGTCGGGTCGGGCGGGGGGTCACAGCGGATCGACCAGCGCTTCCAGTGCTGCGCGCGGGTCGTCGGCCCTCGCGACACCTGAGGCAACCAGGACCCCGGATGCGCCGAGCGCCCCCGCGGTTTCGACGTCCGCGCCCGAGGAGATCCCGGCGCCGCAGTAGACCGCGACCGACCCGTCGACGTCGCCCGCGGCGGCGACTGCATCCTCGACGATCCCGGGGTCCGCGGTCGCCACCGAGACGTCGCCACCGATGAGTTCCGGGGGCTCGACCGCGACGCTATCCGGACCCAGGGCCGCGGCCGCCCCGATCTGTGCGGGGTTGTTGGCGCAGACGCAGGTCTCCAGTCCGGCGCGGTCGGCAGCCCGGATCGCCCCGTCGACGTCCGCGAGTCGCAGCCGCCGCTCGGAGTGGTTGATCACGGTCCCGACCGCCCCGGCGTCGGCGACGGACTCGGCGCGGGTACTACCCGTATGGCTGCCGGCCCCGTAGGGGTCGACGTGTTGGGCCCACGTCTCGACGCCGGTGTCGGCAACGCGGGGGATGTCGGCCGCCTGCGGCGAAACGGCGACCCGAGCGTCCGACGCCGCCGCGACGTCCCG
>CAZDEJ010000089.1:0-9199 GCA_964504395.1 uncultured Halobellus sp. | reverse complement strand
CGGAGTCTTCCGTGATGACGAGAGACGAAGTCTCTCGAACCACTTGCCCCCGAGGTCCTTCACTGCCGGTAGCTGCCCTGTCAGGGCGTTTCCAAAGACGTGCTGTAGTGAGTGTGTCGTGTCGTTACTGCCGAATCAGCCACGAAGCGCCGCGTTCGTGCTGACTGTCGGTGGACCCGTCGGGTGCGGAACGTTTCAGCCAGTCCTACCGCATCCGACGCGCGCATGTCGCACAGGCTCCCGTGACGGCGAGGCGAAGTCGCCCGGTCGGGTCGAAGCGGCGCTACCCCTCCGCGGCGCCGCGGCGTTCCCGGAACGGAGCAAACGACCCGTTGATATCCCACTCGTGGATGCAGTAGAGGCTCCCGACGGGCGGGTCGTCATCACCCGAGGGGACGCGCCACGCGACCGCGTCCTCGTCCCAGACCTCGGTACGGCCGCACAACTCGCACGATCGCTTTTCGGGGGTCCGGATCTTCGAAGTCATGTTTCGGGTTCTACATCGAAGCCGCTTAACCCTGTCTCCCGCAGCGAAGTGTTTTACCCACTACCGACTGGATGGTACGTATGGGGTTTCATACGTTCTCGATCGACCGCGCTCCCGACCTCGAGAAGCCGGACCGCTACCGGTTCGGATCCAGGGAGGAACTGCTTGGCGCGCTCGCTCCCGGTGCCGACGACGTGGTCGCCGACGTCGGCAGCGGCACCGGCTTCTACACCGACGAGGTCGCGCCGCACGTCGGCCGGATGTACGCGGTCGACGTCCAGTCGGAGATGCACGACCGCTACCGCGAGAAGGGGGTGCCGGACAACGTGGAGTTCGTCACCGCCGAGGCGTCGTCGCTGCCGTTCGACGACGACGAACTCGACGCGGCGGTGTCGACGATGACCTACCACGAGTTCGCCACCGACGCCTCGCTCGCGGAACTCGCCCGCGTGATCCGCCCCGGCGGCCGCGTGGTCACGCTCGATTGGTCGCGGACGGGGAGCGGCACCGACGGACCGCCGGTCGACGAGCGGTTTGCCCTCGCCGACGCGGCCGAGTCGTTCGAGGCGGCCGGATTCAGGACGATCGACGCCACGAGCCGAGTGGAGACGTTCCTTCACACTGCTGTGCGGTAGGCGACGCCGCCACGGATCCGGTGAGCAGTTCGAAGAATCGAACGTTCGTTGTTCTTTCTCTCGGTCGGGAAAACATTATCACGGGATATCGTCAAAGGATCCGGTATGACGGTATACAACGGCGAAGTCGACCCGTACCAGCCGACGGAGGGCTACTACGAGTGTGTAGAGTGTGGCGCACGCGGAGCGCACGACGGCGTCTGCGAGGTCTGCGGCAGCGACACCCTCGTGAACATCGCGGTTCCACGGGAGTAGCGCGGATACGCCGACACACCGACGGAGGGGTCCCGGATTCGGCCGGTGGGCTCACTGGGTTGTATCGTCGATATCGGCGAGGCCGGTATACCGCTCCAACAACACGACGGCGACCGCGCCGACGACCGCAGCAGCCGCGAACGTCGCGACTGTGGTCGGGGTCCACCCTCGCCCGAGTTCCGCCAGCCGACCCGTCGTCCGGACGATAGGCGCCCGGAGCGCACCCACGATCAGCGCTACGAGAAAGGCGAGCGTGGTCGCACGGTCGCGTTCGAGCGCCCACCTGACGGCGTGAGCCACGGAGAACAGCCCGACGAACGCGCCGACGATGAACGCGGCTACGACGGTCCCGGTGTCCACGAGCGGGGCGACAGCACCCCCGGTCGCGACCGCGAGCAGGGAATCGACGAACGCCGACAGCGTCCCCGTCATGTAGGTGTACTGCCCGAGGATGATCAGGAGTAGCGACCCCGAGATCCCTGGGAGGATCATGGCGCTGACCGCGATCGCACCCGCGAGGACGGTAACCGGGAGGCTCCGACCCAGTGCCGCGGCGGCCTCCCCGGAGGCCACGAACGCGAGCGAGAATCCGAGCGCGACCGCGGCCACGCGCCCCGGCGTATCCAGGGTGACTTCCGAGAGCAACACCCACGCCGAGGCGGCGATGAGTCCGAAGAAGAACCCGAACGTACCCACCGGTGCGGACTGAATCCCGACGTGGACGACCCGCGTGACGGTCACGATCGCGGTGGACACGCCGGCAACCAGAACGACAAGAAAGCCGGCGTCGATCGCCCGGAGCGCGTCGACCGCGCCCTCGCGGCGATTCGGGAGAGCGCCGAGCACGACGGTCACGAGCCTGGCGGGCGAGACTTCCGTGATGGCGGCGATCAGCCGCTCGTAGATCCCGGTGATGAGCGCGATCGTCCCGCCGGAAACGCCGGGGACGGCGTCGGCAGCACCCATACACAGCCCTTTGAGGTAAACGACGAGCCACGCGGCCTTCGTGGCGCCGGCGACCCCGGCGCCACGGTTCGAGGGATCGTCGGCGTCGCCCGACCGGTCGCGCTCGTTCGACATACGGCTCGGTTCGGCGGCCCCCTACTCCGGACTTTCGTTTTCACCGTCGGGACGATACGAACGTTGAAACCGGCGGCTGGCGTTCGACCGGGTATGCGGATCAGCATCGTCGGCAGCGGCTACGTCGGCACAACTGTCGCGGCCTGCTTCGCGGATCTCGGCCACGACGTCGTTAACATCGACATCGACGAGTCGGTTGTCGAGACGATCACCGCCGGTGACGCGCCAATCCACGAGGAGGGTCTCCCTGATCTCATCGCCACCCACGCCGGACCGGACGGCACTGGTCGCCTCCGGGCGACCACCGACTACGCGGCCGCCCTCGATACCGACGTGACGTTCCTCTGTCTCCCAACGCCGCAGAACGACGACGGCAGCATCGACCTGTCGATCATGGAGGCGGGGGCGCGCCACCTCGGCGAGACCCTCGCCGACGCCCTCGACTGGCACACCGTCGTCGTGAAGAGCACGGTCGTCCCCGGTTCGACCGCGGACACGATCACACCGATCCTGGAGACCGCAAGCGACGAGACCGCCGGCGAGGGATTCGGTGTCGGCATGAACCCCGAGTTCCTCCGCGAGGGGACGGCCGTCCACGACTTCCTCAACCCCGACAAGGTCGTGCTCGGCGCGGACGACGACCGCGCACGCGCCGACATGCACGACGTGTTCGCGCCACTCGTCGAGGCGGCCGACGCGCCGGTCGTCGAGACCGACACGCGCACCGCCGAGATGATCAAGTACGCGAACAACGGCTTCCTCGCGGCGAAGATCAGCCTCATCAACGACCTCGGAAACGTCTGTAAGGAGTTCGGCGTCGACGCCTACGAGGTCGCCGACGCGATCGGCCTTGACGACCGGATCGGCGAGCAGTTCCTCCGAAGTGGGGTGGGTTGGGGCGGGAGTTGTCTCACGGGCGACCAGCACGTCGTCGCAAAAGACGACACAGGAACGAGGCATCTCACGCTCGCCGAGTTCTTCGAGCGATACGTCTCCGACGGGACTCTCGAGGACGTCTCCGTTCTCAGCCGGTCCGCCGATGGAACGTCCGCGTTCAACCCGGTCAATGCGGCGACACGCCGGGAGTACGAGGGCCCGCTTCACACGATCCGGACGAAAACGAACAAGCGCGTGACCGTTACTCACGATCATCCCATGCTCGCGCTTGACGGCGACGAAACCACCGTCAAGCCGGCCGACGCGCTCGAAGCGGGTGATTCGCTGCCCGTGGTGACCGATATCCCGAGTGACCCCGTCTCAACCTTTGATCTCATCGACATTGTCGATGCGTCGTCCGCCCTCAAGAACGATCGCGTCCGTCTGAAACCATCGACGTCGGGTGAGACGGTCACGGAGGAACTGTACGAGACGCTTCGGGAGGACACCCGGCAGTTCAGCTATGACGTGGTCCACGACCTCGTTCGGAACGGCCACCTCCCTCTCGACGTGTTCCTCACCCACGAGGATAACCTCCCCGTCGACAGGGAGGACCTCTCGCTGTGCACGACGCGAGGCGGCGGACGGACGTACATCCCGGCGATCATTCCTGCCGACGAACAGTTCTGGCGATTTATCGGCTACTACCTCGGCGAGGGACACATCACCGACGACACTTCCGGCCACGACGCTACGACGCGGCGCCGGGTAGGGCTGAGTCTTCATCCCACTGCCGAGTCCGAGTACGTCCGCGACGTAGAGTCGTACTACGAGCGGCTGGGGATCCGATATCACACGACACGACAGGAGACCGCGACGGCTATCACCGTTTCCAGCCGTGTGTTCGCCGAGTTCCTCGAGTGGCTCGGGTGTGGGACTGACTCCTGCTCCGCGGCCGTTCCTGACACGGCGTTTCAATCGACACCCGACGAGCGCGTCGCACTCCTCTCGGGACTGTTCCGGGGCGACGGCCGTGTCGCGTACCCCAACCACTCGACCGTCGCCTACGAGTACGGGTCGGTAAGCGAGGAGCTCATCGACGGGATGACGCTACTGTTACACAGTCTCGGTATCGTTCCGAGTTACGAACCCTCGACGTCAGCAGAGGCGGCGCAGCCGGCTCATGTCCTTCGTGTGAGCGCAAAGCGACAGGTCGTGCGATTGAAAGGGATGGTTCCGCCGGAAGAGCGAGACCGGATCGACGACCGACTCGCCGAGCATGATCGGGACATCGCGCCGACCGGGCACACCGCAGACGGCGGCTTCACGTCGGTCCCCGTCCGTGACATCACCGTCGAGGAGACACCAACAGAGGTATACTCACTGGAGGTCGCCGACGAGCACACGTTCGTCACGACCGACGGGCTGGTCGTACACAACTGCTTCCCGAAGGACGTCGCCGCGATCGTCGCGGCCGCAGAGGGGACTGGCTACGACCCGGCGGTCCTCAACGCGGCGGTCGAGGTCAACGATCGCCAGCCGGAGCGACTCGTCGCCCTCCTCGCCGACCACCTCACGGAGCACCGCAACCGGGGGTTCGAGGGCGCCGAGATCGCGGTGCTCGGACTCGCGTTCAAGCCCGGCACCGACGACATGCGAAACTCCCGGGCAATCCCGGTCATCCACGACCTCCGATCCCGTGGGGCGACGGTCACCGCCTACGACCCCGTCGCGGCCGACAACGCGCCCGAGTACGTCGACGACGTGACGTACGCGGATTCGGCGGCGGCCGCACTCGACGGTGCCGATGGCGCCGTCGTCGTGACCGACTGGGACGAGTTCGCCGCCCTCGACGAGGCGTTCGACGCCATGACGATCCCGATCGTCGTCGACGGGAGACGCATCGTCGAACGGCGCACGGGGATCATCTACGAGGGACTGACCTGGTGACCTCGCTCGTTGCCAGCCGGTTCGGCACCCACGGCCCGCCATCGTCTCGGCCGCCGCCACGCGATCCCACACACTCGTGACACGGCTCGGGTGGCTCGTGAAACACCCGAAACGTCTCGTGCGTTTCGTCCGGCTCGAACGTCCCGTCCGCGATATCTACCACATACCCGTTCGCCAGTAGCGTTTCGAGTCGGAACCCGGGACGTCGGCCGTCTCGTAGCGACGTCCGAACGCCCCGAGCGACTCGACGATCTCCACGTCGACGCCGAGTTCCTCGCGCCCGATTCGGTGGACCGACTCCCGGCGCGTCTCGCCTTCTATACCCGTCCACCGGGCACGACCCAGTCTCCCTTCACGGGCTCGTTCGTTCGACGCCCGAGCACCACACCCCCGTCGTGGCTGACGACGAGGTCGATAGAGACGATCGGGACGCTGGCAACGATCGTCTTCTAGTCGTCCCCGCTGATCCACGTGTCGTCCACAGAGACGACTCTCACACGAGAGTATTCGACGCTTCCCTTCGTCGGTGGCCGTGATGACTGGCCAGTCGACGTTGATCCGGCGGGATCGAGAGTCGCGGTTCCGGGTCTCGCGTTCAAACCCGGCACCGACGACGTCCGGAGCTCCCGTGCGATCCCGCTCGTCGAGGCGCTGTCGGATGGGGGTGCGGATGTCGTCGGCTACGGCCCGGTAGCGACCGACAACCTCCGCAAGCGATACTTCGCCGTCCGATTATGCCGACTCCGCTGCTGCCGCACTCGACTGTGCCGACGCCGCGCTCGTTGTCACCGACCGGCCGGCGTTTGCGGACCTCGACAGCGAGTTCGACGCGATGGCGACCCTGATCGTCGACGATTGCCGGATCGTCACCCGACGCGAGGGGACCGTCTACGAATCGCTGGTGTGAGGGTCGTTACACCATCCTCACCGGCAAAAGAAACAGGAGACTCCACAACAGTGTGACAGTATGTCACGCTTTACCGTCGAAGTGGACGCGGATCTCGAACGGCAGATGGACAACCACCCGACTGTCGACTGGGAGGAAGTCGCTAGACACGCGCTCAGAGAGCGGGCGGAGACGCTCGCACTTCTGGATGACCTGACTGCGGACACCGACCTGACCGAGGCCGACGCGGCCGACCTCGCCGATCGGATCGACGAAATCGCCGCAGAGCGGATCGAAGAGGAGTCGTAGCGGACGGCGTACCATGGGCCGCACCCGGCCGGCTCCTGGGCGACGGTTTGCGCCGGTCGATACTGTCGACTACATAGCGGTCAGTATCGGTCGTTTCCGCTCCCGAGGGGTATTATAAGCGCTTACACCAGCCTACGAGCGAGTGTCGGGCATGACCGCCACGGCCGTTCGGACGACGACGGATCAGCCATCGGTTACCGCCGAGCTCCGTGCGCGTCTCGAATCGGAGCAACGCGCCGTCACCGCGGAGATCGAGGCCCTCGACGCGTTCGTGGACCGGATCGAGGGGGTTCCGGTTCGGACCCAAGCCCCGGTGGGGCGTATCCGCGGGCCCGACCACGGGGGCGGCAGGCCCGGGCTCGAGCAGGTCAGGGAGGCCTACGAGGAGACCGTGATGAGCGTCCCACACTACGACGCCGACTACGGCGACACCTACCGCGAGAGTGTCGTCGTGGAGTTCGGGCCGGAGGTCGGGACCGCGCTAACGCAAGGCCCTGGCTTTCAAGCGCACCTCAAGCGGGCCACGATCGGGAAAGCGCGCTCCTGTCGGGCCGACCGGGAGCAGTTCCTGGAGGTGTTAGCGATCGAATCGGAGTCCATTGCCGCCGTTGGGGACGAACTCCGCAGCATCCGGACGGAGCTGCAGGAGTTCGACTCCGGGTCGGCGTCGACCCGCGGCTACGGGGCGCTCGAAGCCGAGTGGCGCCGACTGGACGTGCTCGGTGGGACGGTCGACCGGGTTGCGACGACCCGACAGCAGTCGATCATTCGGCAGCGACGCGAGTTCACGATCCCGTCGTCGGCGCCGGATGTCCCGACGTATCTCTATCACGAGTTCGACGACGCGTACCCGCTTCTCTCGGCGTGCGTGACGGCACAAACGCGGATTGAACGGTACAAATCGGAGCGGGAGCGGGGCCTCGCGGGGCAATAACCCGCACACTCGACGGCGTGAGTGCCGGATGTCGCCGGTGTTGGGGGGGGCGGACGGAAACCTACTTCCGGCTGTCCCGCGTGGCCTCGATATGCTCTCTCTGGCGCTTGCGGGCAAACCCAACGCGGGCAAGTCTACCTTCTACAAGGCGGCGACAATGGCCGACGTCGACGTGGGAAACTACCCGTTCACCACGATCGAGCCGAACCGCGGGGTGACCCACGCCCGGACGCGGTGTCCGTGTCTCGACCGCGACGAGCGGTGCGGCAACTGTACGGACGGGATCCGCTACGTTCCGGTCGAGGTGCTCGATGTCGCCGGACTGGTCCCCGGCGCCCACGAGGGCCGGGGGCTCGGCAACCAGTTCCTCGACGCCTTGACCGACGCCGACGCCATCCTGTCGGTGATCGACGCCGCCGGCGAGACGAACGCCCAGGGCGAACCCGTCGAGGTCGGCGCGTACGACCCGGTCGAGGAGGCGGGCTTCGTGGAGGCCGAACTCGAACAGTGGCTCGCGGGGATCGTCGCGGGGAACTGGGAGACGGTCGTCCGGAAGTCCCGTTCGCCCGACTTCGATATCGACGACGCGCTCACCGAGATGCTGACCGGATTCGGCGCGACCGTCTACGACGTTGCCGCGTCGCTGCGGGCGGTGGCGTACCCCGAGGACCCCCAGCAGTGGGCCGACGACGACCGCGAGCGGCTGGCGCGCGACCTCCGCGAGCGGACGAAACCGATCGTAGTGGTCGCAAACAAGGCCGACGTCGCGCCGGACGGGAACGTCGAGGGGTTGCGCGACGGGACCGAGTCGCCGGTTGTGGCGGCGACCGCCGACGGCGAACTGGCGTTGCGGACCGCCGCCGACGCCGGTGCCGTCGCGTACAACCCGGGCGACGCGGAGTTCGACGTGGTGGGTGAGGTCTCCGGCGCTCAACGCGAGGGACTCGAAACCATCCGCGACGTGATGGCCGAAACCGGCGGCACCGGCGTCCAGGCCGCGATCGACACCGCCGTCTACGACACCCTCGATATGATCACCGTCTACCCGGTCCAGAACGAGACCCGGTGGACGGACGGGAGCGGCGAGACGCTTCCGGACGCGGTCCTCCTGCCGCAGGGGTCGACGCCGACGGATCTCGCCTACGCCGTCCATTCGGATATCGGCGACGGCTACCTCCACGCGGTCGACGCGCGGTCGGACCGACGGATCGGCGAGGACCACGAACTCACCGAGGGCGACGTCGTGAAGGTCGTGAGCACTGCGAACTGAGCGGCCGCAATCAGTTCGCTACTGCGTCGTAAGCGTCGGCCATGACGTCGAGCGCCGCCCGGAGCGAGTCCTCGTCGGTTGCATACGAGAGCCGTGCTTTACCGCGGCCGGCCTCGCCGAACGCCCCGCCGGGGACGATCACGACGCCACGATCCAAACACTCGTCGACGAACCCTTCCGGGACCTCGGGCATACAATAGAACGCGCCGCCGGGCGTTGGGACGTCCAGCCCGATGTCCCGGAGTCCCTCGACAACGAGGTCGCGCCGGCGACGGAACGACCCGGTCATCTCCGTCACGAGATCCTGTGGGCCGGTGAGCGCCGCCTCCGCGGCGAACTGCGACGGTGCGGCCGCACACGCCTGGGCGTACTGGTGGACCCGGAGCATCCGCTCGACCCGATCGGGGGCGCCCGTAACCCACCCCAGTCGCCACCCCGTCATCGAGTAGAGCTTCGACGCGGAGTTGACGACGACCACGTTGTCGGTGTCGGTGAACTCCAGCGGCGACCGGAACTC
>CAZDEJ010000088.1:0-9204 GCA_964504395.1 uncultured Halobellus sp. | reverse complement strand
ATCCTCCTGGCTTGCGGAGCCAGGGACCGGAGTTCAAATCTCCGTCAGGACGTTCCGATTCCTCCGTCGTATTGCGGTTTTCTTCGTCTCCAACCAACGGAGACACACGATGACGAAAGCCAAGAACACAGGCTCGGGTGAATCGTCCCCGCGCCGTCACGGGATTTCAGTTATCACTGAGCCAACGGCAGAAGAGCCTGCAGAACGACGGATTTCGGACTATCGCGCTCACCGAGAGATTCATCAAGCGGGTGCTTGATCTTCGAAAAGACCCAGAGCGCGGCGACGTGGGACATCCGGTCATGGAAGTCCGTGCGGTGCTTCGCTGGAGCGTGTCGCCTCCGTTTGTTTCGCGGAACGCGCCTCACTCCTCGTCGAAGTCGAAGTCGTGAGCGAGGTGCACCGTCACTGTCGCCGATCCGTCCGCCGCCAAGTCGACGACGAACGCGCGATCACCCGCGTGCTCTGCGGCTGCCGCCGATACCGTCGCCGTGAGAGCGATCCCGAGGACAGCGAGCAGTATCGCGAGCGACCGCAGCGGTCTTATCGTAATACTGTTGACTATTATGTGAAGATTTTTGACACCCTAAGATGTCGAAATCCGTTGTATGACTGTAGCCGACAACATAAGCGGTTCGGCGTGTACGTTACATGAGTAATACGAACGTCGGGTCGACCCGAATCACTGCTGGCCGCATCTGTCGGAGCCCTTGATGTCGGCCGGGATCGAAGAGCCACGTACCGTCCCTGCTCGCCGTTCCGTGGAGCGTTGTCGGCGCCACCGATGCCACTGTCGCCGTTTCGTTGGGCGTCGTCTCCACTGCCACTGTCACCGGTTCGCTGTGCGTTATCGACGTCATCACCGCTGCCACTACGCTCGGGCCCGTCTCGTTACCGCCCGGTCGGTCACCGGCACCGCCGGCACGCTCCGGGGGTCTATGGCCGGCACCGAGGCCCGCGATCGTCCGCGTGACGGCCGCGACCTCGGGACCGGTCGTAGTTGCGGCGTTTTAGCGGGGGGTGTGGATGGCGGTCGCGTTGACGCCGTTCGCCTCGAGCGTCTCCCGCAGGAGCGTCTCGGAGACGGTGGCGGTCCCGTTATCCATCCGCTGGATGTCGTTCACCTCGGTCTGAAGTGTGGCCGCACGGGATACGTACTGGCCCTGGCTGATCGAGCCGTTCGTACGAGCGTCCTCGAGGGAGTCCAGCCGATATTGGAGTTCCATCAGCCGCCCCTCGCCGTCGGTGAGTTGCTCGCCGACGACCCGGGCTTTCGCGTCGCCGGTAGCGGCCTGTGCGACCTCGATGCCGAAGAATCGGGACTCGACCGCGCCGTCGATCTCGGCCTCTTAGATGCCAATAGCGCCGGAGAGGAACGCCCCGGCAGCGGCGCTATCGTTGCGCTCTCGGTGGCAGTGTCGGCGTCGGTCCCCGCCGTGTTCGTCGCCGTCTCGGTGTTGGTCCCCGTTGCGCTCGTTGCCGCCCCTTGGTCGGGTTGTACTGCGGTTGGTGTCGGAGTGTCGGTCCATGCCGCGGCGACCGGCGCGACCACGGCCGACGCCACGACCACGACAAGCGCAATCAGCAGGGTTGCGGTTCGGGTTATTATGTCCTGCTGTACGTTCCAGAGAAGTATGTACTACTACTGGTCGTAGTCACGTGAGGTATTTCAATACCCCGGAGTATCGAAGATCTTCACGTACTTATGACCAACAGCATATTACAGTGCGTGCACGGTAGTCGAAGTCTGACGGCCTCGTGTGCCGGCCAGCCGCCGGAGTACCGGCCACATCGTCGGCGGGTTTCGGGACTGCGACGGTCGTGTGTTTATGACTCCCCCGCTCGAACAGCCGGCAGAATGTGGCACGCGGGGCAGGAGTATGAGTGACGAGCGTCCGGGTCCGGCGGCTGGCGAGGTGTCAGAGCCCGGTATGGAGGATTCACACCCGAGGCTGGACGGAATCGTCGACCGGATGGACGTCTTCGTCAACGTCATCGAGGTAGCTGCCGGGGCCCTGTTTGCGTTGCTCTTCGCGGTCGGCGTGTTCGACCTCGGACTCCGGATCGGCGAGGCGACGCTCAGCGGGTCGATCACGGACCCCAGCACCGTCATCGGCTTCATCGACGTCGGACTCCTGTTGCTCATCATCGTCGAGGTTTACCAGACCGTCGTCGCCTACATCAAGGAAAACGACACCCGACGGATCGTCCGGCTGGTGATTTACACCGGAGTGATTGCGGTGGTCCGGAAGGTGATCATCTACCGGACGAGCGAGTACGACACCGCCGGCGACGCGTTGGTGGTGGCGGTCGCGTACGGGATCCTGACGGTGGGACTCGTCGCGCTACTGTACGTCGACAGACAGACGACGGATGGAGGGGGGTAGGTCGTGGCTCGAACGGAAGCAACCGGGGCTACTCCTCGTCGTACTGCGACGGGTCGTCGTCCTCGTCGTCGACTTGACGGGTAGCGGGGGCGCCCGCGGGGTGCGGGCCGTGGGACTCCGGGTTGTCGTCGGACGCGTGGTCCGGCGCGGTATCTGTCCACTCTTCGTGACACGACTGGCAGTAGTTTCCCTGATACCCGTTCGAACGGACGAACTCGGCCCCGCAGTCGAGGCAGGTCACGTGCGCGCGGGTCATCGGCACCGGAGGGGGTGGGGGAGATCGGTGATCATCGTCGGTACGGTCGAATACAGGAACCGCAGCCGGATAAGTTCGTCACCGGGTCGCACGCCGTCGCGTATTTATTTATCTACCGTCGACAGGGGGACATGGACGACACGCTCCGGGTCGGGGTCGCGGTGTTCAACGCGGGCGATCACCGCGCCGCGCACGAAGCGTGGGAGTCGAAGTGGCTGTCGCTCCGGGAGGGATCCCGCGATGAGCACCTACTCCACGGGTTGATCCAGTACACGGCTGCGGTCCACCACGCCCGCCACCGGAACTGGAGCGGCGCGGAGGGCCTCGCCGGGAGCGCCGCGGGCTATCTTGCCGACGTTGGCGCTTGCGCGCGCGGCGTGAACGTCGGCGAGGTTCGGGCGTTCCTCCGGCGACTGGCTGCGGACCCCGAGCGTGCGGAGCGCCGACGACCGGTCGCGCTCCGGATCGACGGTGACGCGCTTGCGCCGACGGACCTCAGGTTCGGAGACGCCGCAACGGCGGCGACGCTGCTGGCCACCGAGTACGACGCCTTCGACGAGTCGATCGTTGCCGACGCTGTGCGGTACGCGCGAAGAAATCTCGACGAGGACCACGCCGGTCGAACGGGTGACGAACCGAGGCGGCCACAGCGCCGTGATCCGGGGTTCGTCGGGATGATCTTCGACTTCGCGGCCGACCGTGACCGACGGTCACTGGTGTACGACCGCCTCCGAGCCCACGTCGAGCGGCGGCGGCGAACCGAGCAGGACGCATCAGGGTTGTTCGAGTGAGCAGGGGACGACCGGGAGGCCGTCGCGCGTTCAGTTCTCGTCGGTATCGTCGGACTCCTCGTCGTCGGCGTCGGGGGCGTCGTCGGCAGTGTCGTCGTCGGTGTCGTCGACATCGGGAGTGTCGGCCGCGTCGTCGGACTCCTCGTCACCGAAGTACCCCTCGTCGTCGAGGTAGCCGATCCCGCTGCCGACGACGGCGCCGGCAACGCCGCCGATCGGCCCGAACACGGCGGCGCCGAGGATCGTTCCGATGTAGGTGGTCTTCACCGTCGTCGGTGCCTTGTCCCTGGCGCGCTGTTCGATCCGTTCGACGTAGCCGCTGAGGTCGGGTTCGTCGGGGGCCGGGAGTTCGGGAATATCGGGCATGTCTCGACAGATACTATCGTCTCGTATGACTCTGTCGCCCTCGCTGCCGGTCCACTCGGTGCGCGACGGCGATCAGTCAGTGTCGGAACGGGTCAACAGCGGGTACAGCTCCATGAACGTGATGAGCGTAATCACAAACCCGGCTGCGATCACGATCGTGTCGGGATCCGTTCGGTCCATACACGTCCCATTAGCGCACATCACTAAAGGGGTTGCCGTCGGGGCGCGGTCTCAGCCGCGGGCTCCGGGTGAAGTATACATGCCGGGAGAACGTATCCCGGACGATGCTCGAACGCACAGACCAGTCCGTGGACAGTTCGGAGCTTCGGTTCGCGGCGGTCATGCTCGTCGTGTCGGCGATCATCCTCGTGGCGATCATCCGGGAGGCACGGGCCGACGGGCGATAAGCCGGAGGACCACGGGGCGCCCCGGCGAGTCTATGTCCAGCCGCGTAGCACGTGATTTATTATGATTGCGGGAGTACGGCTACGTGGACACACAATGAGTGAAGCCACTAACACCGATCTCGGCCCGGCCGCGCTCGCGTCGATGGGGTCCGTCGCGCTTGCGCTGTACTTCTACTACGTCCGCGGGGACAAGCAGCGAGGACAGTTCGTCGGCCTGTGGCCGGCGACCATTCTCGCGTTCGCGACGTACCTCAAAAACGAGCAGATTCAGGACCAGGTCGAGCCGGCCGACGAATAGCGTCGCGCCGCTGACCACGGGATGTTTTTTCGAAACACGGCACTACCCGCTGACCGACCCTGTTAGGTCGTCGGGCGTCGCGCTCGTCGCCGTCCCACTCCGCGGAGTTGTCCTGGGAGTCGTACCCGAGGACCTCGCGGGCACGTTCGATCGAGTAGTGCTTCCTGTCGTTATCGGAGACTCCGCGAGACGTGTCTCGTGTAGTCCCGCTCGGAGCCTCGCGGGACTGCCGTAGACTACCCCGTGGTCGTACTCCGTCGGAGGCACCGCCCGAGGAGGTGGGCGCAGTCGGGGGACGATAGCCACACACACAGTCGCGTCCGCATCCAACGGCGGCCGGTCGTAGCTCCCCCACACGAGATGGGCGAATCGGGGGTGAGTCTCACGGAGATCTGCGTGTGAGGCCGCTACGTGTCGCGTTCGTCGCCGTCCCACTCCGCGGAGTTGTCTTGGGGGTCGTACCCGAGGACCTCGCGGGCACGTTCGATCGAGTAGTACTTCCTGTCGTTATCGGAGATGCCGTAGACGATCTCGTAGTCGTACTCCGCCAGGAGGCACCGCTCGAAGAGGTGGGCGCAGTCGGGGTACGACAGCCACATGGCCTGGCCGCGCTCATAGTCGATCGGCGGGTGGCCCTCGGTGAGGTTGCCGATCCGGACGTTGACAACCGAGAGACCGTGGTGGTCGTGGTAGTATCGCCCGATCGACTCGCCGGCGGCCTTGCTCACGCCGTAGAGGTTGCTCGGGCGGGGGAGTTCGGTGCCGTCGAGTCGGAAGTCGCCCTTCGGGCGGTACAGGTCCGGCTTCCGGGTGTCGGTCTCGTAGGCGCCGACCGCGTGGTTCGAGGACGCGAAGGCGAACTTCTCGACACCGGCCTCGACCGCGGCGGCGAACGTCGTCCGCGTGCCGTCGATATTGTTCCGGAGGACGCTGTCCCACGGCGCCTCGGGCCGTGGATCGCCGGCGAGGTGGATCACCGCGTTGCAGCCGTCGACTGCCTCCCGCACGGCATCGGCGTCGGTGATGTCGACGGTGCGAACGTCCGCAGTGTCGACGCCGTCGGGGAGTTTCCGGCCGGGGAGCGGCTCCCGATCGAGCAACCGCCACTCGAAGTCGGGGGCGAGGTGCCGGAGAATGGCCTGACCGACACGTCCGCCCGCCCCCGTCAGGAGCACCGGGTCGTTCATTCGGAGTAGTCTCCGGGCAGCGGGGGCAAGAAACGACCGGTTTGCCCCGGCGGCAGCAGGCGGACGGTCCGGGCGACGGGCCACACAGTCCGGTCGACGGCAGCCCTTTGACCGCCGGGGACAAACGTCGGGTATGCCAACCGACGCCGAGCGTGCGTGTTTCGAGGCCGGGATCAAGTTCGGATCGCTCTACCACCAGTTCGCGGGCACGCCGGTCAGCCCCGACAGTGCCGCCAGCGTCGGCCGGGCGATGGAGGAGGCGATCGAGAACCAACCACACTGCGTCGACGTCGACGTCGATGTCCGGACCGACCGGATCGCGGCGGAACTCGACGCACAGTCGGCGGCGTACACCGAACTCACCGGACGGTTCATGGACGTGCGAATGCGGATCGAACGCGCTGGCGTAACCGTTCACACGCGGATGGAGATGGAGGGCGACTACCCGATGATGCGGCTGGTCGACGTCGAGGAGTGACGCGCTCGGGACGGATCCGGTTTCACTTTCACTTTCGGGCGTGTTTTTAATTCCGTCGGTGTCGAACCGTAGGTATGAGCAACCAGAGCACGCTCGCGGACGACGACCTGTTCGGCGAGGCCGCCGCGGAGATGCGCGAGGAGGTCGAAGGCCACCTCGACGACGCCCGCACGTCGCTGCCCGACGCCGACGCGGTGTGGGACGTTGAGGCCGACAACGTCCTCGGCGTCCTCAACACCCTCCGGTCGGCTCTAGACGTCGGCGACGCCGCAGAGGACCTCCGGCAGGCGAAAAAGACGTTCATCGTGGGCCAGCGTGCCGATGCGTTCGACGACCCCGACGAACTCGAAGCCGAAATCGAGGACCTCGAAGGGCTCGTGGCGTCGGTCGAGGACGCGGAGGCCCTCGTCGGCGACCTTACGGGGACGGTCCCGGGAATCCGAAACCAACTACAGGAGGCGGCCGAGAGCGCCGACGCCGACGCCGATGACGCGGGCGAGGCGTGATACTGTTGGCTATCGTCACGCGACGGGTTTCGATTTCGATACCCCGGGGTGCCGAAACCCGTCACGTGTGTAGCCAACAGTATGAGACGGGCCGTTCGACCGAATCACCGGTCGCGTCTGCACGGGCCAGCGACAGTCGGCAGTGAGCATACTACTCCGTCCGAGTCAGCCGCCCGACAGCGTACGTGTTTTTAAATATGCAACGGCCGTATACCGAGTAGTATGAGTATCATCGATACGATCGTATCGGCGCTGCGGTCGCTCACCGGCGGCGGAACCGGGAAGTCGACCGGCGCGTCGGGATCGACCGGACCGGAATCGAAGGGGCAGGTATCCACCGAGTACGATCCGGCGTCGGAGTCGGAGTCGGCAGTGCCTGATGTGTCGACCGAGGCCGCGGTCAAGGGCAGCGACGCGGGGGCGGACGACCCCAACGACGGCGGGGTCGCCGCCGGAACTGACGCCACGGCGTCGACCGGGACACTGGTCGATCAAGAGGCTGGCCACGAGCCCGCGGAGGCGGTCGGCGGGGCCGGTGGCGTCGACGTGGACAGAACCACCGACGAGAGTGACGTCGGACTCGGCGAGGACGGCACCGAGGGCGATGACTCCGACGCGGGCGGGGCAGAGAGTACGGCGGCAGCCGAGGCCGGCGAGGGGACGGGGGTCGACGGGGTCGACGACACTGAGACAGCAGCCGATTCCGACAGCGCCGGCCCGGTCACGGACCGCTCGACGGAGCCGGTCGAGACGATCACGGGGATCGGCCCGGCGTACGGCGGTCGGCTGGCGGAGTACGGGATCGGGACTGTCGGCGAACTCGCTGCGGCCGACGCCGCGGACGTCGCCGAGGGGATCGACGTCTCCGAGTCCAGAGTGAGCGACTGGGTCGAGCGTGCGAACGACGCGTCGTAGTCCGGACAGGGGCCGATCGCCCGCGGAGTTCCACCGGGATGACTGACTCCGATCTCCGGTACCACGTCGATGGCGACCTCGTCCCCGCAGGCGAGGCGACGGTGAGTGTGCACGATCGGGGGTTTCTGTACGGCGACGCGGTCGTGGAGACACTCCGCGCGTACGGCGGCGAGGTCTTCCGGTGGGACGCCCACGCGGATCGGATCGACGCCTCGGCAGCGGCGCTCTCGATCGATCACGACCACACGCTCGCGGAGCTGAAGCGCCGCGTCGATGCGACCCTCGCAGCCAACAGCCTCGACGACGCCGGGATCCGGCTCTCGATCACTCGGGGAAGCGACCCGTCGAGCGACGCCGGAATCGGGGTCGGGGCGTCGCCGCTTCTCGACGACCCCGACCCGACGGTCGTGGTGCAGGCGACGCCGCTCCCGCGGGGTGGCGTCGATGGCGACCCGGTCTGGGACGAACCCGCAGCGTTACAGACGGTCAAACCCCGTCGGATCCCCGACGAGTCGGTTCCGGCGCGGGCGCGGACTCACAACGCGCTGGATCGGGTGCTCGCGCGGGCCGAACTCCGCGTTTCGGACGCCGACGAGGCCGTGATGCTCGACGCCGACGGTCACGTGGTCGGCGGTGCCAGCGGCCCGGTCTTCTTCCTCGACGGCGAGGCCCTCTGCACCCCGGGCCTGGAGGGGCCAGTCGTCCCGGGTGTGCTCCGGGCCGTGGTGCTTGACATCGCCGACGCTGAGGGGGTCCCGGTCCGGGAAGGAGGCTTCACTCCCACGGATCTCCGGGAGGCCACGGAGGCCTTCGTCGCAACGCCGGCGTGGGGGCTTCGGCCCGTCGCGACCGTCGACGGGATCGGCGTCGGCGGCGGCCCGGCCACGACGCTGCTCCGACGCGTGGTCGACCGGCGGATCGAGCGGGACCACTACACCGATCCGGAGCCCGACGGTCGCAACCGTCACGCTTGAACCGACGCGGGCCAACAGTGGAGTATGAATGAGGACCGCCGCATCGTCGACGCCGACGCGGTCACCGCCGACGACACCGTTGTGTTCACCGCCAGATCAGGGTTCGAGACGACCGAGGGGCTGCTCACCCGGCTCGGCGACGGTACGGTCGTCGCGTACACCAACTACTGCCCCCACTGGCAGGACGTTCGGCTCGACAAGGGCTCGGGCGCAACCATCCGGGATGGTGAACTCGTCTGCGGGAAGCACGGCGCGATGTTCGAGACGGCGACGGGCTACTGCGGTTTCGGGCCGTGCGAGGGGGCCGTTCTCGACACCTTCGAGGTGACCGTCGCCGAGGGAGGCGTCTATCTGACTGACGACGCGTGGGACAGTGCCGAACCGGGGCTCTCCGAGGAACGGGACCTCTCCTCGAGAAGCCGGATCGACTTCTGATACTGTTGGGTATAACCACGTGACGGTTTTCGGCACCCCGGGGTGTCGGAACCCGTCAGGTGATCATAGCCAACAGTATAACCGGAGTCACAGCATGGGCCGTAGGCGCGGGGATCCGAGCCACGGTCGCTTCGCTCTCCGTGCAGGTCGGGTCGCCGCTGTATCCTCACCGGCCCGGGTCACGGGTCGGGTTGCTAGCCGTTC
>CAZDEJ010000087.1:0-9239 GCA_964504395.1 uncultured Halobellus sp. | reverse complement strand
TCGCGGCCGCCCCGACCGCGAGCGGCAAGACCGCCCTCGCGGAGCTCGCGATCTGTCGGACGCTCCGGCGGGGCGGCACGGCGCTGTTCATCGCTCCAATGCGGGCGCTCACCAACGAGAAGGAAGCCGAGTGGGAGCGCTTCGAGGACCTGGGCTACTCGGTGTACGTCGTGACCGGCGAGCGGGAGTTGAACCCCCGGCGCGCCGAGCGCGCGGACATCCTCGTGATGACACCCGAAAAGACCGACTCGGCGACCCGGAAACACGACTCCGCGCGCTACGCGTTCGTCACCGACGTCGACTGCTGTGTCATCGACGAGGTCCACCTGCTCGACTCCGACAAGCGCGGCGGCGTTCTCGAAGTCACGGTCTCGCGACTCCGCCGACTGTGTGACCCTCGGATCGTGGCGCTGTCGGCCACGATGCCCAACATCGACGACGTGGCGGCGTGGCTCGACGCCCCGCCCGAGACGACCTTCGAGTTCGGCGAGGCGTACCGCCCGGTGAAACTCCACGCGGACGTGAAGACGTACTCCCACGGCGACAACTCGTTTGCCGACAAGTACCGTCGGCTCTACCGTGCGTTGGACCTCACCGAGGAACACCTCCGGGACGACGGTCAGGCGCTCGTGTTCGTCTCCTCCCGGCAGGACGCGGTTCGGGCTGCCGGCAAGGCCAGGGACGAGATCGCGAAACGCGACGTCCCGATGGGCGCCCGCGGCGACTACGACTTCCACACCGAGGCCGCCGAACTGGGCAACGACGCCCTCTCGAAGGGCGTCCCGGACGGGGTGGCGTTCCACCACGCCGGACTCTCGAAGGCCGACCGCGACAGGGTAGAGGAGTGGTTCAAGAGTGGCCGGATCCAACTCCTCTTCTCGACGTCGACGCTGGCGTGGGGCGTGAACCTCCCGGCGCGGTGTGTCGTGATCCGCGACACCAAATACCACGATCCTCTCGAGGGGGAGGTGGACATGTCGCCGCTCGACATCCTCCAGATGCTCGGGCGGGCGGGCCGTCCCGGCTACGACGACGTCGGCTACGGGTGGGTGGTCTGCGACCGGTCGGACGCCGACAAGTACCGCCGGCTGCTCGACGAGGGTAAGGAGATCGAGTCGCGGCTGTCGGCGGACCTCGATTCACACCTGAACGCCGAGATCGCGATGGGGACCATCCGCGGCCTCGACGACGTGATGGCGTGGCTGGAGACGACCTTCTACTACCGGCGCGCACAGTCGAACCCCGACGAGTACGGGTTCGACACGCTGCAGGACCGCGTCCGCGACACGCTCGAATCCCTGGTCGACCGCGGGTTCGTCGAGATGGGCGAGGACCGTTCCGTTTCGGCGACGACGCTGGGGCGGTTGGCCTCGAAGTACTACCTCCGGCTCGACACCGCCGCGCGGTTCCACGCCCTCGCCGACCGGGAGACCATCTCCGCCGACGGGATCTTAGAGACGGTCGCCGGCGCCGGGGAGTTTCACTCCGTGTCGGCCCGACAGTCCGAGGCCGATGCCGTTGCGACGGTGCTTTCGGACGCCGGTACCGACCTGGCGGACGGTCCGCGGAAGGTGCTCGCGATCCTCCAGGCCGCGATGGACGACGCCACCCCGGCCGATCTCCGGTCGGACGCGTGGATCATCCGGCAGAACGCCCTCCGGCTCCTGTCGGCGCTCCGCGAGTTCCTCGCGGCCTTTGCCGGGCCGCGCGCGGCGAACCTTGCCCGCCGGGTCGAAGCCCGCGTCGAACACGGCGTCCCCCGCAACGCTGTCGGGCTGACCGCAGTCGACGGGATCGGCCCGACCCGTGCCCGGACGCTCGCCACCGGCGGACTCCACAGTCCCGCGGACGTCGTCGACGCCGGTGCGGCGGAGCTCCGGCGTGCGGGTCTCTCGGAAGGCGTCGCGGAGCGCATCGTCGAGAACGCCCGATCGTTTCCGTCGATCGACGTGTCGTGGGGGGCGTTCCCCGACGCGATCGCCCCCGGCGACAGCCGGATGTGTGAGGTCGCCGTCCGGAACGCCGGTGGCGGGGCGAGCGTCGGGCTCCGCGTGACCGTCAACGGCGTCGAGATGACCGCGACGGAGACGTATCTCAGCGACTCGGCGACGCTTCCGGTCGGCGTCTTCGGTGCCGACGCCGACGAACTCGAGTTCGCTGTCGAGGTGACGTTCCCCGACGCGCCGCTGCATCCGGTACGGGCGACGCGTACCGTCGCTGTCGAGTGATCACTCGCACAGAAGCGACCGCAGCGCGTCGGGAGTGTCGACCACGATGTCGGCCCGCGAGAGATCCAACTCGGCGTTGTGCGTCGACCGGTAGGCGGCGGTGAACGCGCCCGCCCGGACTGCGGCCGCGATCCCGTTCCGTGAGTCCTCAACTACGACACACTCGGCCGGAGCGACGCCGAGCTCCCCGGCAGCGTACTCGTAGATGTCGGGCTCGGGCTTTCCCGGGGCATCGATGTCGTCGGCGCTAACGACGAGGTCGAGCGGGCCGAGGTCGAACCGCTCCCGAACGACGTCGATCCACGCCCGCGGCGAGGAGGAGACGATCCCGACCGTCCGCCCCGCGCCTCTGAGCTCGTCGAACAGCGCCCGCGTTCCAGGGGTGAGCGTGACGTCGTCCGCGTACAGCGTCTCGGCACGCTCCTCGTACTTCGCGACGAACGCCGGTTTCGTCACGGTGGTTCCGTACGTCGAGTCCAGGTAGTCGTAGATCTCGCGGAAGGGCATCCCAGTCACCTCCGCGTGTGTGGGCGACCCCGCCGCAACCGCCGTTCCGAACACCCACTCCGATTCGAAGCGGTTCCAGTACGTTTCCGAATCGACCAGTACGCCGTCCATATCGAACAGCACCGGACCGGCAGATGGGTGCATACGCCACCTCGAACGTCACACGATAAAGACCTTCGCGCCAGGGTCTATTGCCGATGCCGGGGCCACACCCCGCGCATGCCAGACACGATCCGCGTCTTCGCCGGCGACTGCACGATAACCTTCGAGGGCGACCGCACCCGGACCCACCGCGGCCACGTCGCGGTCGTGGTCAAACCCGACCGTACCACGCTGGTTCACGACACCGACGGCTACCAGCCCGTCGCGTGGCTGACCCGCCCCGACGCCCTGACCGTCGAGACCGGCGGTACGTCTCCGACGCAACGGACTGCCGGCGACAGAGAAGGACGGAGTCCCTCGAGCAACCGGGATTCGCCCGGTGACAGCGAGGTGCAGAGCGCCTCGAGTCGTTCGAGCGGGCTGCGAGAAGAAGCCGCCGACGAGGGGTTCGGGATCGTCGCCCGTACCGGCGAGCAGGTCCTCCGGGTGGTCTCGAACCGCGTTGCCGGCCGGGCGGAGTACCCCGTCTCGGCGGCCGGAGTTCCGGTCGGGACCGACCCCGGGACGGGCGAGCCGCTGGTCCGGGCCGGCGGCGACGTCGTGGGCGTCGACTCCGACGCCCGCTACCCGCTGCCCCGGGGTGCAAGCGTCACCGACGCGTCGTGCTCGTCGTGCGGCCTCCCGGTTATCCGGGCGGACGCGGGAGCGACGTTCGAGGTGTGTCTCGACCGGTCGTGTGAGTCGCTGGACGACGCCGTTCGCGAGCGGTTCGACCGCGAGTGGACCTGTCCCGAGTGTGGTTCGGACCTCCGGATCATCCGGCGTGGCGGCCGACTGCTCGCGGGGTGTGACGCCTACCCCGACTGCGAGACCGCCTTCGCGATCCCCGCCGGCGTCGTCGACGGCGGGTGCGATTGCGGGTTACCGACCGTCGAGACCGACCGCGGCCGGCGGTGTCTCGACGGGACCTGTGCGGCGTTCACGGACTGACATCCTCCCACGAGTGAAGTTCGGGTTCCACGGTCACAGACCGTGCCCACGACGGAGCGGTTCCCCACTCACCGACGGTGTGGTCGTGGGTCGTGCCAGTGCGACCCCCGACCGAGATAGCGGGTTCCATCTACCGCCACGATCGCGTGCGTATCCGTCCCTCGGACTCGGTATCTCGACCGATCGAGCGAACTGACCTAGTCGTTTCGGCTGGTGTCGGATTCATCCCACGGCACGGCTGAAGCCGTGGACCTTCCCCTCGAAACGGTGCCGCAGGATGGGCTGAGTTCGACGCGGTGGGCGAGCGCGTCGACAGCGACCCGCACGACCCCGACGGCCACGGACTCGGCATGAGCAGCCTCGTGACCGGCGGTGACGCGAGCGGAACACGGACCCGCGTTGCCCCCGGCGCGTGGCCCGACCGGTACGTCGTTCCGGACGTGGTGGGTCCCGGGATCGACGTTCTCGCGGCGGTCCCCGCCCGCCGCGGCGCGGCCGCACCGTAGCCCCTATGTTGCGGCCGGCCGCCACATCGGGTATGGACGGGACATTCGCCGACGGCGTGGTCCGCGTCGGCGGCGACGCCAGACAGCGGTTCTACGACGCCCACGGCTACGGCCGGCCGCTCGACCGCAACCGGATCGAGCTGGCGCCCGTCGAAGCCGCACACCTGCTCTCCCGCGGTGACCTCGACGCCGTCGTCGACGCGTCGGCGTCCGTATCGCGTTCGACCTCGGACTCCGGGTCCGACACCGGGGGCGACCGACTCGGCTTCCGGGCGTTCCTGGCTCGGACCGGGACCGCGCTACGGTTCACCGTCTACAAGGACCTCCGGGACCGCGGGTTCTACCTCTCGCCCGCGCGCCCCGAGTGGCCCGGGGTCGACGGTGGGGATCCGCGCGCGGCAGAGGGCGTCGGCGACGAGGACGCCACGGGTGATACACCGCCGGCCGACTTCGTGGTTTATCCCCGCGGGAAGGGCCCGTGGGACGACGTGGTGGCCCACCGGATTCGCGTGGTGGGCGAACGACGAGGTGTCGCGGCGGCGTCGCTCGGTGGGGCCGTCGTGGCGATCGTCGACGAGGACGGCGAACTCACCTACTTCGAGACCGACGCCACCCCCGAGATCGGTGCCGACGACGCGGCGGGGGACCGGCGGGGACAGCGGGACGCCGACGCCGACACCGACCTCCCCGGATCGGTCGACGCCGACCTCCTCGAGGACCGGGTCGTCTGCTACGAGGCCGCCGAAGCGCTCTACGAGTCGCGGTTCTACGGCCAGCGGCTGTTCGGCCGCAACGCCGACTCGGGGCCGCTTCAGCTTTCCCTCGTCGAGGCGGCGTACCTCGCCCAGCGGGGCGTTCTGGCCGTCGATCCCGAAGCCGTCGTCGACCGCGCCCACGACGTCGAAGGCGAGCGGTTCGACCGCCGATTACGGGTCTACGCCGCACTCCGGGGCCGCGGGGTCGTCCCCAAGAGCGGGTTCAAGTTCGGTGCCGACTTCCGGGTGTATCGGACGTTCTCCGACGTCGACTCGTTGGAGCACTCCGCGGACCTGGTCCGGGTTGTCGGCCCCGACCACACTGTCGCCCCGCGGGACCTCTCCTTGGACGTCCGGCTGGCCGGCGGGGTCCGGAAGCGAATGGTTTTTGCGCGCACCGCGGTGAACGGACGGATAGGCTGGCTTTCGGTAGCCCGAATTACCCTATGACACGAGACGACGCCCCCCGGCGCGACGAGGACGGACAGGCGACGCCGTCGGTCGCCGAGGAGACGCGCGACCGGGGGCACCCGGTACACCCGGCTGACGACGATACGACGTCGGTCGCCCCCGACGGCGGTACGGAGGATGCGGCCGGTGCCGACGACGTCGCGCTCGACCCGTGGGGATCCTCGACGGTGTCGGACTACCGGAGCCTCTTCGAGGAGTTCGGCATCGGGGAGTTCGACGACGTGCTCTCCGGCGTGCCGAACCCACACTACCTGATGCGCCGGGGGGTCATCTTCGGCCATCGCGACTACACTCCCGTCGCCGACGCGCTCCGCGAGGGTGGCGACGCCGCGGTGCTCTCCGGGTTCATGCCTACCGGCGACCCACACATCGGCCACAAACTGGTGTTCGACGAGATCATCTGGCATCAGGCACGGGGCGCCGACGCTTACGGGCTGATCGCCGATCTCGAGGCTCACGCCGCCCGCGGAATGACGTGGACGGAGATCGACGACCACGCCCGCGATTACCTCCTGAGTCTGCTGGCGCTGGGATTCGACCCCGACGAGGGCGAACTCTACCGCCAATCCGAGAACCGCGGGCTTCAGGACCTGGCCTTCGAGTTGGGGTCGAAGGCCAACTTCTCGGAATTCCAAGGTATCTACGGGTTCGACGGCGAGACCAACGTCTCGCACATGCAGTCGGTGGTCACCCAGATGGCGGACATCCTCTACCCGCAACTCGATGCGCCGAAGCCGACCGTGATCCCCGTCGGCCCCGACCAGGATCCCCACGTCCGGTTCGCCCGCGACCTAGCCGCACGGATGCGGTATTTCAAAGTCACCGAGGCGTACGCGAGTTTCGAGCTCACCGACGCCGAGCGCGCGCTGGCCGGCGCGGTCTACGACGAGCGCGACGCGTACGCCGACGACCCCGACCGCCCGCGGTGTGAGGAGGCGGCGGCGTGGCTCCGGGACGCCGACGCCGACGCGCTGGACGCTCTCGGCGTCGTCGTCGCCGACGACGTCCGGGAATCGGTGGCGGAGACGCTCGACAACGCCGGGATGGAGCCGCTCCGCCCCCGGGTGCGGTTCCTCGACGCCAACGCCACCGACGACGCCTTCGAGGCGCTGGTCGAGGCGATCGACGGCGAGAAGCGGCGGTACGACGCCCACGTCGACGCGTTCGACCTCGACCCCGAGGCGGCCGAGGAGCTCGCTCGCGAGGTCGAACTCGATCACGGCGGCTACGGCTTCGTCGCGCCGTCGTCGATCTACCACCGGTTCATGACCGGGCTCACCGGCGGCAAGATGTCGTCGTCGATCCCGGCCTCCCACATCTCCTTGCTCGACGACCCCGAGGAGGGCTACGACAAGGTGACGGCGGCGACCACGGGCGGCCGCGACACGGCCGAAAAACAGCGCGAACTCGGCGGCGAGGCCGACGAGTGTCCGGTCTACGAGCTGTACGCATACCTGCTCGCCGGCGACGACGACGAGTTCGCAAAGCGGGTCTACGACGAGTGCGTCGGCGGCGAGCGGCTCTGCGGCGGCTGCAAGGAGCAGGCCGCCGAGTTGATGCGGGAGTTCTTGGAGGACCACCAGGAGAAGCGCGAGGAGGCGGAGGCGCTGCTGGAGGATCTCGACATCTCGCTTGAATCGTCGCGGCGGGGCGTCGCACCCGGCGACGAATAGAACCGAGTTTTTGCTGCGCTCGTTCGCGTCGTCGGCTGGGCCGTCACGCTCGGCTTTCACCTCGAACGTGGGCCGTTCCGGTGGGTCCTCAGTCACCGACTGCTCGCCAGCGGTCAGCGTGATCGGGCCGTCGCCGTCGAGTTTGTCCGCGACCGCCCGGAGGTAGGACGCGATCTCGGCCCGCGGGCGGCGTGTCCCAGTGCCGAAGAGCGTTCGTTCATACTGTCGGCCGTAGTCGCGTGAAGCGTTTCGACACCCCCGGGGTGTGGAAAATCTTCACGTAGGTATAGCCGACAGTATCAGCCGTGCCGACTGTACGTTGCGACCAGTCGTAACCGACCACGCTCGGACGGCGGTGTGGGCGCGCCGCACGGAGGCGCCCGCTCTTCGGAACCCCTAACTGCTGGCCGGCCGGTAGCCACCACAACGACCGACACGACCCGGTACCCCACAGATGCAACTCCCCGAACCACAGGTCGCGGTCTTGAACGCCGCGAGCGCGACGGAGGAAACGCCGATCGACCGACTCGCCGCGGAGGCGGGGCTGGAACCGGAGACCGCCACGCGGGCCGTCTTCGAACTGCGCGACGACGGTCTCCTCGAGGTGGCCGAACGCGAGACGGTCGAGTACGAACTCACCGACGAGGGCCGCACGTACGTCGACGACGGCCTGCCGGAGACCCGGCTCTACCGCGCCGCGGTCGACGCCGGTGCCGACGAGGACGCGGTCCCGATGGGACAGGTGCTCGGCGCGGCCGACCTCGCCGGCGACGCGGTCGACATCGCGCTGGCGAACTTCGGCCGGAAGGCGTACGGCACGATCGACGGCGGTGACCTCTCGGCGGAGCCCGACGCCGACCCCGACGCCGACCCCGACGCCGAGGCGCTGGCCGCGCTCGTCGCGGACGAGGACGTTGCGGACGTCGACAGCGACGTCCTCGACCGACTGGTCTCCCGGAACCTCGCGGCGCGTCACGACCGGACCGAGCGGGCGGCCACACTGACCGACGCGGGCGTGACTGCGCTGATGGAGGGCGTCGAGGCCGCCGAGACCGTCGACCGGCTGACGCCCGAACTCCTCACCTCCGGGGAGTGGGACGACGTCGAGTTCGCCGAGTACAACGTCGAGGCCGACGCGCCCGCGGTCCAGGGCGGCACCACCCACGTCCTGCGGCAGACCGCCGACCGCGTGACGGACGTCCTCGTCGGGATGGGATTTCAGGAGATGGACGGCCCCCACGCCGACGCGGACTTCTGGATCAACGACTGCCTGTTCATGCCCCAGGACCACCCCGCACGAACCCACTGGGACCGGTTCGCCCTGGACACCCCGCCGATCGACGACCTCCCCGACGGCTTGGTCGATCGCGTCGAGTCCGCCCACCGCGAGGGCGTCGGCAGCGACGGCGACGGCTACCACTCCCCGTGGTCCGAGGACTTCGCGCGGGCGGTCGCGCTCCGCGGCCACACCACGTCCCTTTCGATGCGTTATCTCTCCGGCGAGCAGGTCGGTGACCTCGACCCGCCGCAGCGGTTCTTCTCTGTGGAGAAGGTCTACCGCAACGACACTCTCGACGCGACTCACCTGCTTGAGTTCTTCCAGATCGAGGGGTGGGTGATGGCGGAGGATCTCTCCGTGCGGGACCTGATGGGGACGTTCGTGGAGTTCTACGAGCAGTTCGGGATCACCGACATCCAGTTCAAACCGCACTACAACCCCTACACCGAGCCGTCGTTCGAGCTGTTCGGGCGGCACCCCACCACCGGGAAACTCATCGAGATCGGAAACTCGGGGATGTTCCGCGACGAGGTGTTGGAGCCGCTGGGTGTCGACCACGACGTGATGGCGTGGGGGCTGGCGCTGGAGCGGCTCGCAATGCTCACCACCGGCGCGGAGGACATCCGCGACCTCCACGGCACGTTGGCGGATCTCGACTTCCTCCGCGGCGCGGAGGTGACCTACTGATGCCCGTCGTCGACATCGACCCCGACGAGCTTCGGGACCTG